>WGLQ01000007.1:0-300000 GCA_016125495.1 Hyphomicrobiales bacterium | reverse complement strand
ATAATCCTCCTCCTGTCGTCGTGCGCGGCTGCCATGCCATCCCTGGCTGGCGAGCCGCGCTCATGCTCGCCTGTCGGTGGGCCGCCAGGGCCGATGACGCGTTCTGCAATGCGGTGGTCGGGCCACCTGCCCACAAGGCTACTCTCAACGACGAGCGCCGATCAATAGATAAATTCGATTATGTGCATGTGTATGGCGGTCGTGGCCTTTCGGGGGCTCGGGTCGGCGGCCTCGTGTGCCCGCCGTGCCGCTGCGCGGCGAGCAGAGCTTCAATCCGTGCTCCCGTTCGCGGGCCGCTCCTCGAGCTTGCGGGCATGGTACTTCTGGAAGTGCTCCTCGCCCTCGTAGCCTCTCTCGCGCACCCACTGGAACATGTGCAGGAACGTCTGCTTGCCGAAGGCGCCCGGCATGGTGGCGACGGCGGCGTCGAGCAGCGAGCCTTCGGCAGGGGCGGTCTCGGGCAGGAAGATGACGGTCGGCGTGTAGACGACGCGCCAACGCCGCGCCGCGGTCTTTTCGGTCAGCGCCTTGCCGTCGAGATCGGTGACCTCCTCGTCGCCGAAGAGATTATATTGCACGATCATGAAGTTGTCGCGCACGTAGTCGCGAATGGCCGGGTCGGCGAGCAACTCCTCGTGCAGCTTGCGGCAGTAGATGCAACCGCGCTGCTCGAAGACGATGGCGAGGCGCTTGCCCTGGGCCGCGGCACTCTCGATGTCTTCCCTCATGTCCCGGAAGGTGATGGCGAACCAGGACTGCTTGTGGAGGCCGTCCTCGCCGATGGTGGATTCGCTCGCTCGGGCCGCAGGCGCGGCGATCGGGGCGGCGAGAATGGCGATCAATCCGAGCGCGGTGGCGATGGCGCGGGCGGCGGTCACGCCTCGCTCGATGCTGGACTTGGGCATGGCTCCCGGTCTCCTCTTGCTTGTGGTCCGGTGTGGCAGGCTTGGCCCGATCCGCCACTCCGTTCCCGTCATCCGAATGTACCGAGGCCGGGGAAGGCCTCGAGCAACCAGTAGGCAATCGTCTTCATCTGGCCAGTCATGAACAGGAGCCCGGTTACCACCAGGAGCGCGCCGCTCACCTTCTCGATGGTGCCGAGATGGCGGCGCATACCCTTCGACCAGCGCATGAAGGGGCCCGTGAACGCGGCGGCGACGAGGAAGGGAATGCCGATGCCGAGCGAATAGGTCGCTAGCAGCGCCGCGCCGCGCAGGGCTGTCTCCTCGGCCCCCGCCACGAAGACGATGGCGGCGAGAACCGGGCCGGCGCAGGGCGTCCAGCCGAAGGCGAAGGCAAGCCCGATGAGATAGGCACCGATGAGCCCCGGGGGCTTGCGGGCAATGTGCACCCGGGCCTCGCGGTAGAAGAGGCCGATGCGCAGGAGGCCGAGAAAATGAAGGCCGAACAGCAGGATTATGGCTCCGGCGATGACGGCGAGCGTATCCATGTGATCGACGAGCGCCTGGCCGAGTGCGCTCGCGGTCGCGCCCAGCAGGACGAACACCGTGGTGAAGCCGAGCACGAAGGCGATGGCCGCGCCCATGATCCGCCGGCTGGGCCCCGACGAGGAGCCCGGTCCCGTCATCTCTTCGGCCGAGAGCCCGGCAAGGAAGGCCAGATACGGGGGAACGATGGGAAGCACGCACGGCGAGACGAAGGACAGCAGTCCGGCGATGAAGGCAGCTCCGAATGTCGCGTCCATCGATCGGTTCCGGTATTGTGCGGCCGATTGAAGAGCGCCGCGACGCCGGGCCGTTTGAAGCGTGATGGCGTGGCGCCTATATGGTAATATGCGCATATGTGGATGTGTGTCGCAACACCCGTTGCCCGGATCGTCGACGATCGATCGGGAGCGGGGGAGACGGATGGAGGCTCCATGAGGCGGTTCGGCGTGGTCGGTCGCTGGCAAGCCGTGCGGATCGGCGCCGCGCTGATCTGCATGCTGTCGGCGGCGGTTGCGATGCCGGCGTCGGCGCGTGCGGCGGAGCTGGTGATGCTCGAGTCCTATGGGTGCGGCTGGTGTCTTCGCTGGCATGCCGAGATCGGTCCGATCTATCCGCGCACCAGCGAGGGTGCGCTCGCCCCGCTGCGCCGGGTGGACCTTGCTCTGCCCTGGCCGGACGATCTCGCGGGGGTCGCCAAGGAGCGGTTCACGCCGACCTTCATACTGATGGACGAGGGGAGGGAAGTCGGCCGCATTCGCGGCTATCCCGGGGAAAGCTTCTTTTGGGAGTTGCTCGGCGAGCTGATGCAGCGGATGGCCAAGGAGGGTGGGTGAATAGCGCAAGCGAAAAACCGATATCCGGGGTAAGCTCGCGGTTCCTCGTGAACCGCGTTAGAATGCCCCGATTTGCCGGCGCTTTCGCGCTGCCGAATGCGTTCCGAGCGTGACGACTGCAACGCTGAACACAGCACCGGACGACGATCAATGAACGATCAGCAGCCGCTCAGGCTGGCCAACCCGGCCGACGGCATCGACATGGCGACGCTCGCGCAGCATGCACGGCGCACGAGCGACATCCTCAAGGCGCTGGCCCATGAAAGCCGGCTGATGATCCTCTGCATCCTGAGCGGTGGGGAGCGCTCTGTGAGCGACATCGAGGCGATGATCGACCTGCCGCAGCCAACGGTCTCCCAGCAGCTCGCGCGGCTCAGGGTCGACGGATTGGTGACGACGCGCCGAGACGGGCGGATGATCTATTATGCGATCGCCGACGACGAGATCTCCGGGATCATCCAAGCGCTGCACGATCTCTTCTGCAAGAACGTGAAGGACGGCGGCGGCAAGGGCGAATGAGCGTCCAGTACCGGGCGATCTGACGAAATCCGTTGCGCCAGCAGCCATGGCGGCGATAGCCTCGGTTGCACATTGGGCACCCTGCACGCACCGCTGCGTCGTGCAGCGTGGCGGGCTGTCCGAGGGCACGACATGATCGCACTCGATGAACCCCTGCTGCTGCCGCTTTCCGGCCTCGCGGTCGGTGCCATCATCGGCTTTGCCGCGCGCTCGGCACGATTCTGCACGCTCGCCGCGATCGAGCGCTACTGGTATGGGGGCGACAGCGGTGGCCTAAGGGGTTGGGCGCTGCTGACCGCGACGGCGACGCTGGCGACGATGGCGCTCGCGCTGTCCGGTGTCATCGATATCACCAGCACGCATTTCGCGTCGGCGCCGTTCAATCCCATTGCCGTCCTCGTCGGGGCAACGGCATTCGGCTTCGGCATGGCGTTGGTCGGGACTTGCGGCTTCGGGGCGGCGGTGCAGCTCGGCGGCGGCAGTCTGCGGCATCTGGTGGTGATCGTGATCATCGCTCTCGCCGGGCTGTCCATGCAGTTCGGGGCGCTCGCCAACATGCGTTTGGCGCTGTTCGAGCCATTGGCGATCACCGGCGGTGGCATGGGCGGGCTCGTGGACTGGCTCGAGCCGGTCGTGGGGCGGACGGGCGGGCTGGTCGTCGGGCTCGTGATCGCGGCGGCGGTTGCGGTCTGGGCTTTGTCGGGGCGGGCTTTGAGGGAGCAGCCGAGACTGCTCGCGGCCTCGCTGGTCATCGGGTTCGCCGTCGCCGCGGGTTGGTGGATCACGACGTTCCTCGCCGATCGTTCGATGCATCCACAGCCGATGGAGTCGGCCTCCTTCATCGCGCCCTTCGGCGAACTCGTGATGAGCCTCGCTCTGACGATCGGGCGGGCGCCGGGTTATGCCGCCGGGTTGGCGCTCGGCGTGGTGGTCGGGGCGGCGATCGCGGCGGTCAGATGGGACGACGTGCGCTGGGAAGCGTGCGACGATGCGCGCGAACTCGGGCGGCATCTGGTCGGGGCGAGCCTGATGGGGGCGGGCGGCGTGCTGGCGCTCGGTTGCACCATCGGGCAGGGGGTCACCGGCTTCACCGTGCTCGCGATTTCGGCGCCGATCGCGCTCGCGGGGTTCATCATCGGGGCGCGAATGGGGCTGGCGATGCTGATCGAAGGCTCGGTGTTCCAGGCCTTCGCCGCGACGCGCCGACGCGAGCCGCAGGCGGGCGAGTGAGCCCGCGGCGGGTCCTTCGATGACCGTTCGGCCGGAAGTCCCCGCGCCGGCTGGGCTCAATCCACGACGAAGCGGTAGGCGCCTGCGCTCTTTTCAACGCGTCCGAGGCCCGGGAACGGCAGGTGGAAGCCGAGCAGCGCCGCCTTTTCGAGGGAGAGTTTGTCGAGCAGGGCCAGGCGGCTGGCTATGCCGGCATCGGCGTCGGTGTCGGTGCCGCTGCGCCATCGTGGGTGGGCAAAGGACACGAACGGGTTCGTCAAGACGTCGCCGCCGATGACCAGGCCACCGCTGGCGCCCGCGAGCTCGTAGGAGAGGTGGCCGGGCGTGTGACCGCTGGTGTCGATGGCCATGATGCCGGGCAGGACCTCCTCGCCGGGCTGGACCGTGCGGATGCGATCGCCGAGTGCCTCGAAACGGGCGCGGGCACCGACGACGAAGACTTCACGGTCGGCACCAACGGCCGCCATGGCCTGGTCGGAGCGCCAGAAGTCGATCTCCGCCGCCGCGATGAGGTGCTCGGCATTCGGGAACATGAGTTCGTCGAACTCGTCGATGGCGCCCCAGATGTGGTCGGGGTGAGCGTGGGTGAAGAGCACGTGGGTGACGGCCTCCCGGTCGATGCCGGCGGCTTCGAGGTTGGCGGGCAGGCGGCCGGTCGAGGCCATGAAGTTGCTCCCGGCCCCCGCGTCGAACACGGCCAGCGTCTCGCCACGGCGCAGCACGGGCAGGTTGCAGGCGGCGGTGAAGGCCTCCGTCGACTGGCCGTTGGCCGTGAGGAAGGCATTCAGTTCCTCGATCGGCACGTCGGGCAGAACGAAGCGCAACGGCAGCGTCAGGCCGCCGTCCGAGACGATTTCGAGGCTGCCGTCGGCGAGGGCGACGGTTGCCGCATGGACGGGCGCGGCAGGAAGACCGATTGCGGCCACGGTGATGGCGCCGGCGGCGAGTCGGATCAGCGCGCGGCGCGACGGTGTCGCCAATTCCGCTGCGAGAGGATTATCGGTCAACGGTGCCTGCGGCATTGGGGTTCCCCCTGATCGAATTGATGCGAGCCACGGCGCCATCCTCGCGGGCGAGGCTGGCGGCATGGATTGGGCCCGCCGGGCGGTCTCCAGCCCAACATATAACGAAACACGAATGTATGACAGGCCAACTTCGCTTCACCGCGATGGTCGTTGGGCGGCAGGCGGCCCGCAGTCGCCTTAAGGCAATGCTCATCCTGCCGCGATAGTTTCCCGGGGCCCGATCCGCGGGCGGAGGAGCTGTCGGACATGCAGCAGGGGAACGTGGGTGTAGTCGCGCGCCAGGCACATTCGACATCGCGACCGGCTGGGCGTCCGCCGGTTGGCGCGGAGCGCCCGGAGCACGTGCTGGCGGCGGATTATGCGGGCAAGAGCGATGCCTACTTCGTCGGCGCCCGGCGCGACTTCATCATGGCCCTCGAGCGCAACCCCGAGGCGCGGATCCTCGAAGTCGGCTGCGGCAGCGGCGAGACGGCAGCGATCGCCTTCGAAATGGAGCGTTGCGGCAGCTACATCGGCATCGAGCTCGATCCGGCCGCGGCCGAGCGGGCCCGCCGCTTCATTCCCGATGTCCGGGTCGGCAACGTCGAGACGATGGCGATCGACATTCCTGCGGCGAGCCTCGATGCGGTCATCCTCTCGGAGGTGCTCGAGCACCTCGTCGATCCTTGGTGCGTGGTCGCGCGGCTGGCGGAGCTCCTGCGGCCGGGTGGGGTCATGCTCGCCAGTTCGCCGAACGTGGCGCACTACGGCTTCGTGCTGCAGTTGCTGCGCGGTGAATGGCGGCTCGCGGACAGCGGGCCGCACGACCGCACACATCTGCGCTGGTTCACGCCGGTCTCCTATCGGGCGATGTTCGAGGAGGCTGGCCTCTCGGTGCGACGCCTCGGCCCCGTTGCCCCGCCCGGGCCAAAGGCGCGCATCCTGTCGCGGCTGTCGGCTGGCCGACTGGATCATCTCCTGATGCGCCAGATCGCCGTCGAGGCGGTTCGCGGCGGCTGAAGAGACGGACAAAAACCGCTAACGGCGATGTGAACGGGCGTGTTTTGCCGCATGCGCCGGAATGGGCTTCTATACCTCCTGCGGGTGGCGCGCATCACCCGGCACAATGGAGGATTATCCGAATGAGCAGATCTCTGACGTCCGCCGCCCTCGTGGCGGGTGCCCTCGCGGTCGCTGCGACCTGTTTCGCATCCACGCCCTCGACGGCCGCCGACGGCGAAAAGTGCTATGGCATCGCACTCGCCGGAAAGAACGACTGCAAGGCCGGCGCCGGCACGACGTGCGCGGGCACCTCGAAGGTCGACTACCAGGGCAACGCCTGGACGATCGTTCCGGCCGGCTCCTGCGAAGGTCTCGCCTGGGACAAGGTTCTGCCGGATGGCCGCAAGGGCAGCCTGACCGAACTCGACCGCGATCTGCCGAAGGCCTGAGGCCCCGACATCCTCGTGGCACCGCAGCGGGCCCGAAGCGGTTTGCTGCGGTGTCGTCGTTTGCGATTGATGATTTTTCCCAATGGGATATCCGTCAGTCCGGCAGTCGAGATGGGCGTGGAAAGGAATTCGGATGAAGGCTCCGGAAAGGAATGATGCGAGGAATTCACGCAAGAGGGAGGGTGGGGATCGATACTCTCTGCCAGCCCGTGCGGGTGTCAGCCTCAAGCCGGACCACTACGAGATCATCCTTGCCGGGGCGCCCGACGTCGGCTTTTTCGAGGTGCATCCCGAGAACTACATGGGCGATGGCGGGCCACCGCACCATTTCCTCTCGCGCGTGCGCGAGCGCTACAGTCTTTCGCTGCACGGAGTGGGACTTTCCATCGGTGGCGCGCGCGATCTCGACCGCGACCACCTGGCAAGGTTGAAGACCCTCATCGCGCGGTATCGGCCGGCGCAGCTCTCGGAGCACCTGGCCTGGTCGACGCACGACACCGGCTTCATGAACGATCTTCTCCCCCTGCCCTATACCGAGGAGACGCTCGCCATCGTCTGTCGCCACATCGACGAGGTGCAGGATGTCACCGGTGTGCGCATGCTGCTCGAGAACCCCTCGACCTATGTCGCGTTCCGCGAGAGCGACATGGACGAGATCGACTTCCTCGAGGAGGTTGTGCGGCGCACGGGCTGCGGCCTCCTGCTCGACGTCAGCAACGTTTTCGTCTCCTCGACGAACCGGGGCATCGACCCACAGGCCTATCTCGAGCGCTTCCCGCTCGCGCATGTCGGGGAGGTCCATCTCGCGGGACATGCCGAGGATGTCGACGACGACGGCGCGCGGCTGCTGATCGATTCGCACGACCGCAGTGTGATCGACGCCGTCTGGGAGCTTTATGGCGGCGTCGTCACGCGCATGGGCCCGGTCCCGACATTGATCGAGTGGGACGAGGAGATTCCCTCCTGGGAGGTGCTTTTCAGCGAGGCGCGCACGGCCGAAGCGGTGATGCGAGAACGCGCCGCACCTGCATCGGAGACGCTCGATGCCGTGGCTTGATGAGCAGGCTCACTTTGGGCGCGCGGTGCGCGATCCGGCGGCCGGTGTGCCGGGGAGTGTCGCCGCGACACGTGGCGGGCGCCGGGCGGACAAGCGTTTTGCTGTCTATCGCAACAACCACGCCGTCGGCCTCGTCGATGCGCTCGCAGCCCGCTTCGAAGTGTCGGCGCAATTGGTGGGGGATCGATTTTTTGCCGCCGCCGCACGGGCCTTCGTTGCCGAACACATTCCGCAGAGCCCGGTCCTCCTGCACTACGGTCGCGGTTTTCCGAGCTTCCTCGCGGGGCTGCCGGGAGCCGAGAAGTTGCCGTTCCTCGCCGCTGTGGCGGAACTCGAGTGGCGGATCGGGGAGGCTTATCATGCCGCTGACGCGGCACCGATCGGAGTCGCCGAACTCGGTGCATGCGATCCGGAGCTGCTGACCCGGGCGGCGCTGTGCATGCATCCCTCCCTCCGCCTCATCAAGTCGGAATGGCCGGTCCTGTCGATCTGGAAGGCGCACAAGACGTGCGATGTCAGGGGTGCGCTCGAGGCCATTTCCTGGCATGGTGAAGTCGGAATGGTCATTCGCCCGCGTCTCGATGTCGAGGTGATACGGCTGGCCCCCACGGCGTTCGAGTTCATCGCGGCGCTGGTCGAGGGGGCAACGCTCGATGCAGCGGCTGGGCGGGCCGGCATCGCGCAAGCAAGCGAACTCGGGCAACTCGTCGGCTTCGTCCTCCAGGCCGGGGTCGTGGTCGGTCTCGAGGGCGGCAGTTCGCGGGCCGCCGCCGACCCGGAGCCCGGAGTGGAGAAAACCAATCCTCGATGAAAACAAAAGCCAAGCAGGAGCATGGGGCAGGGAGATGATCAGGGGACTTGCGAACCTCCACGACGCGGTGTTCGGCGGCATCGAGCGGGCGACCGCCGGTTGGCTGCCGGGGCTCGTGATGCGGCTCGGGCTGGCGAGCGTACTGCTCGTTTATCTCCTCAATTCGGCGGCAACGAAGGTCGGGAGCGGATTTCCGGGCTCGCTCGTGCCGACCATCAGCGCCTATGCCCAGATGCTGCCGCCGGTGGCCGAGCAGGCCGGCTACAACGCCGACAAGATCGCGTTCCTGCCGCATGGGCTCATCGTCTATGCGGGAACCTATGGCGAGGTGCTGCTGCCGCTGCTGGTGGTGGTCGGGCTCTTCACGAGGATCGCGAGCCTCGGCATGCTCGCCTTCATCGCGGTGATGACCTACGTCGACATCAACTTCCACGGGGTCGACGCCAAGACGATCGGCGACTTCTTCGATGTGGTGCAGGACAGCCCGATCGCCGATCAGCGGTTGCTCTGGGCGCTGCCGCTCATTTATCTCGTCCTGCGCGGGCCCGGGGCGATCTCGCTCGACGGGCTGCTCGGCGGGCTCGTCAAGCGTAACGCGTGGGAGCGTTGAGGACGGGGCACGATTGGCAGCGTCCGTGCGCTGCCAGTGATGGCGGGGGGCAGGCCGGTCGTCACCTGGTGGTGACGGTCGCCGCGTAGGGGGCCTCGGCACGGATCTTGGCCCAGAGATAGCGGTAGCCTTTCGGCTTGAAATGCTCCCCGTCGCCCGTGCGCATCGCGCGACTGCAGATCGTATCGTCCCGCAAGCTGACATACTGGATCGCCGAGGCCCCGAGGCGCTCGGTGAGATAGGCATCGATGCGCTCGGCGGCGGCGTCCCACTTCTTCAACACGCACGGCAGGCCCATCCAGACGACGCGGTGGCCGGACGCCTCGAGGTGGCCGATCGCGCGCTCGAGGAACGGCTTCAAGTGGGCGACGGGCGCTGCGCCGTCGTTGAGGCCGGCGCTGACGATGACGACGTGGCCGGCGGGCACTTGCTCGAGCTGGCGGCGAATGTCGTGGCGGCGGACGCTGAAGCTGGTGCGCGCGACGGTCCTCAGACCGACGGTCTTGGCCATGTCGTCGCCGATGCTGTCACCGATCACCGTCGCCTCTCCGGCGTTGGCGGGTCTTGCGGCCAGCGGGCCCGCGAGGAGTGCGGCGAGCGTGAGGAGCACGGCCGCGAGGCAGGCGATGCCCGAGCGGCTCGCAACGGGGGTCGGGCGTGCGGCGCAGTGTGATCGTTGGCCACTGGTGTGTGGTGGGACCGCCAGATCGTGTCGGGCGCGCGCGACAGGAACTTGGCTGAAACGAAGAGACATGCTGCCCGCATCTCGTTCGTGTGATCCGGCGCCTGCGGCCGATTTGCCATTCCGTCGATCGGATCGCCGATCTCGAGCAGATGGAATGCTTAAACTCACGGTAAAGTATTCTATGACGAATTGAGAGGGTTGGGATCGGTTTCGTTGTGGTGAGGAGACAGCGTGTTGCTTGATGGGCACAAATTGCGCAAGGCCACTGCCGTGGCGGCGCGTTGCGTTGCACTGTCGCTGTCGCTCTGGGTCGCCACGCTCGGTCTCCTGCTGGTCGGCGGTGGCTTCCTGGCACTTGCACCATCGGGCGGTGTGGTCTTTGCAAGCGAGGCCGATCCGGGCGGCGAGGCGGGGCCGCGCCGGATCCTCATCATCGGGGATTCGCTCGGCGGGCAGCTCTACATCGGGCTCTATGAGGCCTATCGCGGCGACAAGACGGTCAAGATCGATCGGCTGACCAAGATCTCCAGCGGCATGGTCCGCGACGACTTCTACGACTGGAACAAGGCCGCCGAGGAGATCGCCGAGCGCGAACGGGCCGACATCGTCATCATGATGCTGGGTGGAAACGACAACCAGCCGATCCGTGTCGAGGGGCAGCGCTACCGCGAGAAGCTGCTGACCGATCTCTGGAAAGAGACGTATGCAGCTCGCGTCGAGGCGCTCATCCGGTCGTTCACCTCGCGCGGGGCACGGTTCTACTGGGTCGGGATGCCAATTCAGAAGAACGCCCGCGACGACGCCGTCGGGCAGGCGATCAACGGCATTTTCAGCGCCGAGAGTGCGAAGGCGGGCAGTGGCTACATCGACACCTACGAGCTCTTTTCCGGTCCGGGCGGGACCTATGTCACACACCTCACGGACGATCAGGGCAATCGCAAGCTGATGCGCGAGAGCGACGGCATGCACTTTTCCAATTCGGGCGTGAAGTGGCTCGGTCGGGTCGTGAAAGCGATCATCGCGCGTGACGACGCGGCCCTTGCCGCAGCGGTAACGGAGCCCGCGACCGAACCACAGGCTGGCGACAGCGATGGCGCGGATCCCGCAGTGGCACAAAAGCCGGCGGGAGGGACCGGACAGAGTGCGGCTGCGCCACGAGCCGGTGGCACCTCCACCCCGTAGGTCGTGATGGCACCGGCGGAACCCGCCGTTGCCCTCCACTCGAGGCGATCCGCCGAAGGGGCGTTCCAGTCAAGAGCGCCCGTAAGCGCCACATTAACGGTCGTTTCCTAAGCTAGCTGCCTCGAGCGCGGTGTCTCGCGGTGCCGGCTTCGACGAAGTTCCGGCGGAACCCGGGGGCTTGGAAAGGGTGGAGCGATGGGAGGGGCGAGGTGCCGTCTGGCGATGACAGCCGTCGTTGCCCTCGCGCTCGCCGCCGTCGGCGGATGCAACCTCGAGGTCGCCAGCCCACGCGATGACGACCGGTCCGGCCGGATTGTCGATCGCAACGGCAGCTCGCGCGCTGAGAGCCCGAGCCATTTCGAGGTCAGCAACAGTGCGGCGAAGTCCGCACGGCTGGACTGGCGCGGGCCCGTGGCTGCTCCGGCACAAGCGGCCAGGGTGGGGCTTACCGGACCGACCTTCGAGGGGCTTTTCGATGTACCGGAGCCGCGCCCTGCGAGCGCGCTCGCATCGGCCGAGGCGCGCCATGCGCCGGTCGGGCTCAGCGCGGTGCGCCGGGAACCTGGCTTCGACATTCCGCCCGGCTCGACGGCCGAGCGCATCGCCGAAGCGTTCGACGTGCCGACACCGGTTCTCTTTGCGCGCCCGCCGCTGCCTCTGCGACTCGCACGGGCGGAGCCGGCGACACTCGGCGAACCGTTCGGAGAGAGCGCGGCGCGGCCCGACCGGCGGTCGATCGGGGCGCTACGGTCGTTCCATGCGGCGCTGCGCGATCTCGAGAGCGGGGTGCGCACGCGGCCGCTGCGAATCCTCCACATGGGTGACAGCCATATCGCCAGCGACCTCTTTCCGGATGCCCTCCGGCGGCGCCTCCAGGAGCGGTTCGGGGACGCGGGGCGCGGCCTCATGCAGCCGCCCAAGGCGTTCCGGTGGCACCGTGTTGCGGGCATGGAGACGAGCGCGAGCGATGGCTGGCATTTCGCCAACAGCCTCACGGAAAAATCGGGGGCCTATGGGCTCACCGGCGTTAGGGCGACGAGCGATCGCGACGGTGCGGTCCTCGCGATCGACGCCAAGGGCGAGCGTTTCGAGCGTGCGAGCGTGCACTATCTGAGGCGACCGGGCGGTGGGCGTTTCGAGGTCACGCTCGGCGGTGCGGGGGCAAGCGTTGCGACATCCGACGGCGATGGCCCGGTCGGAATCGTCAGCGTCGAAGGGTCGTCTTCGTTACTCAAGCTGCGCACACTCGGTGGTGGACCGGTGACGGTGCTCGGATGGTCCCTGGAGAAGGCCCGAGCCGGCATCCAATACGTCAACCTCGGCATACCCGGCGCGGCGGTCTACAGCGCGCGGGTCTGGACACCCGAGGTCATCGCCGCCGACGTCCGAGCCCTCGAGCCCGACCTCGTCATCCTCGGCTACGGATCGAACGATGCCTTCAACAGCGGGCTCTCGCGAGAGGGCTACGAGGGCCACGTCCGCCATCTGCTCGACCAGCTCGTGGCGGCGGCGCCGCAGGCTTCCGTTCTCGTGCTCGGACCGCCCGACGGGGCGCGACGTGCCGGCAGCGGGCCGCATGCGGAAAGCCGCTGTCCGAGCCGTGTCGGTGGCACCTGGCATCCGTTGCCGCGCATGGGACTGGTGCGCGAGGTGTTGCGCCAGGTCGCACGCGATCTCGATGCCGCCTACTGGGACTGGGCCGATGCGATGGGCGGTGCCTGCTCGATCGGCCAGTGGGCGTCGCTCAATCCGCCGCTCGCAGCACGCGACCATCTGCATCTGACGACGGCCGGCTATCAACGCAGCGCCGCCGCGCTCTTCGGCCATCTGATGCGCGGCTACGAAGCGTCGCAGGTGGTCGCCTACGGCGCCGATTGAGCCACCACCGCGTCGATCGGATGCCGGGACCGGTGCTCCGCCGGCGCCATCCACGCCTGTCGCGATGCTCAGTTCTGGTCGACGAACGTCTTCAGGCGCATGCACAAGAGATCGAGGAAGCGGGCGACCGAGGGCGGCATCTCCGCATTCCTCAGATAAACGATGGCGAACTCGAAAATAATGGTCGGCTCGAACGGGCGCGCGACGACATCGTCGCCGAGTTCGGGGCGCGCGTTCACCCGATCGATGATCGCGATGCCGGCACCCGCCCGCGCCATGTTGCGCGCAATGGCGAAGTAGGAGCAGGTGATCCGCCGCTCGAACAACACATCGGCATCGAAGAAGGCCTGCTCCATCTGGCGGTCGACGCTGTGATCTCCGGTGATGCCGATCATCGTGCGCCCCTCGAGGAGTTTCGGAGTCAGCACGGGGTGGGCCGCCAGCGGGTCGTCGGCGCGCAAGAGCACTTCGCAGGGGATTCGGAAGGTTTCGACCTCGAGTCCCGCGACCGGGGCGGGCGCATCGATGAGCCCGAGATCGACGACACGCTCGCCGACCCAACTCGCGATGGTGCGTGTGTCGCGCAGCTTCAGATCGATGGTGACGTGGGGGTGGGCGGCGGTGAACTCGGCGATCACCCATGGCAACAGGTTGATGGCGACAGCGCCGTTGCTCGCCATGGTGACGGCGCCGATCGTGCCGGCGCGGATGCTGCGGGCGCGGCTCTCGAGCCGGTTGAGTGAAAGCAGGCTCTGCTCGGCCTCCGCATAGAGCAGGACCGCCTCGTTGGTCGGCGCGAAGAAGCCCTTCGAGCGGTGGAAGAGCTTGAAGCCGACCTCCTGCTCGAGGTTGGCCAAGGCGACGCTGACGGCCGGTTGCGAGAGGTTCAGCCGCTCGGCGGCCTGCGAGACCGAACCCGCCTTCATCAGCGTGTGGAAGACCTCGATCTGGCGGAGCTTGAGATGCATGCCGGTGGCCTCCGGGGGGGTGTCGGTTGCCCCTATCCATAAAAACTTTGAAAGAATCGATTGCAAGATTTCAATTGATCTAATTCACGGCCGGCCCCGATGATGCGCTCGGCGATGATCTGCAGGCCGACGGCTGGCCTCGAGGTTGGCGGGGCGCGGGAGAGACGTGGCGCAAGTGCTCGACAGAACCCCGGTCTGGTGGACCGATACGGTCTTTCCGAAAGTGCCCGAGGTGACACCTTCGGGTGCGTACGACGTCGTCGTGATCGGTGCCGGGTATACCGGGCTCAACGCCGCCCTCGAGACCGCACGGGCAGGACGCTCGACGCTCGTGCTCGAGGCCAAGACCATCGGGACCGGGTGCAGCAGCCGTAACGGTGGGCAGATCGGGACCAGCCTCAAGCCGGACTATGCGACACTGGCAAAGCGCTATGGCATCGCGCGGGCAAACGCCATCACGGAGGTGCCGCACGAGGCGCTCGACTGGCTCGAGGGCTTCCTCGCGCGTGAGGCGATCGCCTGCGATTTCGCGCGCGTCGGACGGTTCCACGCGGCGCACACGCCGCGGCACTTCGATTGGCTGGTCGACAAGGCGCTGGGGCGGTCCCTGCCGGCCGGTGCCGAGGTGCGCAAGGAGGGGGTGGAGGTCGTCGCCCGCAAGGACCAGGATGGCTACATCGCGACACGCGCCTACTTCGGTGGCGTGCTCTTGAAGCGCCATGCGAGTCTACAGCCGGGGCAATACCTCGCCGGCCTCCTCGGGCGGGCGCTCGCGGCGGGTGTCGCCGTCAAGGAGGGGGTGGCGGCGCGGGGGATCGAGCGAAGCGGCGACGGGTTCCTGGTTCGCACCGGGGCCGGCGACATCCGGGCACGTGACGTGCTCGTTGCAACGAACGGCTATTCCGGCAATCTGGTGCCATGGCTCGCCCGGCGCATCATTCCCATCGGCAGCTACATGATGGCGACCGAGCCGATCGCGGCCGACGTCATGGACCGCCTGATGCCGCGCGCCTACGTCTTCACCGACACGCGCAAGGTGGTCTATTATTATCGTCCCTCGCCCGACCGGCGGCGCATCGTGTTCGGCGGCCGTGTCTCGTCGGGTGAGGTCGATCCGGCGGTCACGGGGCCGTTGCTGCGAGCCGAGATGGTGCGGCTCTTTCCGGAACTCGCCGGCATCGGGCTCGCGCATTCCTGGATGGGGACGGTCGCCTACACGTTCGATGCGCTGCCACATACCGGGGTCATCGGCGGCATCCATTATGCGCTCGGCTACTGTGGCTCGGGCGTCTCGATGGCGAGCTATCTCGGCATGCGCGCCGGCCAGCGCATCCTCGGCAAGGCCGAGGCGCGCACCGCGTTCGACGATCTGCCCTTCCCGACACGGCCACTTTATTCGGGCAAGCCTTGGTTTCTGCCGGCGGTCGTGGCGTACTACCGCATGCGGGACCGCCACGAGACCCGGCAGGCCTCGGTGGCCGAGAGGCAGGACGGAGCAATCTCGCCATAGCCGGCGGGAGCAACGGGGTCGAGGCTCGCGACCGCGCCGGGTGCAGTGAGAGGGAGCGAAATCCGCGCGCCGAGCGAGCCGGCGGACAAACCAGCAGGGACCTCAAAAGCAGGTCGCAACACAGGGAGAGGACGTAATGAAGCTCAAGTACATGCTGGCTGCGGCAGCGATCGCTGCCTGGCCGGGGGCGGCACTCGCCGATGGGCAGATCACCATCGCCTCGTGGGGCGGTGCCTATCAGGACGCCCAGAGCAAGGCGCTGTTCGTGCCGGCGGCCAAGGCCATGGGCATCACCGTCAACGAGCAGACCTACGGCGGCATGTCCGACGTACGCCTGCAGGTGCAGACGGGAGCGGTCACGTTCGACATCGTCGTCAGCGGCTCGGGCAGCGCCGCGCGCGCCGCTGCAGAAGGACTCCTCGAGCCCCTCGACTACAACGTCATCGATGTCTCGACGTTCTATCCAGGCCTCTACATTCCGCATTGCGTCGGCGGCGACGTGTTCTCGGTGGTGGCCGCCTGGAACACCAAAACCTACGGCGAGAACGGTCCGCGCGGCTGGGCCGATTTCTTCAACGTCGAGAAATTCCCGGGCAAGCGCGCTTACCGCGCCAAGGTCGCCGGCGCTCTCGAGCCGGCGATCATGGCCGACGGCGTGCCGCCGGAAGAGGTCTACAAGGTGCTCGACAGCGAAGAGGGCATCAAGCGCGCGATCGACGTGATCCGCCGCCTCAAGCCGCACATCGCGGTCTTCTGGACCTCGGGCGCGCAGCAGGCCCAGCTCATGAAGGACGGCGAGGTCGACATGACCACCGGCTGGAACGGGCGCTTCGACGTCGCCAAGAAGGACGGCGCGAACGTCTCCTATCACTTCGACCAGGGCCTGCTCGACTACGACTGCTTCGCCATCCCGAAGGGTGCGCCGAACCGTGATCTCGCCATGAAGTTCCTCGCCGAGATCTCGAAGCCCGAGTACCAGGCCAACCTGCCGCTGCACATCACCTATGGGCCGACCAACAAGAAGGCCTACGAGATCGGCCAGATCGAGGATGCGCTTTCGCGCGCGCTGCCCTCGCACCCCGACAACGCCGCAAAGCAGCTGCCGATCAACATCGAGTGGTATGCCAAGTGGGAGACGCGGGCCCAGGAACTCTATCAGGAAATGCTGACGGAGTAGTCGTCAGCGCCTGTCAAAATCGGCGCCGGGCGAAGGTTCGCCCGGCGCAGCCATATGGAGGGGTGGAGAAGAGCATTGGAAGCACGCAAGGGCACGAGCGCGGCGCAGGCCATCACCATCCGCGGGATGACCAAGACCTACGGTCGGGTGCATGCCCTCGATCATGTCGACCTGGATATCCGGAGCGGTGAATTCCTCACCCTTCTCGGGCCCTCCGGCTCGGGCAAGACGACACTGCTCATGGTGCTCGCCGGCTTCACGCGACCCGACCATGGCAGTCTTCGGATCGGCGACGACGAGATGATCCGCACGCCGCCGCACGCCCGCAACATCGGCATGGTGTTCCAGAGCTACGCGCTCTTTCCGCACATGACGGTGGCCGGCAACATCGGCTATCCGCTCCGCCTGCGGCGCTTGGCGAAGGCCGAAATCACGGCGCGCGTCGAGCAGGCGCTCGAGACCGTGCAACTCGCCGGATATGGCGAGAGGCGGGTCGACCAGCTCTCGGGCGGCCAGAAGCAGCGGGTCGCGCTCGCGCGCGCCATCGTCTTCGAACCGCGCATCCTGCTGATGGACGAACCGCTCTCGGCGCTCGACAAGAAACTGCGCGAGCGCATGCAGATCGAATTGCGCCACCTGCACGACAAGCTCGGGATGACAACGGTCTACGTCACGCACGACCAGCGCGAAGCACTGACCATGTCGGACCGCATCGCCGTCATCAATTTCGGCCGCGTCATGCAACTCGGCGTGCCTGAGACGATCTACAACCGACCGGCGAACCGGTTCGTTGCCGATTTCATCGGAGAATCGACCTTCCTGCCGGTGCGCCGCGAGGCGGGGCGGCTCGTTGCCGCGGATGTCGCGCTCGAGGTCGCGGGGGAGGTTCCGGCGGGCGACCGTCTGCTGCTCGTCGTGCGCCCCGAGCGGCTGCACCTCCTGGCGCCCGGTGAGGGGGCCGGCATGAACCGCCTCGAGGCGCGCGTGCGCGACGTCGTCTATCAGGGCGACAGCTTCCTGCTCTATGCCGTGCTCGCCGATGGCACCGAGATCGCCAAGCGCGGCGTCGTGCGCGCCGAGACGATCGCCAGTCTTCCGCGGCCCGGTGAGACGGCCGCATTCGGCCTGGAGCCGCGCGATACCGTCCTCATCGTCGACGACGGCACGGGCGGGGAGGACGGGCGATGAGCGCTGTTGCAGGCGATGTCCGCGCCAGTGAAGGGGCGATGCTGGGGGCACCGAACGCGGCATCGCTGAAGCGCGATGCGTTGCTCGAGCGGCTTTCCCTCTTCGGTCTCGCCTCGCCGGCGCTCCTGCTCGTTCTCGTCCTCCTCGTGCTGCCGGTCGGCTGGCTGAGCTATGTCTCGTTCATCGGCGCCGATGGCGGCTATTCGCTCGAGAATTATGCGCGCATGCTGGAGACGAAATCGTATGTGCGCATCTTCAAGACGACCTTCTGGGTCAGCTTCCTGACGACGGTCATCTGCGTGGCGATCGGCTATCCGCTCGCCTATTTCTTTTCCCAGCTGCCGACGAGGGTCGCCAACCTCTGCCTCATCACCGTGCTGCTGCCGTTCTGGACTTCGCTGCTGGTGCGCACCTACGCCTGGCTCGTCCTCCTCCAGCGCAACGGCCTCGTCAACAACTGGGGGATCGAGCTCGGCCTCTGGAGCGAGCCGATCAAGTTCGTGCACAACATCGAGGGCACGCTCATCGGCATGGTGCACATCATGCTGCCGTTCCTGGTGCTGCCGCTGCTCTCGTCGATGCGTGCGATCGACCGCGACTACCTCAAGGCCGCCTCCAACCTCGGAGCAGGGCCGGTCAGGGCGTTCTGGACGGTCTTCTTTCCCCTCTCCATGCCGGGGCTGATCGCCGGGGCGCTGATCGTCTTCGTGCTCTGCCTCGGTTTCTACGTGACACCGGCGGTGCTCGGCGGCGGACGCGTCATCCTCGTTTCGATGCAGATCGCCAACAACATCGAGCTGTTCGTCAACTGGGGGGCGGCAAGCGCGCTCGGCGTCGTGCTGCTGGTGCTGACCGTCTTTTTCCTTTGGATCGCGGCGCGCTTCGTCAGCCTCGAGACCCTGACGCGGGGAGGCCACTGATGATCGGTTGGCTGAAGCAGCCGGCGAGCGAGACCCAGGTGACGCACCTGGACCGGCTCTGGCTCTATGCATTGAGCGGCCTCATCATGCTGTTCCTGGTGGCGCCGACCCTGATCGTCATTCCGATGTCGTTCTCGGATTCCCAGTATCTCGAGTTCCCGCCGCGAAACTGGTCGCTGCGCTGGTACGAGAATTATTTCGGGTCCGTCGCCTGGCAGAAGGCGACGATCGCCTCGTTCACGGCGGCGTTCCTCACGATGCTCGTCGCCACCCCCATCGGCGTCATGGCGGCCTACGGGCTGCATGCCTCCAACGTGCCGTTCGCACGCATGGTCTACGTCGTTCTCATCACGCCGATGATGGTTCCGCTCATCCTCATCGCGATCGGCGCCTTCTACGTCTACGTGAAGATGAAGGTTCTCTACACCATGGCGGGCCTCGTCCTGGCGCACAGCCTGCTCGCGTTGCCGCTCGTGCTGATCGTCGTTGCCTCCGGCCTCAAGAGCTACGACATGAATCAGGAGATGGCGGCGCGCAGCCTCGGGGCGAATCGGGCGACGGCCTTCTTCACGGTCACGCTGCCGCAGATCCGCTTTTCCGTCGTCACCGCCGCGCTGCTGGCGTTCCTGACCTCGTTCGACGAGGTGGTGGTGGCCATGTTCCTTTCCGGCGGCGAGAACGCTACGCTGACGCGCAACATGTTCAACGCGCTGCGTGACCAGATCGACCCGACGATCGCGGCGATCTCGACCATCATGATCGCGGTGACGACGCTGCTGATGGTGCTCGCGCAGGTGCTCGGGCGCTCGCGCTGACGCGGCCGAGAGGGTGGTCCCATGGTTGACTCGAGCGGGCACGCGATCGCGATCCTCGAGCGGCTCGTCGCGTTCGAGACGATTTCCGGGCGCACGAATCTCGATTTCATCGCCTACGTCTCGGACTATCTCGCGGGCCACGGCATTGCCGTGCGCCTCAGCCATGACGAGACCGGCGAGCGGGCGAACCTGCACGCCATCATCGGGCCGGGCGTCGACGGCGGCGTCCTGCTCAACGGCCATACGGACGTGGTGCCCGTCGACGGGCAGGTCTGGAGCAGCGATCCCTTCCGCCTCGCCCGGCGCGGTGACCGGCTCTACGGGCGCGGGGCCGTCGACATGAAGGGCTTCCTCGCGGCGATGCTGGCGATGGTGCCGTCCTGGCAGCGGCGCCAGCTGGTCAGACCGATCCACATCAGCATGTGCTACGACGAGGAGATCGGCGGCTACGGCGCGCCAGTGCTGGTCGAAGAGGTGTGCGGGACAGGGCCGCGCCCGGCGATCGCGCTCGTCGGCGAGCCGACCGGCATGCGCATCGTCACCGGGCACAAGGGTGGCATCGAGTTGACGACGCGGATCACCGGCCTTGCGGCGCACGCTTCGGACCCCCGCAAGGGCGCCAATGCCATACTCGCGGCCGCGCGCCTCTTGACGCACATGGAGGAGGTCGGGCGCGGGCTGGCGGCGCGGCCGCTCGAGGCGAGCCCGTTCGATCCGGCCTTTGCGACGCTCAACGTCGGCACGATCGCGGGCGGGGCGGCACGCAACATCGTCGCCGGCGACTGCGCGTTCGACTGGGAGGTCCGGCCCGTGCCTGGCACCGACGGGGAGGCGATCGTCGCCGGCATCCTCGCGCATGCGCGCGAGGTGGTTCTGCCGGAACTGCGCGCGAGCCATCCGACGGCCGACATCGCGACGGAGGTCACCGCGCTGGTGCCCTCGCTCGATCCGTCCGGCTCGGGTCCGGCGGTCGCGCTCCTAACCGAACTCTCCGGACGCAACGACACCGAAGTCGTCTCCTTCGGCACGGATGCCGGGTTTTTCGCCCGGGCCGGGATGTCGAGTGCGGTATTCGGGCCCGGCAACATCAGCGAGGCGCACAAGCCGGACGAGTTCATCGAGATCGTCGAGATCGAGCGCTGCCTCGACTTCCTCGATCGCCTCGGGGCGCGCCTCGAGCGGGCGCTTTGACATCCGCCGGAGGGGCGGGCATGGCGATGGAGAATTACGACGTCATCGTGCTCGGGGCGGGCGCGGCAGGCATGATGTGCGCCATCGAGGCGGGCCGGCGCGGACGTCGTGTCGTCGTCCTCGACCACGCACAGGCGATCGGAGAGAAAATCCGGATCTCCGGTGGTGGGCGCTGCAACTTCACGAACCTCCACTGCGCTCCGGATCGTTTCATTTCCGAGAACCCGCGATTTGCGGTCTCCGCGCTTTCGCGCTTCACGCCCGAGGATTTCATCGCGCGGCTCGACGCGCATGCCATCGCATTTCACGAAAAGACGCTCGGCCAGCTCTTTTGCGACGGCTCGGCGCGCGAGGTGATCGCAATGCTGGCGCGCGATGCGGCGGCGGCGGGCGTTTCGGTCCGGCTCGGCACGGCGGTCGGCGAGGTCGCGGCGGGGGCCGGGGGCTATGAGGTGACGACGCCGGTGGGCGTTTTTTCCGCGCCCTCGCTGGTCGTTGCGACCGGCGGCAAATCCATCCCCAAGATGGGCGCGACGGGGATCGGGTATGCGATCGCCGAGCGCTTCGGGCTTCGTGTCGTGGCGCCGCGCCCGGGGCTCGTGCCGCTCACCTTCGAGGGCGCGCTGAAGAACATGGCGGCAGGGCTGGCGGGGCTCTCACTGGATGCCGTCGTCACGCACGGGGCGACGCGCTTTCGAGAGGGATTGCTTTTCACGCACCGCGGGCTCTCGGGCCCCTCCATCCTGCAGATTTCCTCCTTCTGGCGCGAGGGCGAGGCGATCGCGATCGACCTTGCGCCGGGGCATGACGTCGCGGCGACGATCGGCGAGGCACGAGGCGCGGGGGCCGGGCGCCAGAAGGTGGTGACCGCGCTCGGGGCGCTGATGCCGCGGCGGCTCGCCGAGCAGATCGCCGCCGAAGCAGGGGCCGCGCTGAGCAACCTCGCCGATCTCACATCCCGCCAGATCGTGGGCCTCGGAACAGCCACCAACCATTGGCGCGTGACCCCCTCGGGCTCGGAAGGCTGGCGCACGGCGGAAGTCACGGTCGGGGGCGTTGCAACGAGCGAACTCGATCAGCGCACCATGGCAGCGCGCGCGAGGCCGCACGGGCCCGGTTTCGGGCTCTACTTCATCGGCGAGGTGGTGGATGTCACCGGCTGGCTTGGCGGCTACAACTTCCAGTGGGCGTGGTCGTCGGGCTGGGCGGCGGGGCAGGTGGTCTGACGGGCGGTTGCCGCGTCGATCGGACTAACTGAGCGCGATCTCGACGTAGAGGTCGCCGATCTCCTCGCTTCGAAGTTTGGGCATGCCGCGACCGCGCACGCGGAATTGCTTGCCGTCCGTGGTGCCGGCCGGCAGTTTCATGCGCAGGGAATCCCCGGTGAGGGTGACGATATCGACTTCGCCGCCGTGCTCGGCGAGTTCGCGAGAGACCGAAACTCGGCGCAGGAGATCGGCACCGTCGCGAGTGAAAACCGGATCCGGCGCAACGCTGACGCGAATGAAGAGATCGCCTGTGACGCCCGTCGCCGGGTCGTGCTCGCCTTCGCCGGCGAGGCGGATGCGGGTGCCGCTTTCGATCCCCTTGGGAATGTTCACCTTGAAGGTGCGTTTCACCATGCGCACACCGTTGCCCTGGCAATCCTCGCACGTCTGGCTGCGCGGCGGCAACTTGCCGTTGCCGAAGCACGTCGGGCAGGCCTTCTCGATATTGAAGAAGCCCTGCTTGTCTACGATGCGCCCGGTTCCCGCGCACGTCTGGCAGGTGAGTTGTTCCGGCTTGCTCGCGCCACGGCCGTTGCAGGTTCGACAGAGGCTTCTGAGCGGCACCGTCATGTCGGCCGTCTTGCCGGAATGGGCTTCGGCGAGCGTGATCTCGAGGCCTATCTCGGCTGCTGTCGATGCTTCGGCGGACTTCTTGCCGAAGAAGCTGTCGAACATTGCGTTCAGGTCCTGCCCGTCGGCGCCCTTCGTGGCCGGAGCTTGCGGTGTCAGGCCGCAATCGGCGAGAAAGCTCGCGGCGTCCGCCATCACATCGCCGTAGCGCAGCGTGTGATAGCTCCTGAAACCGATCGGCAATGGACTGTCGTCGAGGCTGATGGGCAGCAGCTTGTCGTGCTGGCGGGCGAGGTCGGCCTCGTCGCGCACCCAGACCGAGGTGATGGAGGCTGCCGACCAGAGCACCACGACCTTGCGCGCAGCGACCAGTTCGCGCTCGATTTCCTGGTGGAATGCGGCGCCGCCCTTCAAGCGACGGTCCCACCAGACGGTGAGGCCGTGGCGCTCGGCGAGTGCGGCAACCGCCTCGGCCCGCTCCCGGTCCTCGCGTGCGTAGCTGATGAAGATATCCGCCATGATCCGCTCTCTCGATCTTTCGCCGACCATTGCCGTGATTTGCCGGCGTGGCAACCGGTGCCTGGACTGCATTCCAATGAGTGTTACAATGATGCGCTAATTCACTCATTCATCGGTGAGCGGGCTCTGCCGCGGAGCGGAACTTGGGGTCCATTGCGGAGACTTGGGGATGGCTGAAAGACGCATGTTCGCGACGTTCATTCGGATGCTCGCGGCTGTGGTGGTCGCGGGCTGGCAGGGGGCGGCCTGCGGTGCGGCTTACGCGGGCGAGCGTTTCGCGGTCCTCGTCGTCAACAAGGAGTATCGCCACGCCAGCCCCGTCGCATTCGCCGATCGCGATGCGCAGGCGGTCGAGGAACTGCTCACCACCGTCTACGGGGTGCCGCGCCGCAACATCGAGCGCATCGACAATGCCACGCTCGGCGACCTGCGCACGCTCTTCGGCAGTGGTCAGGGTCAGCGCCTCGGGCGGGTCGCCGGCATGGTGCGGGGCGGGACGGCCGAGCTCTTCGTCTACGTCGTCGGGCATGGTTCGCGCGAGAGCCGGGTCGGGGGCGTGTCGGTGCCCTATCTGATCGCGGCCGACACCGATCCGAGCCAGCTCGAGGATTCCGGCTACTCCGTCGACCTCCTCGTCTCGCAGCTCGAGCGCGTCAAACGAGAGGTCCTGCCCGAGGGCAAGGTGACGCTCGTGCTCGAGAGTTGCTTTTCGGGGCGCAGCAACGCGGGCGACCTCCTCGGCAACCGCAGCGCGCCGCTCCACGGCGCGCCCGTCGTATTGTCGCACCGGCTCGGTGCCGGAGCCCCTGTCGGGGTCCGGGTGCTCGCGGCGGCGCAAGGCGACCAATACGCGGTCTGGGATGGCCAGCACGAGATGAGCGTCTTCACGGATGCGCTGGTCTCCGGCCTTTTCGGTGAGGCGGACGATGCGAACCTCGGTGGGGATGGCGACGGCAACGTGACGGCGGGCGAACTCGGGAACTTCCTCGAGCGGCGCATGGCGCGGCGCCTCGCGCGCATCGAGGCCGGTGTCGTGCAGACGCCCGACCTCGTCGGTCTTTCCAGTGACGAAGTGCTCGCGAACGTGCAGGGCCAGCTCTCCTGGATCGCCGCCGAGGAGCGCCGGCACGGCGAGCGTCTGCGTTCGGCGCTGCTTCTGGCCAAGCCCGACGAAGGGGCCATGAGGCGGTACCTCGAGGACTGCCTCTATTGCCCCAACCAGGACGAGGTTCGCCAAAGGGTGCAGTCGATGCGGCGCAGCGCCCGCATGTGCGAGTTGGAGGCGCCGACCTCGCAGTCGCTGGTCACCGAAGGCAGTGTCGATTCCATCAAGGCGTTTCTCGGCACGTGCGAGTGCTGCGCCGAGCGTGCGGCGCTCGAAGCGCGCGCCGCCGAGCTGGAGCGGGTGCGCACGGCGGCGCTGAGCTTTGTCGGAAATATCTCGGCGGCGGCCCTCGGCGCGCCGAGTGGCGTCGACGGATCGGGGGCGCGAGGCGTCGGCATTGGGGTGTCGGCGAATGTTCCGCTTCCGGTGCCGGGCGCTGATGGTGCGCCAGTCAGGGGCAATTCGCTCGCGGGCCGGGAGCTGATCGCCCGCATTCAGAGTGCGTTGATCGAGCGCAAGTGCCTCTCCGGTCGAGCCGACGGCTCCTGGGGGCCTGCGAGCCGGAGGGCGATTGAGCGATTTGCCGAAATGCACCGTGACCGCGGCGATATCGAGATCGATGTGGACGCGGGCCCGGTGCCTGCCCTGCTCGATCTCATCGAGGCTTCAGCGCAGCCCTGTGCACCGGCCAACGTCGCTACGACCACCCCGGCCACCACGGCGGAGGAGCCTCGCAACCGGACGGCGCCGCCGCCCCGCACGACCCCGCGCAAACAAGAGCGGGTGGAATGCGCGGCGGGCCAGAAGCGAAATTCGCGCGGCGCCTGCTACACGCCAGCCGAGCCGCGAAAGCCGCAGACGGCAGCCCCCAAGAAGACCTCACCGGCGCCGACGCGCCAGGCGACGCCCAACGCCTCGGCGGCAAAGAAGCGAACCGCATCCACGGGCAACTGCCCGGCCAATGCGACGGCGGCGAGCCTTTCCGTCTGGGGGAGGGGCAGCATCTCGACGGGTGACTCGGTCTCGGGACGCCATCCTTGCGGGCGCCGTCTCTCGTGTACAGGTGGATCGACGAGGACAGGGCGGCCGCGCACGTGCTCGTGGCTTTAGACGTCCGACAGTGGCAGGCCGGGCACGCGCGAGAATTAGCGCACGGGGCAGGGGTCGCCCACGGCCCGTCCGGCACGGGGCATGCACGGATCGCTCTGGCGCTTCCACAAGTAGAGGGCAGGGCCTAGGATTGTTCTACTGCGGCCGGTTGGCCTGCCGGCCCGGGTTGGAGGACGAGATGAGCAGGACATCCCGACTGTCGTTCGCCGGCATGATGCTCGCGGCATTCGCTGCCGGGCTCGGAGGGCTCGTCACGATGGCGGCCTCGGCGAGCGCCAAGGAGCGCTTCGCCATCATCGTCGCCAACAAGGACTATCGCTACGCCAGCGAAATCCAGTTCGCCGAGCGCGATGCCCAGGCCATCGAGGAACTGCTGACCACGGTCTATGAAATCCCGCGCCGCAACATCGAGCGCGTCGACAATGCCTCGCTCGCCGACCTCAAGGTGCTGTTCGGCGGTGGCAACAGTCTCGGGCGGTTGACCGGTCTGGTGCGCGGCAAGGATGCCGAGCTGTTCGTCTATTTCGTCGGGCACGGCTCGCGCGAGACGGCCCAGGGTAGCAACCAGTCGATCCCGTATCTGATGGCGACCGATTCCGAGCCGAGCCAGCTCGCCGTTTCGGGCTATTCCGTCGACACGCTGATCTCGCAGCTCGAGCGACTCAAGAATGAACAGATGCCCGAAGGCAAGGTGACGCTCGTGCTCGAAAGCTGCTTTTCGGGTCGCAGCAATGCCGGCGATCTCGTCAAGAACCGGAGCGCGCCGTTGCATGGCGCGCCGGTCGTCCTGGCGAGCCGCACCGCGTTGACGTCGTCCTCCATTCGCGTCCTGGCCGCGGCCCAGGGCGACCAGTTCGCGGTCTGGGATACCGGCCACCGCATGAGCATCTTCACCGATGCGCTGGTTTCCGGCCTCTTCGGGGAGGCGGACGAAGCCGACTTCGGCGGCGATGGGGACGGTGCGATCACGGCCGGCGAACTCGAGCGGTTCCTCGAAACCCGCATGTCGCGCCGTCTCAAGGCTGTCGAGCCGGGCGCTGTGCAGCGTGCCGAACTGGTCGGCGCCGAGCCGGGTGAGGTGCTCGCGAACCCCGGCGGTCGCCTGCCCTGGATCATCGCCGAGGACCGCAAGCACGACGAGCGGCTGCGCTCGGCGCTGCTGCTGGCCGAGCCCGACGAGACCAAGGTTTCGGGCTACCTCGAAAGCTGCCTCTATTGCCCCAACCGCACGGAGCTGCAGGACCGTCTGCGGCAGGACCGGCTCAATGCCCGCATCTGCGCGCGCGAGCGGGAGACGGCCGACGTCATCCTATCGAGCCGCAGCGCAGCGGCCGCCGACGCCTATCTCGGCAGCTGCACGTGCTGCTCCAAGCGCAGCGAACTCGAGGCCATGCTGAAGGAGCTGGAGGAGGCCGCCAAGGTCGCGGCGCTCCCGGCCGCCAGCGCACCGAGCCAGAGCTCGGCCCCGACCGCGCCCTCACTCGGGCAGGCGCCGACGCTTCCGAGTGTTCCGGGCGCGCCCGCGACGGCTGAGCCGACGGTTCCAGCCACGCCGACCCAAAAGGTGGCGTCCGCCGATCCGACCCAGGTGGAGAACGAGCAGCCGGCCCTCAGCTCCTACCAGATCATCACGCGCCTGCAGCAGGCGCTGATCGAGAAATCCTGCCTCTCAGGACGGGCGGACGGGATCTGGGGCCGCAACAGTGCCGGGGCGCTCGAGCGCTTTGCCGAGTACAGCAACGAGGCGCTGGACGACCAGGAGCCGAGCGCAGACCTGCTCGAGGCGATCGAGACGTCGAAAGTGGTGTGCGACACCGAGCCGTCCGTCGCCCGGCGCACGAGCCCGCAGGCCAGCGAGCCGCGCCGCGCCGAGTGCGCCGAGGGCCAGAAGCGCAACTCGCGCGGCAAGTGCTACACCCCGCGCAGCACCCGTACGGTCAAGACGGCGCCGAGCGAGGCGACACCGACGCGGACCCGGAGCACGCCGTCCCGGACCACGACCACCCGGCGGACGACCACCCGGACGAGTTCGCCGAAACCGAAACCCGTCGTTCGGGCGGCGCCGAAGAGAACGCCGACGCGCAGCGCAACGCGCACGGGTGGACGCAAGCCCAAGTCCAACTGCTCGGAGGCGATCACGACCTCGTCGCCCTGGCCGGGCTGCTGAGTGCCGGGTCCGCGCTCCGCGCGGACCTGTTCCCTCAGGTGCGGCGTGGGCTACGGCTTTGCCCGGTCGCGTTCGGTTGCACTGCGGACCCGGCCCCAAATTGGCGCTTGGACGTAGCCTCGGCTTGTCGCACCTTGCGGCCGCGTCTATCTCACAGCCATCCGCCGACGGGGCGGCAGGGAGGCGCGGCGGCGGATGGGGCTCGCAAGCTGGACGGCAGAGCGGCTCGAGACCGCGCGTGATCTGGTGCGCCCCACGGTGCGACTCGGCGTGACCGGGCTTTCGCGCTCGGGCAAGACGGTCTTCATCACCGCGCTGGTGCACAACCTCCTGGACGGTGGCTGGCTGCCCTTCTTCGAGCCGGTGGCACAGGGGCGCCTCAAGGCGGTCGTCCTGATGCCGCCACCCTATTACGACGATCTCTTTGCCTACGAGCGCTATATCCGGGCCCTGACGGGGCGCCCCGCGGGCTGGCCGGAGCGCACCGACAGCGTCAGCGAACTGCGCTTGCGCTTGACGTACGAGCCGCGCGCGGGTCTCCTCGCCTTCCTCGGCGAACGCACGCTGGACGTCGAGATCGTCGATTATCCCGGTGAATGGCTGCTCGATCTGGCGCTGCTGGAGCGCGATTATCTCACCTGGTCGCGCGAGGCGTTCATTCTCGCCGCCGGCCCGGCCCGGCGCAGCCTGGCGGCGCGCTTTCTCGCCTTCATAGAGTCGATCGAGCCGGACGGACCCTTTTCCAGTGATACCGCCTACACTGGAAGCGCGCTCTTTCGCGATTACCTCAAGGCCTGCCGGGAGGATCGCCACGCGCTCTCGACCTTGCCGCCCGGCCGCTTCCTCGAGCCGGGGCGGGATGCGGAAAAGCCGCTCATGAATTTCTTTCCTCTGCCGCTGCCGAATGACGAGCGGCCGCGGCCGGCGCGCGGGGGGGCGGTGACGCTGCGGGATCAGCTCGACGCCTGGTACGAGGCCTACAAACGCGAATACGTCAAACCCTTCTTTCGGGACCATTTCTCGCGGCTCGACCGCCAGATCGTGCTGGTCGACGTCTTGAAGGCGCTCAACGCGGGGCCGGATGCGATCGAGGATCTCGAACGGGCCGTCAGCTCGATCCTTCCGGCATTCAGGCAGGGGAGCGGAAACTGGCTGACCCGGCTGTTCAGCCCCCGCATCGACCGTGTCATGTTCGCTGCCACGAAGGCCGACCATCTGCACGCCACCGGATATGATCGGCTGGAGCGGATCATGGGGCGGATCGTGGAGCGGGCCCGCGCACGCGCGAGGGATGCCGGCGCCGAGGTCGGGGCGCTCGCCATCGCCTCGGTCCGGGCGACGCGACAGGCGGTCGTGACGCGCGACGGCGAGACACTGCGCTGCATCGCGGGCGTGCCGATGGCGGGTGAAACGATCGATGGAAAACGCTACGATGGCCGCACCGAGGCCGTGATCTATCCGGGCACGCTGCCGGAGGACCCCGACGAGGCACTGCGCAGCCGGCGCAACATCCGCTTCGTGCGCTTCCTGCCGCCGCCGCTCGAGCCGGGCGCAGGTGAGACGGGCGGAGCGGGCGGGCGCGGCGGTGGCGCGACGCTGCCGCACATCCGCCTCGACAGGGCGCTCCAGTTCCTCATCGGGGACAAGTTGGCATGACGGGACGGGGGGACGATCGCGACCGGGAGCGCGGGGGAGGGGATCCGAAACCGACCGCGTTCGCGCCGGGCGATGCGGGCGTGCGCTTCGAGGACGAGCGGCGGGACGGACCTTTTGGTTTGACGGACGATACGCCGGGCGATGCGCTGCCCGCTGGCGCCAGATCGCCGCGGGGCGTCGCCGAGAAGGGCGCAGTCTGGATCGCGTTGTTGTTCGCCGCGCTCGGCTCGCTCGTCGCGCTCGCCACCGGCGTCTGGCTCACCGATTTCGTCGCCGATCTGATGCGCCGGGAGGGCTGGCTCGGCTGGACGGCGCTTTCACTCGTGCTTCTCGCGGGGCTCGCCGCCGTCGGGATCGCTGTCCGCGAAATCGCCGGGCTCTGGCATCTGCGCCGACTCGGGCGCGTGCGTCAGGATGCCGAGGAGGCGCTCCGGCAGGACGACGGCAAGGCCGCGCGGCGCGCGCTCAACGGACTGCGCACACTCTATCGCGAGCGCGAGGACATGCGCTGGGCGCTGACGATGCTCGCGCGCCAGGACGGGGGCGTGCTGTCCGCCGGAGAAGTGCTGGTGCTCGCCGATCGCGAGCTTGCGCAGGCGCTCGATGGGCGGGCGCGCTCGATCGTTGCCGATGCGGCCAAGCGCGTCTCGGTTCTGACGGCGCTTTCGCCGAGCCCCCTGCTCGACATGGCTTTCGTTGCGGCCCAGACGCTCGGCATGCTGCGGCGCCTCGCCGAACTCTACGGCGGGCGGCCGGGGTTTTTCGCCTCGCTTCGGCTGGTGCGCAAGGTCGTCACGCACGTCGTGGTCACCGGCGGGATCGCATTCACACTCGATCTCGCGCAGGATATGATCGGCAAGCGGCTCGTCGGGTTGGTTGCCGGTCGGCTCGGGGAGGGCGTCTTCAACGGGACGCTGACCGCGCGGCTCGGGTTGGCGGCGATCGCGGTCTGCCGGCCGCTGCCGCACATCGAGAGCAAGCCGGCGAGCCTACGTGCGATCATCGCTGAACTCGTCGGCGGCGCGCGGGTGCGCGGCGGGGCGAGGGAGGAAGGTTCGCCCGGGCAAGAGGGGACGGGCAGGAAGGCGTGAGTGTCGCATCGGGGCCGCAGTGACGACTGTCCCCGGGCACGGCGCCGGGATCGGCGGGAAGAAGGAGGAAAATCTCATGAAGCGTTCGCCGTTGTCATCAGTCGGAATGCGGTCCGCACGTGACTTCCGGCTGCGGCGCCTCTTCGTGGCCGTGCTCGGCCTCCTTCTTGTCGTGGTCGCGGGCCCAGGTGTTCGGGCCGACCAGCCGCCGCGCGATGCCCAGGACTGGAACGGGGCCGAGATCGTCTGGCACGACTACGCGTCGGGGCTGGCGCAAGCCGAGCGCACCGGCAAGCCCGTGCTCACCGTCTTTCATGCCAACTGGTGTCCGCACTGCCGCACCTTTCGCGCGGTGTTCAAATCGCCCGACATCGTCTCGCTCGCCAAGTCGTTCGTGCTCGTGATCGTCAACATCGACGACGAGCCGGCCATCAATCGCAAGTATGCGATCGATGGCGGATACGTTCCCCGCACGATGGTGCTCGACGCCAAGGGCGTGGTGCGCACGGCTCTGCGCGACCAGCAGGCGCGCGAATACCAGTACTTCGTCGACCCGAGGTCGCCGGACGCGCTGCTCGAGCTCATGTTGCGGGCGATGTAGGCCGGCAAACAGCAGGCGCAGATGCGCGGCTTCGGCGCGCGGCGTTGGCGTGTGCTTGCGATCGAAAACTCGGTGCGGGTATTGTCTTCCTCACCGGCAGGGGCCCCACGCGATTGCCCCTCGAGGCGACAGCCCAAACATCGCGTCCTCGATCCTGTCCACGATGTATTCCATTGCTGGGCGCGCGATGTCTTCGGCGAGACACACGACTGGCCCCATGATGCGGGCCTGGCCTCGGGATCCGGTCTCGGGCTGGAATCGCGGATCGGCAGTGGAGGCGGGGCATGACGGTGGGGCAGGAAGTGCCGGTTCGCGAGGGGCCGAGCTTTCGCGAGGCGCTCGGTGTCTGGGCGCGGATCGGGTTGCTGAGCTTCGGGGGGCCGGCGGCGCAGATCGCGCTCATGCACCGGATGCTGGTGGATGAAAAACGCTGGCTCGACGAGGGGCGCTTTCTCAACGCCCTCAGTTTCTGCATGCTGCTGCCGGGGCCGGAGGCGATGCAACTCGCGACCTACGCCGGCTGGCGGCTGCATGGCATCGCCGGTGGTCTCGCGGCAGGGCTCCTCTTCGTGCTGCCGGGGGCACTGGTCGTTCTTTTCCTTTCCATGCTCTACGTGGCGCTCGGTGACGTGCCCGTGGTCGAGGGCTTGTTCCTCGGCGTCAAGGCGGCGGTATTGGCGATCGTCGTCGAAGCACTCGGGCGTATCGCACGGCGGGCGCTCGTCGGCGGTCTCCAGCTTTCGATCGCGGCTGCGGCGTTCGTTGCGATTTTCCTCTTCAACACGCCGTTTCCGATGATCGTCGTCGTGGCCGCTCTCGCCGGGTTCCTGACGCCCGGGGCATTGACCGGGAAAAGGGCAACCGGGGCGGACGCCGACGTGGCGCGTCTAGCGGCGGGGCATGTCGGGGCGAGCCTGCGCACCGCGGTTGTCTGGCTCGCCATCTGGCTCCTGCCGCTCATCGTCCTCGAGTGGGGGAGCGCAGGGGGATTGTTGGCAGACCTCGGTTGGTATTTTTCCAAGCTGGCGGTGGTCACCTTCGGTGGGGCCTACGCCGTGCTTGCCTATATGACGCAGGAGGTCGTGGCGGTGCGGGGCTGGCTGACGACCGGCCAGATGATGGACGGCCTCGGGCTTGCCGAGACGACGCCCGGCCCGCTCATCCTGGTGACCGAGTTCGTCGCCTTCGTTGCGGCCGCCGGGCGAGAGGGCAATCTGTGGCTCGGCGCGGCGGGAGCCGTCATCGCGCTCTGGGCGACATTCGCTCCCTGTTTCCTCTGGATCTTCGTCGGTGCGCCCTACGTCGAATGGCTCAACGGCCAGCCGCGTCTCAAGGGCGCGCTCGCGGCGATAACGGCGGCCGTCGTCGGTGTCATCGCCAACCTCGCGATCTGGTTCGCGCTGCACGTGATTTTCCGTTCGATCGTGCCTGTCGAGGTCGGGCCGGTTCGTTTCGGGGTTCCGGAGTTGTCGAGCATCGACCCGCTGGCGGGCGGGCTGGCGCTGATCTGCGGCGTGCTGCTGTTGGCGCTGCATCGCAGCGTGCCCGAGGTGCTCGCCGTTGCCGTCGCGCTGGCGGCCGGGGCGACGCTGGCCGGTTTCTGAAATTCGCCTCAGCCGGCCGTTGCCAGGACCTGCTCGATCGCGGCGGCGTGGCGGAACAGCTCGACCTCGCCATGCGGGCGCCCGACGAGCTGGAGCGCGAAGCCCTCGCCGTTCGCGCGCGGGCCGACGGGAAGGGTGACGACGGGTAGCGTCGTCATGGTGATGGCGTAGGCGATTGCCAGCCAGCGATAATATTCCGCGTAAGGCACGCCGTGGCCGTAGCCTAGATAACGCTCTGCGAGGGGCAGGTGCGTGACGATGGCGGCTGGCACGACGAGGAGGTCGTAATCCTGCATGAAGGCGGCGGCGAGCCGGAAGCAGTGGCCGTGCCAGGCGATGGCATGACGGATGTCCTCGCCCGTGAGTGAAAGGCCGCGCTCGATGTTCCAGACCACCTCGGGTTTCAGAACGTCACGATGACGCTCCAGCGTTGCCTCGTGGCCCGTCGCATAGCCGAGGGCGCGAAGGACGTCGAAGGCATGGTGGACACCGGCAAAATCGGGGTGCGCGGGCTCGACGATGGCACCGGCCCGCTCGATTGCGAGGAGCGCGGTCTCGAGGCGATCGCGAACCTCGGCGGTGGTCTCCGTTATCCCGAGGTCCGGCGAAAAGGCGATGCGGGCGGGCAGGGCCGGTCGGCGGACGGCCTCGACAAGGCCGGCCTGCTGGCGCGGTTTTGCGAGGGGGGCCCGGGCGTCGAGCCCGCTCATGGCGTCGGCGAGGAGTGCGAGATCGGCGATGTCGCGCGCCATCGGACCGTTCTGCGCCAGGACGTCGAAGGCATTGGCACCGGGGCTGGTTGCAATGAGGCCGGGCGAGGGACGCAGGCTGGTGACGCCGCAGAACGCGGCCGGGGTGCGCAGCGAGCCGGCAAGGTCCGATCCATGCGCCACCCAGGCCATGCCCGCCGCGATCGCCGCCGCCGCGCCGCCGGACGAGCCGCCCGCCGAAAGGTGCGGCGCGGCCGGGTTCCGGGTCGGTCCGAAGACATCGTTGAAGGTGTTGCCGCCGGCGCCGAGCTCGGGCGTGTTCGACTTGGCATAGACGATGGCGCCCTCCGCCTCGAGCCGCTCGACGAGGAGATCGGAGTCGACGGGGATGTGCCCTGAAAAGGCCAGAGAGCCGAACGTCGTGCGCACGCCCGCGACCTCGGTCAGATCCTTGATCGGGATGGGCAGGCCGGCGAGCACGCCCCTTTCGCCTGGGGACCGGCTCAGGAGATCGTCGGCAAAGGTCCGCGCCCGCTCGAAGCAGAGCGTCGGCAGGGCGTTGATCTCGCCATTGCGCGCCGCGATGGCGGCTTCGAGCGCATCGAGGCAGTCGTGCGGAGTGACGGTGCCCTCCCGCAAATGACCGACGACATCGCGGGCGGGCAGCGCGAGTAGGCTCTCGGTGGTCATGGTGATCCCGTCAATCGACTGAGGCATTTGCCGCGGGCGTGATGATGCGGCGTTCCCCGTCAATCTACCACGATCCTGGCAACGTGGCGCGCCCCCTTCGGCTTGGCGCTCGCGTGTCGGCGGTTGCTCCCGGCACCATCCAGATCAAGTTCGATCCCAAAGAAATCGTTAAATTTCCGTTGACTCCCATAACTTCCCATGTAATCCCATGAGTGCCCGTCCGTAACGGGGCGCGTCGAGGGGGCCGACAGAGCGAACACGCTCGAGGCCACGAGCGATGATCGCCGCGGCTCCCTCGCCCCACACGGGGCAATGGCAGGACACGGCGGCCAGGTCGGCGGGGAATGCGCAAGATACGGGCTTTGGCGCGGGAGTCCGGCCGCGCCAGTCGGCAAGCACAGAAGGCCCCGTGCAAGCAGGATGAGGGAACCGAGGCGCTCGGAAGGTGGGATGGATCGCTTTGTCTCGACGTTCACCAACAAGGTCGACGCCAAGGGACGGGTTTCCATTCCGGCCAGCTTCCGCGAGGTCCTGGCTCGGGATGGCTATGAAGGCGGCATCTACTGTTACCCCGCGCTCGATCGTCCGGCCCTCGATGCTGGCGGCGAAGTGCTTGCGAAGAAGATCGATGCCCTGCTCGCGGGTCTCGACGACTATTCGGACGAGCGGGACGAACTCTCTGTCGCGCTCTATGGCGACGTCCAGGTGCTCAAGATCGACGGGGACGGCCGCATCGTCCTTCCTTCGGAATTGCGCGAGCATGCGGCCATCGAAGGGATGGTCACGTTCGTGGGGCTCGGACAGAAATTTCAAATGTGGGAGCCCGGCCGCTTCGAGGCTCATCGCGCGGCGGCACGAGAAAAGGCGCGCGACCACAAACGGCTGTTCGGCGCGGGGGGCCGTCCGGAAGAGGGCCCGGACGGCAACGAGGGAGCACGGGGACGATGACGGGTGGCGGCGAACCCCAGTCCGCGGGTGCCGCAAGCGGACACACGCGTCACGTTCCCGTGCTGCTTCGCGAAGTGCTGGAGGCGCTCGCGCCCGCCGACGGTGAAACCTACATCGACGGCACCCTCGGGGCGGGCGGCTATACGCGGGCGATCCTGGAGGCGGCCAATTGCCGGGTGCTCGCCATCGACCAGGATCCGGACGCGGTCGCGGAGGCGGCGATACTCGTTGCGCGCTTTGCTCCAAGGCTGATCGTCGAGCAGGGCAATTTCCGCAGTCTCGATCTCATTGCCGGCGCGCACGGCCTCGGACCCGGTTCCCTCGACGGTGTGGTGCTCGACGTCGGGGTCTCGTCGATGCAACTCGACGACGGCCGCCGGGGCTTTTCCTTCATGCGCGACGGACCGCTCGACATGCGCATGTCGCAGGCCGGCGAGAGCGCGGCCGAGTTGGTCGCGACGGCGGGTGAAGGGGCGATCGCGACGATCCTCAGGTCGTTCGGCGAGGAGCGGCGGGCCGGCGCCATTGCGCGTGCCATCCTGCGGGAGCGACAGGCAGCGCCGATTTCGACGACCGGTGAGCTCGCCGCGCTCGTCGAGCGCACCATCGGGCGGCCGCCCGGCGACGACAAGCACCCGGCGACCCGGACCTTCCAGGCGCTGCGGCTCTATGTGAACCACGAACTCGATGCGCTCGCCGAGGCGCTCTGTGCGGCGGAGCGGGTGCTGCGCCCGGGTGGCCGCCTCGCGGTCGTCAGCTTCCATTCGCTCGAGGATCGCATCGTCAAGCGTTTCATGCGGGCCCGCGCCGGTCGCCAGGCCCGTCCATCGCGGCATCTGCCGGAGCGTTCGGAGCAATTCGACGAGCCCGGTTTCCGGATCGTTAACCCTCGCCCTTTACACCCTGGTAACGACGAGATCCGCGCCAACCCGCGCGCCCGCTCGGCCAGCTTGAGGATCGCGGTGCGAACCGCGGCCCCGGCCAGGGCGATGAGCCCGCAGGAGCTGGGGGTGCCGACGGTGCGGCGCTGATCTCGAGACCCATTCCGGATCGGAAGGTTGCAACCCGTGCGTCGTCTCCTGACCCTCATCATCGTGCCGGCGACCCTGGCTATGGTCTTCGCGCTCTATGCGATCAAGAACGACACGCGCCTCCTCGACGAGCGCGTCGGGGAGCTGGCGCGAATGATCGAGCGCACCCGCGCGGAGGTGGCGACACTCAGAGCCGACTGGGGCTATCTCACCGAGCCGGCGCGGATCGAGCGGCTCGCCCGCGAGCATCTCGGCTATCGCCCGATGCAGCCGGACCAGATCGTCAGCCTCGAGGAGGCCGGACGCCGGCTCGGTCGGGGCAATTCCCACGGCGGAACCTCCGAACGCCGGCCCGATGGGCGGCTCTCGGCGGTGATCGATGGGAGCGTTCGGCCATGAGCGGACGCTCTGCCTCCGCGGCCGACCGGGTGCGAAAGGTCGTGCATGGCGCGCCACCGCCGCCGCCCCGACCCGTGGGCGCGGAGGCCGACACGAGCCGTCCCGGACGCGGCCGTGGGGTTGGTGGTGGGGCCGTCTCGCGGCGCCGGCTGGCGGCATTCACACTCGTCATCATCGGTGCCTTTTGCGCTGTCGCGCTCCAGCTCGGGCGGCTCGGGCTCATTTCGCAGGATCGCCCCTCGCTCAGCGTCGCGCGCGCCGGCGAGCGCTCGTTCGCCCGGCCCGATATCGTCGACCGCCAGGGCCGGGTGCTCGCGACCGACATCGTTTCACCGGGGCTCTTTGCCGATCCGCTGCACGTCACGGATCCCGATGCCGTGGCGCTCGAACTCGCCAACCATATCGATGGTCTCGACATCGAACGGCTGCGTGGCGAACTGGCGGATCGCTCGCGGCGGTTCGTCTGGATCCGCCGGGGTCTGACTCCGGCCAAGGCGCAGGAGATCCACGATCTCGGCCTGCCGGGCCTCGCCTTCCGTCCGGAGCTGCGCCGCGTCTATCCCGCCGGGCGGTTCGCCGCTCACGTTCTCGGAACGGTCAGCATCGACAACCTCGGAACCCTCGCGATCGAACGTCACATCGACCAGACGGTCGGCATCGACGCTGTCGAGCCGCCGGGACGATCGCCCAAGGCGCCGGTGGCGCTCTCGTTGGATCTGGCGGCTCAGCATGCGCTGCGCAGCGAACTCGAGCTGGCGATGGCGGAGAACCAGGCGGTGGCGGCGGCCGGCCTGGTGCTCGATGCCACCACCGGAGAGGTCGTGGCGATGAGTTCGCTGCCGGATTTCGATCCGAACCATTCGGGCGGTGCGCTGGTCCCGGAGGCGATCGACCGGCTGACGCGGGAGCGTTTCGAACTCGGCTCGGTGCTGAAGCTGGTGACGGTCGCCGCCGTCCTCGATGGCAGCCATGGCGGGCTCGAGACGTTCTACGACGCCAGCGCGCCGATCGAGATCGCCGGGCGCGTGATCCGCGACGACCATCCGCAGAACCGGCCTCTGACGCTGCAGGAGGTGTTCCTCAAGTCCTCCAACATCGGAGCAGCCCGAATGGCCGAGGCGGTGGGGCCCGAGGCACTGCGGGACTTCATGGATCGGATCGGGCTTTTGCGGCCACTGACCAGTGAACTCGGGGCGATGGCCGAACCTCTGCCGCCTGTGCGTTGGGACGATCTCCATGCCATGACGAGCGCCTACGGTCATGGCATCGCACTCGCTCCCATGCATTTCGCGGCGGTGGCGGGAACCCTCCTCAACGGTGGGCATCCGATCTATCCGACGTTCCTCAAGGTGCCGGAAGGGCGTATCGACTATCGCGCGCGGCCGGTCATCTCGCCCGAGACGAGCGCGCGCCTCAGGGCCCTGATGCGGCTCAACGTGACGTCGCCACAAGGCACCGGACGGCGGGCCGACGTGCCGGGGCTCGATGTCGGCGGCAAGACAGGCACCGCCGAAATCCCGACGCCCGAGGGCTACAGCAAGGAGCGGGTCATCGCGAGTTTCGTTGGCGCGTTCCCGGCCCACGAGCCGCGTTACATCACCTACGTGATGCTGTTCGAGCCCAAGCACACCGACGCCAATGGCGCCTCGAGAGGTGGCGGCAGGACGGCAGCGCCCGCCACCGCACGTCTTATCTCGCGGCTCGCTCCGATCCTCGGCGTCACGCCGCGACCGCTCATGGCGGATTTCTGAGCAGACGTCTCGGCTTGCGCCGTTCGAGCCAAGCTGTTGCGGTGAAGTCACGGTTCGCTCCCCGGGACGAGCCTCGCTGGCCTGTGCGGTGTGATCGGAGGGGGCGGTGCCGTGTTCCTGCCGCCTTTGCAGCCGACATCTCAGAATCATGGGTCAGCATCCGATCGAAATTGCTATAAGGCCAGCAACTCTGTCGGAACCGGCGGCATTGCGGGCGCGGTCGTCACGAGTGCGGTGGCGTTCACGGGGTCGGCAATGCCAGCCGATCTCTCACAAGTGATCGTTCTTCGGTCGCGAGGGTGGCGCAATCGGACGCGCAGGTCTTGCATGCATCGATGGCGTCACACACCTGGGCAGCGAAGTCCTCGAGGAGGGGATGTCAGGGACATGGGAATTGGGATGCAGGGACACCGCAGGGTAGGCCTACGTCTGGCGGCGGCAGCCATCACCGTGCTCTGCCTCGCTGCGAGCGGTGCCTCGCCGGCCGCCGCGCAAGGACGGGACTCGGGCGACTGGATCCAGCAATGGCTGAGCGGTGGGCGGCCGCAGTCGACGAGCCACTCCTCGGGTGCCTCGACAACCGCCGAAGAGCGCGCGCGCGAAGCAGCCCGCCTCGATGCGTTCCTGGTCAACGAAACGACGTTGCTCAGCCACGATACGATCATGGCGCTCGATGCCGCGATCGAACACCATCGGCGGATCGTCGCGGATGGCGGCTGGCCGGCGATGCCGCGCCACAAGGGCGCGTGGCTGCGTCCAGGGGCCCGCGACGAACGCGTGCCGCTGCTGCGCAGGCGGCTGGCGATCTCGGGCGATTTCCGTGGCCGGCGCGATGACGGCTGGCAGTTCGACGACGAACTCGAGGCGGCGCTGAAGAGGTTCCAGGTGCGGCATGGGCTGCGGCCGAACGGGGTCGTGGACGTTGCGACGCACAACGCCCTCAACGTGCCGGCGGACGAGCGGCTGGCGACGCTGCAAGTCAACTCGCTGCGCATCCGCACATTCTACGAGCGCGTGCGGGACATGCCTCGCTATGTCATCGTCAACGTGCCCTCGTTCGACCTGCAGGCCGTGCGGGGCGGACGCGTCGAACTCTATTCCAAGGTCATCGCCGGCCGCGAGGCGGCGCAGACCCCGACGGTCGAGGCGAAGATCCGTGGCCTGAATTTCTTTCCCTACTGGCACGTGCCGGACAGCATCGCGCGGCGCGATCTCATCCCTGCGGTGATGAAGGATCCGGAGTATCTGCGCCGCGAGCACATCCGCGCCCTCACGGATTGGAAGGGTGAGGAACTCGATACCACCTACATCGACTGGTCTATGGTCGACACCGAGAAGGTCAAGTTTCGTCAGGATCCGGGCGATCACAACGCGCTCGGCCTCGTTCGCATCGACATGCCCAACGAGCACATCGTCTACCTGCACGACACGCCGCTGAAGAAGCTTTTCGGGCGCAGTTCACGTTCGTTCAGTGCCGGGTGCGTGCGGGTCGAGCGGATCATCGATCTTGCGACCTGGCTGGTCGCGGACGACCCGACTTGGAACCGTGCCCGAGTGGACAGCATCCTGGCCGGTGGCATTGCGGAGGATGTCGTGCTGACGGAGCCGGTGCCGGTGCATTTCGTCTATCTGACCGCCTGGGCGAATGGCGGTGGCGAGGCGCATTTCCGGCCCGACCTCTATCGCCGTGACGGCACCGGCGAAGTGGTGATCGCCGAATACGAGGACGAGCCGTCCGAGCCGCGGGTCCAGATCACGCCCTGAGCGGGGTGGTTGCGTCGTCGCCGTCGGGTCTCCTTCTTCGACCCGTCCGACAGCCTACGGCCACCGCCTCAGAACCAGCGCTCGCCGACGGTGATCACGTCGCCAGGCAGGAGGTCTTCGTCGAGCCGCAGTTCGTGCGTCTCGCGGTTGCCCTCGATGACGCGCGTCACCCGCAGCCCGAGCTTGTCGGCACGCGGCGTGAAGCCACCCGCGAGCGCCACGAGGCGGCGCGCCGTGAGACCCGCCGAGTAAGGGAATTGACCGGCGCTGCGGACCTCGCCGAGCACGTAGACCGGGCGATGCGCGGCAATCTCGATGCTCACCTTGGGATCGCGGATGTATTCCACGGAGAGGCGGGCCGCGATGCGGGCTTCGAGTTCGAACGTGGTCAGGCCGCGCGCCTTCACCGCGCTGATGAGCGGTACGGAAATGAATCCCTCGCCGTCGAGCGTATAGACCCGCGACAGATTTGGCTGGCCGTAAACGAAGACGCGGACCTGGTCGCCGGTGTCCAGACGGTAGTTGAGTGCTTGGACCGGCTCGATGGCGGTGGTCGTGGTCCGGCGATCGATGTGGACGGGTTCGCCATAGGCGTGCTCGACCGGCTCGGAGTAGGTATCGTCGGACGCGGGTTCGGGTTCGGCATGCGAACGGTGGGAGGCGATCGCCACCGCGATGACGGCCTCCTCGTCGCTGAGAGCGACGTCCTTCACCGAGGTCTGGCCCATGTGGCTGCAGCCAGCGAGAAGAGCGGCAAGCAGCAACACAATGCTCCCAACGCGTACCGACATGACACGTCTCCGTACAACAACGTTCCGGGGACGGTTCTAGGCGCTCATGGTTAAGAAACTCTGATCGCTCGTGTTTTTCTCGGACACGTTAAAGCTTTGCTTACCGGTCGAGCGCGATTCTCCGAATGAATGTGATTTGGAGGCAAGCGACATGGAGCGGGAAACGCATGCGGCTCCCGGCCCATCGGCTGGTGTCATCGACCTGTGGGGCGCCGTGAAGCGCAACCGCGTGCGCCTCGGTGTGGCGGTGCTTCTGGCCGGGGTCGGCACGTATGGAATCCTGACCCAGGTCACGCCCCTGTACCTGTCCACCAGCCTGATTTCGGTCGCCGCCGACGACGCGGGCAATGCGGCAGTCCTGGCCGTTGCCGCGCGGGCACGTGAACCGGAGACGCAGGCAGCCGTAATCGCTGCCCTCTCGGACGCGCAGCGACGGGCACTCGATCCCGCGATGCATGCGCCCCGCCGGCTCGACCCCCTGGTCGGGCGATTCACCGGTGGACCGCGTGAATATGTGGGGGGCGCGCTCGAGGAACCGGAGCGACTGCGGATCGCCCTCACCCGAGGTCTCGTGGTCAAGGCGAGTGCGGCCAACGGCTCGTTGCGCATCGGCTTCCTCGGCCGCGACCCTCAGCTGGCTGCCGATGTGGCGAATGCGGTCTCCAGCGTGCTCGCCGCGAGCGGGACAAGCGCGGGGCGGCCTAATTCCGCGGCCGCCGCAGTGGTGACGGCTGCGAGCAATTCGCCCGAAATCGCCGCCCTGGAACTCGAGATCAGAGGGCTCGAGTCCCAGATCGCAAGGGCCGAATCCGATCTTGTCGCGGCCACCAGTGTGCGGGAGCAGGCGGGTGCCGCGCTCGAGCGCGCGTCGGCACCAGCTCCGACGGCGACGGCGCCGAGGTTGCGCGGCACGGGTCAAGAGCCCGCGACAACGGCGGAGATCGAAGCGGCACGGGCGGCCAGCCGTGAGATGTCGGAGCGCATCAAGCGGCTCGCGGTTATGCTGCAGGATGGAACCGCGGAGACTTCGCCCGAGGTGCTGCGCTCGCCGGTCGTTCGCCGTCTCATCGCGCAGCGGCTGGCGGCCGAAGAAAAGGTGAGCGAGCTTGCCGCCACGTTGCTTTCACGCCATCCGCGCATGCAGCAGGCCAATGCCGAGCTCGAGGGCGTCCGTCGTCAGATCCGCGAGGAGATTCGTGGCCTGCAGAGGGCCATGGAGAGCGAGCTTGCCGGACTCGTTGCGCGCCAAAAGGTGCTCGAGGAGGAGGCGCGTCTCACGCCGCCGCCAAGTGCGCCTCGCGCAGAGGCCGGCGTCGGCACGCGCGGCGCTGCAACCGGTGCGGCCGGCGACGAGGACCCCGGCGGCCGGTTGGCGATGATGGACGCCGAGATCGCGCTCAAGAAGCGCGGCCTGGCCGCCCTCGGTGAGCAATTGGCCATTCTCGAAGCCCGGTTGACGGGGCTCCGTGCAGCGGCGCTCGGCGGCGATGACGTCGCCAACCCGAGCGTGGCCGGAGCGACTGCGTCGGACGGCGGGCGGGTCGTGATCGTCAACCGGGCCGATCCAGCGGCGAGTTCCGTGCTGCCACGCAAGGCCGCATGGTCGCTGCTCGCGATGGCGCTGACCCTGCTGATCGGTCTCGGTGTCGTGCTGCTGACCATCGTGCGCGGGGGCGGTCGGGCAGCGCGGCGGATGCGGCGTGGCCTGACGGTGGCGAGCGGCGGGCCGGAGAGCGGCGAACGTGGCGAACCGGCCCAGCCGCGTCCCGCGGCCGGCGGGCTTCGCGCGGCCGCGCAAGGCCCTGTGGTGAGCCGGGACGAGATGGCAGCACCGGACGACGCGGAGGGAGCAAAGAGAGTGTTCGCCGCGACCGGCAAGGAGCCAACCGGCGGCGAGCGAACCACCCAACTCGACGATTTCGCCTGCGTCGTCGGTCAAGTCGACCGTCTCGCCAGCGAGGGGCCGGGCCTCAGGGTGATGGTGAGCGCCTACGAACGGGCGGCGGACGGAGCGAGTGAAGCGGTTGGTCTGGCGGTCGCCTGCGCGAGGTCGGGACGGCAGTCGCTGGTGGTCGGGTGGGGCTCGGCGGGCGAGGTGCTGGCGCGCCGTCTCGGCGTTTCGGCAGCGCCTGGTATCCACGAGATCCTCGAGGGCACGATCGGCTTCGAGGAGGCGCTCTGTGTCGACCCGCGCAGTGGGCTTTTCATCCTGGTGATGGGCGGGTCCGCCAACGGCCGTCCCGCGGCGTACCCGCGCGATCAGATCGAGATGCTTTTCGATGCCCTCGACGAGAGCTTCGATACCATCACGATCCTCGCGGGACAGGACAGCGGACGAAGATTGCTCGAGGCGCTCGACGGGCGCATCGACGCCGGTGTTGTCGTGGTCGACGAGCGACGGCGCGGCGGCCGGGCGGTGGAAGCCGGCTTTCTCGGCTACGATGTTGCCGACCTGCCGGTGTTCCGGGTTGCGGCTGGCAGCGGGCGAGCGCTGGTTCCGAGCGTCGAGCGCGAACTCATGGCTTCCTGAGCCCGCTCGAGACCTGCTCACCAGGGCCGGTTGCTCGAGGCGGCATCGCTGCGTGACGCGCGAGAGACATCTGTGGCCGCAACGCACATATCACGCGGCAGCTGTCGGCAATCGACGCGACGGCGTTGCGCCACGCGGAACGAGGTGTCTTAACTCCTCCTCGCGGGTAGGAGCGGGAACCGATGATGGCATCGCGTGGCGGGGTGTTGGATCGCACCGTCGGGGCATTGGCCGCGGGTGCGAGGGCGAGGACGGCGGGTATGCTTGCGGGCGGCCTCGGCGCGATCCTTCAGGTGGACTACGTGCGGCCCGATGATGGCCGGACGTTCGTCGCCCCGACGCATGCCGCCCTGACACCGCGCCAGCTCAAGCTCGCCATCGACGCGATCCGAGCCGCCGACATCGACATCATTTCGCTCGACGAGGCGCACTGGCGGCTCGTGGAGGGCGATTTCGAGCGGCGCTTCGTCTGTTTCACGCTCGACTGCGGATATCGCGACAGCATCATACATGCCTATCAGGTGTTGCGGGACAACGACGTGCCGCTGGCGGTCGCGTTCGCCACCGATTTCGGCAGCGGGGCGGGCGAACTCTGGTGGGTGGCGCTCGAGCGGGTCATCGACGAGGTCGCCGAACTCAAGGTGCGGATCGACGGCGAACTCAGGGGCTTCATCTGCGATTCGCTGGCCCAGAAGCGGGCCACCTTTTTCGCCATCTTCAATTGGTTGCGCACCATCGAGGAGGAGTCGGCGCGCCGGTTCGTGCGCGAAATCTGCCGTGGCATCGGTCTCGACGTCGCCGCGCTCTCGCAGGACGCCACCATGAACTGGCAGGAGGTCCGCATGCTCATCGGCGATCCGCTGATGAGCCTCGTGGCGCAAGGCGTGCGCCATGTCGCGCTCGCCAGTCTGCCGCAGGCGCAGGCGGAATTCGAGATCGGCGAAGCACTCGCGCGCATCGAGACGGCGACGGGCGTGCGCCCGCGCCATTTCGCCTATCCGTTCGGCGATGCGACCTCGTTCGGGCCGCGCGACCAACGGCTGGTGCGCGAGATGGGGCTCAAGACCGGGCTCACCCGCATCGCGGCGCCGCTCGGACCCGAGCACGTCGGCAACGTCTTTGCCCTGCCGCGTCTGCCGCTCGACAAGCGCTTTGCGAACGAGAGCTTTGCGGCAACGTTCCTGGCAACGGCCGGGCATGCCGTGCGGCGGCTGGCGAGCGGCGGGCGGGCGGCCTGACACGCTGCGGCCCGCGGCTCGCGGTCGCCAGGTGACCACTCCGGCAACGCCGCTCAGGGCGTCGCGCTGCCGTCGCGGCGCCGCCGGGCCGGCAGGAAACGCCCGGTCTCCATCCACGTGACGAGGAGCCCCGCGATCGGCACCCAGGCGAGCCCCGCGACCATGTAATAGAGGAACTCCACGGCGCCCGAGGCGCCTTCGAGTACGCGCGCGCCAACGACCATCGCGAGGAGCGCGTAGATGGTTATGTAGACGAGCAGCACGATTGTGCCGATCAGCTTGCGAAGACGTGCGGGCATTTGGGCCTTCTTGCTCGTTCGGGCGGACAGGGTCATCGGAGCATACCGCGTTGCGGGTCGGTTGCCACGAGTAACCTCAGAGGGGCGCAAGACGCGGATCGGCTTGACCTTGCGGTCGGATGGCGGCAGGCGGTTGTGGCGGTGATCCGGCGCCCCGGCGTGCGCCGTTCGCTTGTCGGGTGCGGCGTTCGCGTCGTCGTGCCGGGTATTGGCGAACGTGATACGGAGCCGGCGAGGAGGCGAAGAATGAGCGCGACCGATGCGGACGTGGCGGCCAGCTCAGACGACCGCGAAGGGCGCCAGGAGCGGCGAGCATGGCCCGGCTTCGTTCGCCTCTGGCTCTACCTCGTGGCGGCGCTGGTGCTGGCCGTCGCCGTGGTCGGCGGGGCGACCCGGCTCACCGACTCCGGGCTCTCGATCACCGAATGGAAGCCGATCCTGGGTGCCATCCCACCGCTCGATGAGGCCGATTGGCACGACGCCTTCGAGAAATACCGGCAGATCCCGCAGTACCAGCAGATCAACAAGGGTATGAGCCTCGAGGAGTTCAAATTCATCTACTGGTGGGAGTGGGGGCATCGTCAGCTCGCCCGCTTCGTCGGCCTCGCCTTCGGGTTGCCGCTGCTCGTTCTGCTGGTGCTCCGGCGGATACCGGCGGGTCTCGCCGGGCGCCTCTGCCTGATCCTGGCGCTCGGCGGCCTGCAGGGCGTCATGGGTTGGTACATGGTGCAGAGCGGGCTCAGCGATCGGGTCGACGTCAGCCAGTATCGCCTCGCCGCGCACCTCGGGCTCGCCACCGTCATCTTCGCGGCACTGGTCTGGACGGCACTCGGGTTGCGGCCCCGCTCGGATCCGCTCGGCGGTGTGGGGGCCTGGCAGGGTGGCGTGCCGCTCTGGCTCCGCGTTTCGAGCGTCGCCCTGGTTGTCGGCATCATCCTGCAGATCCTGCTCGGTGCACTGGTTGCCGGGATGAATGCGGGCCTCTCGCACAACACGTGGCCGCTCATGGACGGGGCCTTCATTCCGGACGGGCTGCTGGCCATGCAGCCGGCCTGGCTCAACGTCTTCGAGAACGCGCTGACGGTGCAGTTCAACCACCGCATGGCGGCCTATGTGCTCCTCGCCTTCGGCCTCGCGCACGTCGTCGCCGTCCGGCGCAACATCGGCGATTCACAACGGGTGCGGTTCGCGGCTGGCGCGCTGGCGGTTGGGCTCGTCGTACAGGCGGGGTTCGGGGTTTGGACGCTGCTGGAGGCCGTGCCGCTCTGGTTGGGGCTCGTGCACCAGGCGGGGGCCTTCGTGGTGCTGGCGCTCGCGCTCTGGAACCTGCACGCGGTGTTGCGTGAGCCGGGTGGCGGCATCGTCGCGGGCGCGGGTGCGGCCGCCGAGGAACGCGATTGACAACGACGTCCCGCGAGCCGGTTCAGGGAAAGAGCGCGATCTGCTCGAGGCCCATCGTCTCCGGCAGGTCGAACATCAGATTGAAGTTCTGGATGGCCTGACCGGCCGAGCCCTTGACGAGGTTGTCGATGGTCGCGACCACGATGGCGCGACCCGGAATGCGGTCGGCAAAGACGTTGATGTGGCAGGCGTTCGAGCCGCGCACATTCTGCGTTGCCGGGATGACGCCCTTGGCCAGCACGTGCACGAACGGCTCGCCGCGATAGCTCGTCTCGAGCGCGGCGCGCAGGTCCTCGGCCCGCGCGCCCGGCGCGAGGCGCACGTGGCAGGTAACGAGTTCACCGCGCGACATCGGCACGAGGTGGGGCGTGAAATTGACGCGCACGTCGCCGCCGGTGACGCGGGCGATCTCCTGCTCGATCTCGGGGGCATGGCGATGCTTGGCGATGCCGTAGGGCGAGAGGCCCTCGCCGGCCTCGCAAAAGAGCACGTTCTGTTTCAGGCTCCGGCCGGCCCCCGAAACCCCCGACTTGGCGTCGATGATGAGATCGTCCGGGGCGATGACGCCAGCGGCGAGGCCCGGCAGAAGGGCGAGCAGCGTCGCGGTCGGATAACAACCCGGGCAGGCGACGAGCCGGGTGGCAGCGATCGCCTCGCGGTAGTGCTCGGTGAGGCCGTAGACGGCATCGGCCAAGAGATGCGGCGCGGGGTGGGCCACGCCGTACCACTCCTCGTAGACGGCCGGGTCCTTCAGGCGGAAGTCGGCGGACATGTCGACGACCTTCACGCGCGCCGGCAGGCCGGCGATGATCTCGTGGGCGGTGGCGTGCGGCAGGCCGCAGAAGGCGGCGTCGACGGCGCTGAAATCGACATCCTCGACGGAAACGAGATCGGGAAGGTCGAGGCCCGCGAAATGGGGGAAGGCCTCGGCGAGGGGACGGCCGGCATTGCTCTTGGCCGCGAGAGCGACGATCTCGATCGCCGGGTGGCGGGCGGCGCGACGCACGAGGTCGGCCCCGGTGTAGCCGGAGGCGCCGATGACGGCGATGCGGATGGTTTTGCGGTTGGCCATCATAACCTCTTCAAGTGCGGCTCTTGCCCCCTCGCGGCACGACTGATCGATTTCACGCCGCGTCGCGTAGCGCGTCCTGAGGACGCTTCTGTCTGGACCGGGTGAGCGGGTGCGGGTTGTCCGACGACGACACGTAACCACAGGGTCTCCCGACGGGGTCGGTCGATCCGCTCTCGAGGGTTAGCCCCAGTCCCGGAAAAGCTCTAGAACGGGCGTGCTGCCGCGTCGAGGCACGATTGATCGGGGAAGGAGCGATTGTTGCCTGGCAGGACCGCTCCCCTCGTCGTCATCCTCGTCACGGGCTCCCTCGGGGACGTCGCCCCGGCACTGAACCTCGCCGTACGGCTCCGCGATCGCGGCTTCAGGCTCCGGATCGGCGCTCCCGCCAACTTCGAGGAGATGGTGACCCGGCGCGGAATCGACTTCGCGCGCACGGGTGACGACATCCGCCTGCTGTTGAAGGATCCCGTCGCGCGAACCATCATCGAGCGCGGTGCCTTCGCGAACCTCAAAGGCCAGCTCCGTGTCGCCCGGACCTGGCACGAGACCACAGCCCGCATGGCGGTCGCCGCGTGCGAGGGCGCCGACCTCGTCGTCTTCCATCCCAAGGTCACCTTCGCGAGTTCGATCGCCGAAGCGCTCGGTGTGCCGTCCGCGATGCTCGCCTACCAGCCGCTGACGCCGACGGGGGATTTCCCGATCTTCCCCATCTCGACCCGTTCGTTCGGCCGCACCCTGAACCGGGCGAGCTATGCGATGCTCGGCGCCGAGCACCTCTTCCTCGGCGGCATCACGCGCCGGCTGCGGCGCGAACTGCTCGGTCTGCCGTCGGCGCGGAGCCACGCGAGCCTTCGCAGCCGTCCGGACGGCTCACCCCTGCCGATCATTTATGCGTTCAGTGAGGCCGTTCAGCCGCGGCCAGCGGATTGGCCGGCGCACGTGCATGTGACCGGCTATGTCTGGGACACGGCTCCTGCCAGCACCGAATGGCAGCCCGATGCGCGGCTCGCCCGCTTTCTCGCAGCCGGCCCACCGCCGGTCTACATCGGCTTCGGTTCCATGCCGCTCGGCGAGCCGGGCAAGGCACTCGACCTCTGGCTTTCTGCCCTCGCGGCCAACGGGCTTCGCGCGATCATCGCCGGCGGCTGGGGTGGGCTCGACGAGGCGGCTTCGGGGCGGGCCCTTCCGGAGAACGTGCATGTCATCACGGGAGCCCCGCACGACCGGCTCTTTCCGCTCGTTGCGGCCGTCGTCCACCATGGCGGCGCGGGCACGACGGCCATGGGGTTACGCTGCGGGCGCCCGACCCTCGTCTGTCCGTTCCTGATCGATCAGCCCTATTGGGCCGCGCGTGTCGAAGCGCTGGGGGCGGGCATTGCGGGGCCGAGCCCGGGCAAGTGGACGGGCGAGCGGCTGACGGCCGACCTCCGGCGCCTCGTTGGCAATCCGGACTTTGCGCGGGCGGCGGGCACGGTGGCAGCGCAGCTTGCGGCCGAGGACGGCGCCCGGCGGGCGTGCGACATCCTCGAAGGGTTGTTGGCGGGTCCGGCATCGTAGTGATCGAGCGCCGGACAAGAGGGAGTGGTCAGGCGCTTATTGCTCAGGCGCCCCGCTTGAGGACGAGCGTCAGGCCATCGCCGCACGAGAGGGGCGCTGCCTCGATGCGCGGATCGGCGGCGATGCGGGCGTTGAGCGCACGGATGCCCTCGGTCGCCTTCGAGGTGTCGGAGGGATCGATCACCTGGCCGCTCCAGAGCGTGTTGTCGACGGCGATGAGGCCACCGGGGCGGACCAGTTCCAGGCAGAGTTCGTAGTATTTCGGGTAGTTCTTCTTGTCGGCGTCGATGAAGGCCATGTCGAAGCTGCCGGGGCCACCCTCGGCGATGAGGCTGGGCAGGGCCTCGAGCGCAGGGGCGATGCGCAGATCGATGCGGCCTGTAACTCCCGCCGCCTCCCAGAACGGGCGGCCGACGGCGGGGTATTCGTCCATGATGTCGAAGGTGACGATGCGGCCGTCCGCAGGCAGGGCGCTCGCGATCCAGAGTGTCGAATAGCCGACGAACGTTCCGATCTCGAGGCAGCGCCGGGCCCCCATCAGCCGAACCAGGAGGGCGAGAAGGCGCGCCTCGGCCGACGAGGCGCGCCAGTTGGCGTGCTCGAGCTGGTCGGCCGCGCTCGCCAATGCGGCCATCGGTGCGGGTTCGGCCGGCGAGATGCGCTCGAGGTAGGCGAGCAGTTCGGGGGTGAGGGGGGTCTGGTGCCGGGACATGGGCACTCCTCGTTGCGTGGGGCGGGGCAAGGGAACTCCGGAACGGCCGGGGCCACCTCGTGCTCGGGCCAGCTTGATACGGGCGCGCGCAAAGAAAAAGGCCCGGTTCGCACCGGGCCCTGCAACAATCGTGTTCGCCGTGGCGCGCGGGCGTCGTGCGCCGACGCCAGGATCAGCGCTTGGAGAACTGGAAGCTGCGGCGGGCCTTGGCCTTGCCGTACTTCTTGCGCTCGACGACGCGGCTGTCGCGCGTCAGGAAGCCGGCCCGCTTCAGCACCGGACGCAATTCCGGCTCATAGAGCGTCAACGCCTTGGCGAGACCGTGCCGGACGGCGCCGGCCTGGCCCGAGAGGCCGCCACCGGCGACGGTGCAGATCACGTCGAACTGGGTGGTGCGGTCCGCAACCACCAGCGGCTGGCGCAGGATCATCTGCAGCACCGGGCGGGCAAAATACTGCACGACGTCCTTCTTGTTGACGGTGATCTTGCCGCTGCCCGGCTTCACCCAGACGCGGGCGACGGCATCCTTGCGCTTGCCGGTGGCGTAGGCACGGCCGTGCGCATCGAGCTTCTGCTGGTAGATCGGGGCGGTCTGGGCGCTCTCGACGCCGGCGAGCTGGCCGAGGGCTTCGAGGGAGCTGGACGGGGTGTCTGCCATTGGGGATCACTTTCGGCGTAACGGGGGTCGGGCGGCGATGCGGACTCGGTCAGCTCTCGCGAATGGTGTTTTTGGGGTTCAGCGCCGCGACGTCGAGCGTCGTCGGCGTCTGGGCCTGATGGGGATGGTCCGGACCGGCGTAGATCTTGAGGTTGCGCATCTGCTGGCGCGACAGCGGGCCGCCCGGAAGCATCCGCTCGACGGCCTTCTCGATCACGCGCTCGGGAAAGCGGCCGTCCAGGATCTGGTGCGCCTTGCGCTCCTTGATGCCGCCCGGATAGCCGGTGTGCCAATGATAGGTCTTGTCGGTGCGCTTGGCTCCGGTGAAGACGACCTTCTCGGCATTGACGACGATGACATTGTCGCCGCAATCGACGTGCGGCGTGAAAATCGCCAGGTGCTTGCCGCGCAGACGCCGGGCAATGAGGGCGGCGAGGCGACCGACGACGAGGCCCTCGGCGTCGATCAGCACCCATTTCTTCTCGATCTCGGCGGGTTTGGCCGAATAGGTCTTCATGCGGGAGGCTCCGCTTGCTGGACCCCGCAGCGGGGGCGCGATGGTCACGAATTGGGGGAGGCGGAGACATCCGTCCGCCGACGGGCTCTTCTAGCGGGCGACGCACGCGTTTGTCAAACAAAAGCGAAAAAAAGAATGCTTTGAAATCAGTTATATAGACGTGGGGTATTCATTTACCTCAGCTTTCTCCTATCCGCCGACCCGCTTGGAGGGCGGTGGGATGGAATAGGTCGCCGTGGCGTGCGCGGCGGGCTCGGAGACACCCTCCCCGAACAATGACACCTCGCCGATGGCGAGGCGCTGGCCGAGCTTCAGCAAGCGCACGTCGGCGATCATGTCGCGGGCGGGGGGTTTGCGCAGGAAATTGATGTTGAGGTTGGTGGTGACGGCGAGCGGAACCGGACCGATCGCGCCGAGCACGGCGGCGTACATGGCAAGATCGGCGAGGGTGAACATGGCGGGGCCCGAAATCGTGCCTCCCGGCCTCAGGTTACGAGGATGGTAGCGCATGCGCAGAGAGGCGCCGAGTGGGCGGATCGCCTCGACCTCGAAGATGCGGCCGGCGTCGTGGATTTCGGGAAAGACCTCGTCGAGCAGCCGGGCCACCTCGCTCGCCGTCATCACGGCGCGGGCCGGCGGGTTCATGTCATCGCTCACCAATCGGGCTCCTCGCGCTCGCGCAATCGTGCTCTCCGCGGCGCAGCTGGCCCCGGCCGACGGCGCGGCGGGGCCTTGCGAGCGGGCGGGGCTCGGCTATGTTCGGTGCTTCGAATGAAGCGGGTGGGTGCAAGATGGTCAAGGCGGTCGTCGAGCAGGTGCGGTGGCGAGGTGGGTCGGGGCGGACCTGCCAGTTCCTGGTCATGTTGGCGCTGCTGACAGCGGCCGCGATCGGCGGGCCAGGCGAGGCCGAGGCCTCCGCAGTGGTTTCCGCGCCCGATGCGCCCGTCGTGGCGCAGTACGGCACGGGCCGGGTGGCGGCCGGCGAGGGTGTCGAGACGGCGGACGAGGAGGGTGACGAGGCCTTCCAGGAGGATGACGCCAGCCCGTCCGATGCCTTCTTCGACGACGTTCGCCTCGTCGATCTGACACCGGCGTACATCGAGGCCTTCATACTGGCGCGGCCCAAGATGATGGCCGTCGTGATGGGCGCGGTTGAGGCCGATGAAGGCTCCAACGCCGCGCCGGTTCTGGCCGATGCGGATAACGAGCGGCGTCTCGAGGAAATCGCGCGCGAGGCCGGGTTCGAGAGCTTTGCGCACATGATCGAGGTGGAGAACACGATCGGCCTCTATTTCACGGCGATCGATCCGGCGACCGGGGAGTTCACGGACCCGCGCGACAAGCTGCGCGAACAGATGGAGGAGGTGAGCAAGGAGCCGGGCATCGACGAAGAGGCGCGCAAGGAATTGATCGAGATCTACGAAGACATGCTCTCGACACAGCCGGCGCTCGACAATGCCGAGAACATCAGGCTCGTGCGCGAGTATTACGAGCGCATCCTCGAGGCTGCGCGGCAATAGGTGGGTGCGGGACGGGATCGCCGGCCGCACGGGTCGTTCCGGCGGCGGCAGGTGGTTTGCCAAGGAGGCCTGTCATGATGCCAGACAAGACGATCGAGAACGGAACGGAGAGCCAGCCGGCGGTCCTGTCACGGCTCGTGGACGGCGTTCTCGAGCTCACGCTCAACCGCCCGAAGCAGCGCAACTCGCTCTCGCTGGCGATGATCGGGGAATTGCAGCGCACGATCGATCTCGCCGCCGACGACAGGCAGACGCGGGTCATCGTGCTCGCGGCCGAGGGGCCGGTGTTCTGTGCCGGGCACGACCTCAAGGAGTTGACCGCGCATCGCTCCGACCCGGACGGTGGGCGGGAGTTCTTCGCGCAGACAATGCGGCTCTGCGCGCGGCTCATGCAGACGGTGGTGCGTTCACCCAAGCCCGTGGTCGCCGCGGTGCACGCGACGGCGACGGCCGCCGGCTGCCAGCTGGTTGCGAGCTGCGATCTCGCAGTGGCGGCCCGCTCCGCCAGCTTCTGCACGCCGGGCGTCAACATCGGGCTCTTCTGCTCGACGCCGATGGTTGCGCTTTCGCGCAATGTCTCGCGTAAGCGGGCGATGGAGATGCTGCTGCTCGGGGAGATGATTTCGGCGGAGGATGCGGTGGACTGGGGGCTGGTCAACCGAGTGGTCGATGACGGTGGTGCGCGCGATGCCGCGTTCGCGATGGCGCGGCGGATCGCCTCTAAGTCCGCAGCGACCGTGAAGATCGGCAAGGAGGCCTTCTACCGGCAGGTCGAGATGCCGCTCGGGAACGCCTACGATTTCGCCGCCGACGTGATGGTACGCAATATGATGGAGCACGATGCCGCCGAGGGGATCGAGGCATTCATCGGGAAACGCGCGCCGATCTGGCGTGACTGAGGCGGTGGGCATGTCCGATGAAACCTATGACGACGACGAGATCCGGGCGATCCTGGCGAGCGTGAAACGGATCGCGATCGTCGGGGCGAGCGGCAATGCCGTCCGCCCGAGCTATTTCGTCCTCAAGTACCTTCTGTCGAAGGGCTACGAGGTGTTCCCGGTCAATCCGGGACTCGCCGGTCAGGAGATTCTTGGCCGCAAGGTCTATGCAACTCTCGCCGAAGTGCCGCCTCCGGTCGACATGGTCGATATCTTCCGCAACAGTGAGGCGGCGGACGCCATCACCGACGAGGCCATCGCAATCGGGGCCAAGGTCGTGTGGATGCAACTCGGTGTGAGCAACCCGGCGGCGGCGGCTCGCGCGCGGGCGGCCGGCCTCACCGTCGTCATGAACCGCTGCCCGAAGATCGAATACGCCCGCCTCTGCGGCGAGATCGCCTGGGCGGGTGTCAATCCGGGCCGCATCTCCTCCAAGAAGCCCAAGCTGATGAAGGGTTTCCAGCACCTCGGCATCGTCGCGCCGGGCAAGGAAGAATAGTCCGGCGCGGTTCGACACCGCGCCCTCAACGTTGCTCGAAACGCGAGGTCTGGCGCATGTCGCCGCCCTGCCAGATGTAGAAGACGGCAAGCGGCTCGTCGGTGGTGCGAAAACCGTGGCGGCGACCCGAGGCGACGAACACCGGTTCGCCCGCCACGCGCCGGGACGAAGGCAGACCCTCGAAGGTGAATTCCATGGCGCCGGCGAGGACGACATAGACCTCCTCGGGCTGGTGATCGTGGATCGGGTATTCGATCCCCGGCCCCCAGACACCGACGCCGGCCCGCACGCGCTCGCTCATGAATGGGCCGCGCTTGCCGACGACCTCGGCAAAGCCGTAGCCGCCGAGCATGTCGTCGCCGACGAGACCCATGGCTTTCGTATAGCTCTGCTCCCAGAGGCGGGTTCCGCGCTCGGCGATGAACATGTCGACCAGCCGGCGGGTCGAGGGCACGGCCATCGAGGCCATGCGCGAAAGGGTGTCGCTCGCCGCCAGGTGGCGGGGCTCGACCGGCTGCCACTCCCCTCCCCAATTCGCCACGTTGTCGCGAAAGCGCGCGACGGCGGGATCCGGGTGGTGGGAGACGAAATCCTGGATGGCGTCGAGGAGGCGCTCGTCGGCCTCGCGATCAGGACGGCTGGCCATAGCGGGGATCCGTGATGAGGCCGTAGCAGGACGGCCGGCGGTAGGTGGTGAACTCGAAGAAGCGCTTGTACTCGGCCGTCGCATCGAGGTCGATCCGGTAGGGGAGCAATTCGTCGCCGACGCCGCTCGCGAGCGCCACGACTTCGCCCGAGGGCGCGATGACGCAGGAGTGCCCCATCATGTCGCAGCCCTCCTCCGGGCCCGCCTTGGCGGCCGCGATGATCCAGAGGCCGTTCTGGTAGGCGGCCGACTGCATCGGCAGGAGGTGGTGCATCTTGCGCAGCGCGTTCTGGCGCGGGTTGTCGGGGAGCTGGGCGGGGGAATTGTAGCCGAGCGCGACGAGTTCGGCGCCCTGCAGTCCCAGCATCCGCCAGGTTTCCGGCCATCGCCGGTCGTTGCAGATGAGCTGGCCGAATTTTCCATCGAGCATCTCCGAGACCGGAAAGCCGAGGTCGCCATTGAGGAAATACCATGGCTCGAGGTGCTGCAGCTTGAGCGCGGGATCGTAGACCGCGTTGCCCGGTACGTGGACCTTGCGATACTTGCCGACGATGCTGCCCTCGGGTGAAACGAGGATCGAGGTGTTGTAGCCGAGGTGGTCGGCGCCGTCGCGGCCGGCAAGGCGCTCGCAGTATCCGAGATAAAAGCCGATGCCGTGACGGCGGGCGGCGGCAAAGAGGGGCTCGGTCGCCGGGCCCGGCATTTCGGCCTCGAAGAACGACTGCACCTCCTGGGCATCCTCGATCAGCCAGCGCGGAAAGAAGGTGGTCAGCGCCATCTCGGGAAAGACCACGAAGCGGCAGCCGGCCGCCTTGGCTTCCTCGATGAGGACGATCATCCGATCGACGACACTCTCGCGCGGTTCGGCGCGCTCGATCGGGCCGAGCTGGGCGGCGGCGGCGGTGAAGATGCGGGGCATGGGCTTTCGGCTCCGGGTGGAGGGCGCTAGGTTGGAAGCGCTGGATGGTGGCGCGCCGGATGGCGCTCTGTAAAGGAAAAGCGGATGGGCGAGCGGTCGGTGTCGGCGGGTCACAACGTCGCGGGCGGGATCGAGGCGGCATACCGGGCGCGCACGGGGGCCTCGGAGCGGCTCGCCGGTCGGGCGCGGGGTGTGCTGCCGAGCGGTGTGGTGCACGATTCCCGGCACATGAAGCCCTATGGCCTCTACTGCGAGCGCGCGAGCGGCGCCACGAAGTGGGATGCCGATGGCAATCGCTACATCGACTTCTACGGCGGGCACGGAGCGCTGATGCTCGGACACAATCCGCCCGAAGTGGTGGCCGCCGCCAAGGCGCAGCTCGATCGCGGCACGCATTTCGCCGCGAGCAACGAACTGGAAATCCGCTGGGCCGAGCAGATCCGAGCCATGGTGCCGTCGGCCGAGTGCGTGCGCTTCCATTCCTCCGGCACCGAGGCAACGGCCATGGCCGTGCGCCTGGCGCGCGCCTTTACCGGACGCAACAAGCTGCTGCGGATGCAGGGGCACTACCACGGCTGGCAGGACGACATGACGAGCGGCTATGCCAGCCATTTCGACGGCAGCCCGGTCATCGGTGTTCCGGGACCGGTGGCCGCACAGACGCTGGCGGTCGATCCCTATGATGAAGCCCGCCTCGAGGAGGTGATCGGGACGGACCGCGACATCGCGGCCGTTATCCTCGAGCCACTCGGGGCGGCGACCGGCAAGATCCCGATCGAGCGGGCCCTTTTGGCGCGTATCCGGGAGTGGACCCGGGCGGCCGGCGTCGTGCTCATTTTCGATGAGGTCGTCACCGGGTTCCGCGTCGCGCCGGGCGGCATGCAGACGGTGGCGGGCGTGACGCCAGACCTGACGACGCTCGCCAAGGTCGTCGCAGGAGGCCTGCCGGGCGGCGCGGTGGCAGGGCGGCGGGACATCCTCGATGGCCTCGATTTCGAGGCGAGCGCACGCCAGGGCCGCGAGAAGGTCTATCATCCCGGCACGTTCAACGCCTGTCCGGTTTCGGCGGCAGCGGGGATCACGGCGCTCGAGATCATCGCGAAGGGCGACGCTTGCGCGCGGGCCTCCGCGCTCGCGGCGCAATTGCGCGCGGGCTTCAACCGGGAACTCGAGACGGCGGGGGTGCCCTGGATCGTCTACGGGGAGTTCTCGGCCTTCCACATCTTCATGGGCGAGCGTGCGCCTGGCGAGACCGCGGCGAGCTTTGCACCACGCCGGCATGGCCGTGACGGGCTCCAGAAGCAGCCAGCCGATGCTTCCCGGCTCCTGAGACTCGCGATGAACCTCAACGGCGTCGATCTTTCGGCCTGGCCCGGGGGATTGCTTTCGGCGGCACACAGCGAGGCCGACGTCGCGGAAGCGACGGCGGCGTTCGCGGCGAGCCTCGCCATGCTGCGTGAGGAAGGCGTGATCTGAAGCCGGCCTGTCGCGCCGGCGGTGGATGGTGGGAGGGTGCGCCGACCTCGGCCGTTCGACCGGGTGGACGCGACGGGCCCGATGGCACTAGAACGCGGCGAGCCCAGAAAGGGAGCATCGCATGTCCGTCCGCCGTCTCCATCCGATCCAGCCCGACAGTTTCGAATTCACGGCCGACAACCTCGCCTTCGCCGAGACGCTCATTGCGCGCTATCCCGAAGGAAAGCAGGCCTCGGCCGTCATCCCGCTGCTCTGGCGGGCGCAAGAGCAGAATGGCGGTTGGACGAGCGAGCCGGCCATCCGCTGCGTCGCCGACATGCTCGCCATGCCCTATATCCGGGTACTGGAGGTGGCGACCTTCTACACCATGTTCCAGCTCTCACCGGTCGGGCGCAAGGCGCACATCCAGGTCTGCGGCACGACGCCGTGCATGCTGCGGGGCGCCGAGGAGCTGAAGGCGGTTTGCCGCAAGCGCATCGCGCCGGAGCCGTTCGCGGTCTCGGCGGATGGCGATTTCTCCTGGGAAGAGGTCGAATGCCTCGGGGCGTGCGTCAACGCGCCGATGGTGCAGGTCTGGAAGGACACCTACGAGGACCTGACGCCGGAAAGCCTCGAAGCTCTCATCGAAGCCTTCGCGCAGGGTCGGCCGCCGGCGCCGGGACCGCAGAACGGGCGGCACTTTTCGGCACCGATCGGCGGGGCAACGACGCTCAACGAGGTGCCGGTGCGCGGTTCGGGCGCGAGCGGGGTGATCGAGGCGGTCGCCAAGTCTGGCTCTGTCGCCACCGCCGCCGCCTTGGGGGGCGCGGCTGCGGGCGGTAGTGCGGTGGTGCCGGGCCTGGGTGGAGCCGCGAGCATGGCTGCATCGGCTTCGACAAGTCCGAGCGGGCTCGCTTCCGGCGCCGATGAGGCGGTCGACCCCGATGCCGAGAGCGCGGCCATTGCCGCACGGCTCGCCGAATTGCCCGCGGACGCCACGCCCGAGCAAAAGGCCAACGCCGTCGGCGCCCGTCCTCTCGGGCTCGCCTCGCCGGAGGCGGGCCGAGCGGACGACCTCAAGCGCATCAAAGGCATCGGCAAGGTGAACGAGGACCGGCTCAATGGTCTCGGCATCTACCACTTCCACCAGATCGCCGCCTGGACGCGGCCGGAAATCCGCTGGGTGACGACCTATCTGGCCTTCCCGGGCCGCATCGACCGCGAGGACTGGGTGGGCCAGGCGCGACTGCTCGCCGAGGGGCGCGCAACGGAATTCTCCAAGCGGGTCGATGCCGGCGAGGTCGAGAGCAGTAAGGGCTGACGGAGGGTACGCCAGCCGAACGGGCCGCATGATCGGTGCGGTCTGATTATAACGCAGGCGAGAAAATCAGTTTGCGCCTTATCGCCGGGTGTGAAACTATCCCCGAGGGGAGGATCGACAACTCGGAGAGTGCCGCTCATGCGTTACCTGATCATCGTGCTTGGTCTTGTCTTGTTTTCGGCGCCCGCCAGTGCCGGCTGTGCCTATGGCCAGAAGAACCTCGCCGGCAGCCTCGGGCCCGGTCAGACGGACTGGAGCCGCTCCTTCACCGTGAACGGTTCGGCGAACTTCGTCGTGCAGGTAACCCGCAACGGGCCGATCACGGCCAACCTCGGTTGCGGCTGGAAGACCGGGCGTTACCATTCCTGCCGCGTCTACGGGAACGGCGAGATCAACGTCGGCCTGCAGAACAACACCGGCAAGCAGATCACCTACCGTTGGATCTGCAAGCACTGACCGGGCAAACCGAGAAGCTCTCGAGGCTTCGCCGTGCTCTGATCCACTGACGACGCGCGCGGCCCACTCCGCCGGTTTCGGCCCGGTGGGTCGCTGCCGCGCGTTGCTTGCCGATTGAGCGCATGCCGTGCCGCCTTTTCCCGTGCGCGCGGGAGCCGGGCGGGCACTGTGGCTTGCGGGCGGAATCGGCTCTCACTATGGTCCGGTCGAGACACTGCACCAGCAGGTGAGGAACGCGGCAATGTTCAAGGGCTCGATACCGGCGCTGATCACGCCACTGCGCGACGGCGCCGTCGACGGCGAAGCGTTCCAAGCGTTCGTCGAGTGGCAGATCGCGGAAGGGTCGCACGGGGTCGTTCCCGTCGGCACGACCGGAGAGAGCCCGACGCTGACGCACGACGAGCACAAGCGCGTCGTCGAAATGTGCGTCGAGGCCGTGGCGGGACGCGTCCCGGTGATCGCGGGCACAGGCTCCAACGCCACCGCCGAGGCGATCGATTTCACGCAGCACGCCAAAGCGGCGGGCGCCGATGCCGCGCTGGTCGCTGCCCCCTACTACAACAAGCCGACCCAGGAGGGGCTCTACCAGCACTTCAAGGCCGTGGCCGAGAGCGCGGACCTGCCGATTTTCATCTACAACGTGCCGGGCCGAAGCGTCGCCGACGTGCAGCCGGAAACCATGGCGCGGCTCTTTCGCGACTGCAGCAACATCGTCGGGATCAAGGACGCGACCGCCGACCTGACGCGCCCGAGTGTGCACCGCCATCTGATGGGGCCCGATCTCATCATGCTGTCGGGCGAGGATGGCACGGCGCTCGGCTTCAATGCGCACGGTGGGGTCGGCTGCATTTCTGTGACGGCGAACGTCGCGCCGCGACTCTGCTCCGAGTTCCAGGAAGCGACGCTGGCGGGGGACTATGCCAAGGCCCTTGCGATCCAGGACCGCCTGATGCCGCTGCACAAGGCGTTGTTCTGCGAGACCAGCCCGTCGCCGGTGAAGTATGCCGCCGCCGTTCTCGGGCGGGCGCCTGACGAGGTTCGTCTGCCGCTGGTCGTGGCGAGCGCCAGTGCGCGCAAGCAGGTCGACGAGGCCTTGCGATTCGCGGGTCTGATGAACATCTAACGTTGCTCGAGACGCGCGGACGCAGTCGGCGCGCGAAGTCGAAAAGGAGACCGGTGCCATGGCGAAGAAGGGCGATGGCCGCAAGGTTGTCGCCGAGAACCGCAGGGCCCGGTACAACTTTGCGATCGAGGAAGTCATCGAGGCAGGCTTGATGCTGAAGGGCAGCGAGGTGAAATCGCTGCGTTCGGGCAAGGCCAATGTCGCCGAGAGCTATGCCGCGGTCGAGGGCGGCGAACTCTTCCTCATCAATTCCTACATTCCCGAACTCGAGAACGCCAACCGCTACGACAACCACGAGCCCCGGCGTCACCGCAAGCTCTTGCTCAACCGGCGCGAGATCGACCGGTTGGCGATCGCGGTGATGCGCGACGGCATGACGATGGTGCCGCTCAAGATCTACTTCAACGAGCGGGGTATGGCGAAGCTCGAACTGGGCCTGGCGCGCGGCAAGAAGCTGCACGACAAGCGCGAGAGCGAGAAGGAGCGCGATTGGCAGCGCCAGCGCTCGCGGCTGATGCGTGAGCGTGGTTGATCGGGCAAGACCCTTCGCCCGACGATCGGGCGGGCGGCGGGGACTTGACGGTCAGTGGCCGACCTTGGCCGCCGCTTCTTCGATCCGGTGGCGCTCTGCGATCGCAAGTTGGCGCCCGTCGAGGTGCAGCGCCTCGTGGGTGCCATCAGGGGCTTCGATGAAGGCGAGGATGGTGCCATCGGCACGGGTCGCCGTGCCCTTCAGATCATCGTGCGGGATGGCCAATTCCACGATGCGGCGCCCGTCCGGGCTCGCGATGGCCAGTTCCGCCACATCGCTCTCGGAGAGATAGCCGTCGCCATTCGTATCGCGGCGTACGAGGCGTACCAGGATCGCCACCGGCTGCTCCCTGGCTTCGTCGCCCGGCAGATAATGGTGCGTGGCCGACAGGACGAGGGCCGTGTCGTCGGCGAGCAACTCGTGGGTCGCGCCGGTCGCGGGATCGTAGAATACGTAGTTGCGCACACTCCAGGCGGACTTGCCGCCAGAGGCATATCGCTCCTCGTGCTGGACGAGGGAGCGGGCCGCCCAGAACAGGTCCGTACGCCCGATTTCGGTGAAGTTGTTCAGCTCGAGGCGGGGCGCGCGCGTACCGGTCGGGTCGACCCTGGCGACCGCCTCGACATGACGAATTCGCAGGAAATCGTAGCCGACCGCGGCCAGGGCGATCAGCCCGAGGAGGCCGGCGATGACCGCGACCCCGGCGATGGCGAGGGCATTGAAGCGCCAGATCCATCGAAAGGCGGTCTGCAGGCGGCTCTCCAGGGCCGTCGTCTCGCCAGGACCGGCAGGTTCTTCGCCCGGGGGAATCGGGCGTCCATCGGCGTCCTCGGTCGTCATCGCGGCTCCGGATCGTCACTCGCAAGGAAGACCCTGATGGCATCGAAAACCGCCCGGAACATGTCCGGGGTGAGGACGCGTGTGCTCGTGTTGTAGCGCGAGCAGTGGTAGCTGTCGAAGAGGCGCAGCGGCGTTGCGCGACCGATCTCGGTCGCTCGCGGGGTGTCGAGGACGTGGCAGGCGCCATGGGCGAAGGGGTAGGCGGATTTGCGGGCGCCGAGGCTGGTCAGTGCTTGGTCGTGTGCGATGCGGCCGAGCGCAAGAATGGCGCGCAGGCGCGGCAGCGCGTCGATGCGTGCGGTGAGGAAGCCTCGGCAGGCGGCAATTTCGGTCGTGGCCGGCTTGTTCTGTGGCGGCACGCAGCGCACCGCATTCGAGATCATGACGTCGACGAGTTCGAGGCCATCGTCGGCGTGGGCGGCGTAATCACCGCGCGCAAAGTCCTTTGCGATCAGCGTCGCATAGAGCAGGTCGCCGGCATAATCGCCGGTGAACGGGCGGCCGGTTCGATTTGCACCCTTCAATCCCGGCGCCAGGCCGAGCACAAGAAGACGGGCGTTCGGGTCGCCGAAGGACGGCACCGGCGCATTGAACCATGTCGGGTTGTCGCGGCGCTGATCGTGGCGGAATTGAACGAGGCGAGGGCAGGCCGGGCAATCGGCCGGGGGCTCCGAGGGGCTGCGGATCGGGTCGGAAGTGGACATTGCGGGTGCACCCTCAGCCGCCCCGACGGAGGTCAGACCTCCTCGAAGTCGTCGCCCTCGTCCTGGTCGAACGAGCGACGCTGCTGCTCGCGTTGCTGACGGATGGAGGGATCGCGGGCGATGGTGCCACGGAGCTCGGAAAGCTCTATGAACTGATCGGCCTGGCGGCGCAATTCGTCGGCGATCATGGGCGGGCTCGTCACGAGGGTCGAGACGACGCTGACGCGTTTGCCCTTGTTCTGAAGTGCCTCCACCAGTGAGCGGAAATCACCGTCGCCGCTGAAAAGCACGATATGATCGAGGTGGTCGGCCAATTCCATCGCCTGTACGGCCAGCTCGATGTCCATGTTGCCCTTGACCTTGCGGCGTCCGGTGCTGTCCGTGAACTCTTTCAAGGGCTTGGTGACCATGGTGTAGCCGTTGTAGTCGAGCCAATCAATCAGTGGTCGGATCGAGGAATACTCTTGATCGTCGGCGACTGCCGTATAATAGAGGGCACGTATCAGACGACCCTTGGTGCTGAAATGCTTAAGTAGATTCTTATAATCTATATCGAAGTTCAGTGATTTCGCGGTGCTGTAAAGATTTGCACCGTCGATGAACAGTGCAATGCGTTCGGATTGGTAGAAAAGCGCGCTCATTTCATTGTGCTCATGATAGGTTTTTTGCAGAATCGTTAGGACCTACATGTAGCAACTCGTTGTCTTCATGTCGATGTCTCGGGCTGCGAATTGAGACCTTCTGCGCAGCAAGGTGGTCCGCCACGTCGTTTGCGGCAGGGCCCGCGGCGGTGCAGGTGCCTGCGTTCGAGTTGCGCATTCGACACTTCCGGTCGATCGAAATCGTTGTCGGTCGTGGCGCTTTGCCGTAGTCGCCTTGGTTCCCCTGTCGCCCGGCTCGACGCTCGGGGTTCGGCAGGCAATACGTTGGAACACCCGCCTTGGCTCACTCGATCATAGCACTCGGGAGCAATCTCGTCGGACGCTGGGGGACACCGCGCGAGGCACTGCGCGAGGCCGTTCGCCAGTTGGCGCGGCGCGGCGTCGGGCCAGTGGCCATTTCGAACGCATACGAAACGCCACCGTTCGGGCCGGGACGGCAGGCGCCCTATGTGAACGCCGCATTGAAGGTGACCACTGCGCGCTCGCCGCAGGCGCTGCTGATGCTGGTCAAACGGCTCGAGCGTCTCGCAGGCAGGCGTGGCGGACGACGTTGGGGGCCGAGGCCGCTCGATATCGACATCATCGATCACAAGGGACGGGTGGCGCGCCTGCAGGGCAAGAGTGTCGGGATGCGACCAATGGCGCTCGATCTGCCCCACGCGGGGGTGCGCGGGCGGGCCTTCGTGCTGCGTCCGCTACGGGACGTGGCACCGCGCTGGCGCCATCCGGTGACGCGCGAAGGGGTGGGACGGCTCCTGGCGCGCAACCGCGCCGACGACCGCAAGATCGTCCCGCTCGGGCCGCTCTGACGGCGCCGGCCGTGGTGTGCCACCCGAATGGGGATCGGTCCGGAAGGCCTGCCTGCGAAACGCGGCTTCGATGCAGCATCTTGCCTCGGTGCCCGGTAGCCGCTATACGGATCGGCTGATCCCAAAAATAATCCGAGGAGTGATCATGGCTCGCGTCACCGTCGAGGACTGCGTCGAGAAAGTCGCCAATCGCTTCGATCTGGTGCTGATGTCGGCCAACCGGGCCCGGGCCATCGCGGGCGGGCTGCCGATCACCATCGATCGCGACAACGACAAGAATCCGGTGGTTGCGCTACGCGAAATCGCCGAGGGCACGGTGGCGCCCGACGACCTGCGCGAAGATCTCATCCACTCGCTGCAGAAATTCGTCGAAGTGGACGAGCCCGACGTGCAGTCGGGTGGTGACCAGCGCCTGCCGGTGCTCGGACAGGACGACCAGTCGAGCGACAGCCAGATCGACCGCATCACGATGTCGGAAGAGGAACTGCTGCGCGGGCTGGAGAGCCTGGCGCCGGCCGAGTCGCCCGGTGCCAACGGACGCAACGGCTGACGCGAGGCGGACTGCCCGGCCCGCCCCTGGCGCGACACATCGGGAGTTCTTGCCGAGGGCGTCGACCGGCTTGGGCGCGCCCGCTTTGCCTGCTATCATGGCTGCGACGAGGTGAAAGCCGATAACGTCCCCGCCACGTCGGGCGCGGGCGGCGCGGGTCCGATTGATTAAGGCCATGAGACAGTTCGAGCTCGTCGAGAGGGTGCAGAGCTACCATCCGGGCGCCGATATCGCGACCATCAACAAGGCGTATGTCTTTGCGATGCGCGCCCACAAGGATCAAAAACGCGCCTCGGGCGAAGCCTATTTCACGCATCCCCAGGCTGTTGCCGCTATCTTGACCGACCTCAGGCTCGACGATGCGACGATCGCCGCCGCCCTGCTGCACGACGTCGTCGAGGATACACCCACCACGGTCGCCGACATCGCCGACGAATTCGGCGAGGAGATCGCCGGCATCGTCGAGGGGCTGACGAAGCTCAAGCAGCTCGATCTTGCGACCAAACGCGCCGAGCAGGCGGAGAATTTCCGCAAGCTGCTGATCGCGATTTCGAGCGATGTCAGGGTGTTGCTGATCAAGCTCGCCGATCGGCTGCACAACATGCGCACGCTCGAATCGATGCGCGACGACAAGCGCCGGCGGATTTCCGAGGAAACGATCGAGATTTATGCTCCGCTCGCCGGGCGGATGGGGATGCAGGGGCTGCGCGAGGAACTGGAGGAGTTGGCCTTCAGGTGGATGGAGCCGGAGGCCTTCCGGATCGTCAGCGCCAAGCTTGCGGAGATGCGCGAGCGCAATGCCGGCCTCATCGAGGAGATCAAGGGATCGCTCGAGGAAAACCTCCGTTCGGACGGCCTCGTCCCGGTCGTCCACGGGCGCGAGAAGAAGCCCTTTTCCATTTGGCGCAAGATGGAGCATCGCCAGCTCTCGCTGGAGCAGCTCTGCGACATCTACGCGTTCCGCGTCATCGTCGCCAACGTGCAGGACTGCTATCGCATCCTCGGGCGCATCCACACCACCTGGCCCGCGGTTCCGGACCGTTTCAAGGATTTCATCTCCACGCCCAAGCACAACGGCTATCGCTCGCTGCACACGACAGTGCTCGGGCCACGTCATCAGCCGGTCGAGCTGCAAATCCGCACCGGTCGGATGCACCAGATCGCCGAATACGGCATCGCCGCACATTCGTTCTACAAGGACGCTTCGTATGCGGGCGAGGAGGTGGACTCGACGATCCTCTCCACTGGCGTGCGTGTCTCGGGGCCCGTATCGCCGCACGACAGTGAGCCCTACAGCTGGTTGCGCCGGCATGTCGAAACGCTGCTCAGCGGCGACAGTCCGGAGGAATTCCTCGAGCACACCAAGCTCGAGCTGTTCCAGGACCAGGTCTTCGCGTTCACGCCCAAGGGTCGGCTCATCGCGCTGCCGCGCGGGGCGACGCTGCTCGACTTCGCCTATGCCGTGCACACCGACGTCGGTGACCATTGCGTCGGTGCGCGTGTCAACGGGCGCTCCACGCCGCTCATGGAAAAGGTGCAGAACGGCGTGCAGGTGGAGATCATCACTTCCGAGGCACAGACGCCGACGGCGGCCTGGGAGAAGCTGGTGATCACCGGCAAGGCGCGCTCGGCGATCCGGCGCGCTTCGCGCGAGGCGCTCCGGCGCCAGTATGGTGACCTCGGGCGACAGATCGTGGCGGCGGCTTTCGCGCGGGTCGGTCATTCGTTCAGCGACGGGCGGCTTGCCCAGGCGCTCTGGCGGCTATCGCTGAAAACGGTCGATGATGCCTATGTCGCGGTGGCGCGAGGTGAATTGACCTCCGGGGCTGTCTTGAAGGCGGTGTTCCCCGATCTCCAGGAGGCGCGCCCGGCATCGCCCGAGCGCACGGCGCGAAACCGTCACGAGCAGGGCGATCCCTCGCTCGAGGGCTGGTTCAACCTCCGGCATATTCCGGGCTTCAAGTTTCGGATCGGCGATGACGAGGCCGAGCGGCGTCTGCTGCAGATGCTGCCGCGCGTCGCCCCGTCGCAGAGTGGCGCGAGCGAGCAACTCGGCCTCGTTTTCGGCGAACTCGGTGCCGTGCCCGGCGACCGGATCGTCGGTATTCTGATGCCCGAACAGGCGATGATCGCGATCTATCCCATCGCGTCGCCGGCGCTCGAGGCGTTCCAGGCGCTGCCGCGCGAGCGCTGGATCGACGTGACGTGGGACGTGGACAGCGACGCGCCGCGCCGGTTCCTCGGTCAGATCGAGACGACGGCGCTCAACGAGCCGGGGGCACTCGCCCGTATCGCCACCGTCATCGGCGAACGCGACGGCAACATCGACAACCTCAGGATGTTGCACCGCGCGGCGGATTTCACGCGCATGCACATCGACGTCGAGGTCTGGAACGCAAAGCATCTCAACGAGCTTTTGCGCGACCTACGAATGCTCGACGTGGTCTACAAGGTCGAGCGCTGCTTCACGCCCTCCGTTCGCGCGAGGGATGACTCCGTGCCACAGGGGCACGTCAATGGCGCTTTGGCGCCGAGTCCCGGCGCCAACACCATTTGACTTGAATCGGGCGTGCCGCAACGATCGCTCGAGGTTGAGAAAAGTCGCATCGACCGAGCACGAACGGTGACCGACGGCGCCGTATGTCCGGAGGCTGGAGCCGGGCGGGAGGCGCCGGTTCATACAGTCCTGGTTACCGAACGGAAATCCTGCTGGTCCATTGTCACAATTCAGAAATCGGCCGCACTCTCGAAGGAGCATGTCGCACGACATGGAAGCGTACTTTCATAGGGTTGCGGTCGTGCCGGCGCCCGCTCCGCGTGCGAACACCCCTTGCGATCGGGGGGGGCGGCATCCAGATGAGAGTGGCCGCGACGCGGGCGGCGATCGCGATTGCGGTATGGCTTGGTGAGGACGTCGAGCGATGCTGTTCTCGCGGCGTAAGCCGGAAGGAATTCTTGCCCGGGTCCGGGTCGCGCTCTGGCCGCGCCGCAGCTGGTCGCGCTCGATGCGCTACGTGCTGAAGCGGGTTCGCCGGTTGCGGGGCTCGCCTTACTTCATCGCTTTCGGCTTTGCCTGCGGGGCGTTCGTGTCCTGCACGCCCTTCGTCGGGTTCCATTTCATCATCGCGGCGGCCCTCGCCTACATCGGGCGGGGGAGCATGATCGCCTCGGCGTTCGGCACGGCGGTTGGCAACCCGCTGACGTTTCCTTTCATCTGGGTGTCGACCTACCAGCTCGGGAATGCGATCCTCGGTGGCACCGGTCGCTTTTCCGACGAGCAGTTGAAGCATGGTTTCGCGACGCTCTGGGAGTCGATGACGGCCTTCTCCAGCGAGGCGTTCGTTGCGGCCGCGAACGTGCTCTGGCCACTGATGAAGCCGATGCTGGTTGGTAGCGTGCCGATCGGGCTCGCGGTCGCCAGCGTGATCTACCTGGTCATGTATCGCGCCCTGCTGCTGGCGGCACGGCGGGCCGAGGAGGCCGAAATCGAGGAAGCCATGGAAGCGGCCATCCACAACGAGCCCTACGAGGTCGTCGACGGGACAGCCGCCGCGGAGGCAGGCGGCGAAGCGCAGTGCGCAAGCGGCGACGGTGGGGCGGGCGAGCCATCGAGTCCGTCGGTGGCACGGGCAAGGGTCGAGGTACATGCCTGACAGTGCGGGGCGTGAGGGAATTGGCGCATTCGGGCGCAGGGCGCGGCTCGGTGTGAACATCGACCATGTCGCGACACTGCGCAACGCGCGCGGAGTCGCCTATCCCGATCCGGTGCGAGCGGCGCTGCTCGCCATCGCGGCCGGCGCCGACGGCATCACGGCGCATCTGCGTGAGGACCGCAGGCACATCCGCGATGGCGATATCACGCGGTTGATGGCGGCGATCGACCGGCCGCTCAACTTCGAGATGGCGGTGACGGACGAGATGATCGCGATCGCGATCGCCAACCGGCCGCATGCGGCGTGCCTCGTGCCGGAACGGCGTGAAGAGGTGACGACCGAGGGCGGTCTCGACGTCGCGGGGCAGGCCAATCGGGTCCGCGATGCCGTGGCGCGGCTCGGCGATGCCGGCATCCGCGTCTCGCTCTTCATCGATCCCGAGCCTGTCCAGGTCGAGGCGGCAACGCGAGTCGGCGCTCCGGTGGTCGAACTGCACACCGGCGCCTATTGCGAGATGGTCGAGGTGGGTGACGAGGCGGGCGCGGCGCGTGAACTCGCCCGCCTCGCCGCAAGCGCGAAGGAGTCGCACACGGCGGGCATCGAGGTGCACGCGGGCCATGGCATCACGTTCGCGAGTGTCGGCCCGGTCGCCGCCATCCCTGAGTTCGCCGAGCTCAACATCGGGCATTTCCTCGTCGGCGAAGCGGTGTTCCAGGGGCTCGGCGGTGCGATCGCGGAGATGCTCTGCCAGATGGAATTGGCGCGGCTCGCCGGAGGCGTCGGCGGAGCAGGTCGATGATCCTCGGGATCGGCAACGACATCATCGACATTCGCCGCATCGAACGCTCGCTGGAGCGGTTCGGTGAGCGCTTCATCGAGCGGATATTCACCGACATCGAGCGCGCCAAGTCGGAAGGGCGGGCCCAGCGTGCCGCCTCTTACGCCAAACGCTTCGCGGCCAAGGAAGCGTGCTCGAAGGCTCTTGGAACGGGCTTTCGGCGCGGCGTCTATTGGCGTGACATGGGCGTGGTCAACCTGCCGTCTGGCCGCCCGACGTTGGTGCTGACCGGCGGCGCGGCGCGGATCCTCGCGGAGCTGACGCCCGAGGGCCACGAGGCCCGGGTGGCTCTCACGATCACGGACGATTTCCCGCTCGCCCAAGCCATCGTCATCATCTCGGCGCTGCCGGCCAAGATGCCGGGGCGGTGAGGACTGCGGGACCGCGGCCGGCGGCGTCATTCGTTGCCGCATCGGGAACAAGCGTCTATGAGGGGGGCGGGAGGCTGCCCGGGGTCGCTCAGGGGGATGGGCCTCGCGGGCAGGACTTGCGCCGGCTATCGTCGGTGCGGCCAAATCGAGCAAGCGGAGACGACATGAGCGCTGGTCTTGAAGCCGACAAGTCCTCGAGCAGCGGAACGATCGAGTTCCTCAAGGTGATCATCCATGCGTTGATCCTCGCATTCCTCGTGCGGATTTTTCTTTATCAGCCGTTCAACATTCCGTCCGGTTCGATGAAAGAGACGCTTCTCGTCGGCGACTACCTGTTCGTTTCCAAGTTCAGTTACGGCTATTCGCGCTACTCCTTCCCGTTCGGCTACAGGATCTGGGATGGCCGGGTGCTTTCGGGTGAACCGGAGCGCGGCGATGTGGTCGTCTTCAAGCTGCCGCGCGACAACGAGACGGACTACATCAAGCGTGTCATCGGCCTGCCGAACGACAGGATCCAGGTGCGGCGCGGTCAGGTCTTCATCAACGGGGAACCGGTCGAGAAGGTGGCCGACGGTACCTTCGAGACGGTCGATGAGACAGGGCGGAAGGTCACTGTGCCGCGGTATCGCGAGACGCTGCCCAACGGGGTCAGCTATCACGTGCTCGACGTGGTCGCGAACGGCACGTTCGACAACACCTCCGAGTATCAGGTGCCGGAAGGTCATTATTTCATGATGGGCGACAACCGGGACCAGTCGCTCGATTCGCGCGCCACATACCGGGTGGGATACGTTCCGCACGAAAATCTCATCGGCCGGGCGCAGGTCATCTTCTTTTCGGCAACCGAACAGTGGTCGGTCTTCGAGCCCTGGAAGTGGGGCTCGACGATCCGCTGGTCGCGCTTCTTCGATCTCGTCGACTAGGCCGTGGGTGAGGCGGTCTCACTCGAGCAGATCGCCGAGCGTCTCGGCTACCGGTTCCGGGACGAGCGTCTCCTTCAGCGCGCGCTGACGCACGCGAGTGCGCGCTCCGGCAGTTCCACCGAAACCGACAACGAGCGCCTCGAGTTCCTCGGCGACCGGGTCCTCGGGCTGGCGGTCGCCGAACTCCTCATGGCGCGCTTTCCCCACGCGGCCGAGGGCGATCTCGCCAAGCGGCTGAACCGTCTGGTGCGGCGCGAGACGTGCGCGCGGGTGGCGTACGCCATCGATCTCGGCAATGCCCTGAGGCTCGGGGGCAGCGAGATGTCGACGGGTGGCCGGCGCAAGGAGACGATCGTGGCGGATGCCTGCGAGGCGGTTCTCGGTGCGGTGTTCATCGATGGCGGCTATGGACCGGCGCGTGATATCGTGGCGCGGTTCTGGGTCGACCTCATCGACGAGATGACCGAGACGCCAGCGGACGCCAAGTCGGAACTCCAGGAATGGGCGCAGGGGCTCGGGCGCCCGCTGCCATCCTATCGGGCGATCGGGCGAAGCGGACCGGACCATGCGCCGCAATTCGTCACGGAGGTCAGGGTCGAGGGAGTCGAGCCAGCGCGCGGCAGCGGTCGCAGCAAGCGGATCGCCGAGCACGAGGCAGCGGCGGCCCTGCTGATGCGGGAGGGCGTTTGGCCATCCGGAAAGGACATTCCCGATGAATGACGGGGCGAACGGGGATCAGGACGCGAACGCGGCGGGGACGGCAGCCGGGCAGGAACCAGCGGCCGCGCCCGAGCAGGCGGCGGGCGACGACATCTCCCTCAGGGGCGTCGGGCGCACGAGCCTCGAGGGGGTGGCGACGCGCGCCGGCTTTGCGGCGCTGATCGGGGCGCCGAACGCCGGCAAATCGACGCTCGTCAACCAACTCGTCGGTGCCAAGGTCAGCATCGTCAGCCGCAAGGTGCAGACCACGCGGAGCCGAATCCGCGGCATCTATCTCGACGGGGCCGCGCAGGTCGTGCTGGTCGACACGCCTGGAATTTTCGCCCCCAAGCGGCGGCTCGACCGGGCGATGGTGGAGGCGGCCTGGAGCGGGGCGCGGGAGGCCGACGTCGTCGCGCTCCTCATCGATGCCGCGCGCGGCGTCGACGGGGACGTCGAGCGCATCCTCGCCAATCTCGGGCGCATCGGCGCGCCGGTTCTCCTGGTGCTCAACAAGGTCGACCGCATCGAGAAGGAGCGCCTGCTGAGCCTTGCCGCCGATCTCAATGCGCGCACGCGCTTCGAGGAGACCTTCATGATCTCGGCGCTCACCGGCAGCGGGGTCGGCGAACTGCGCGAACGGTTTTCCAGCCTGATGCCGTTCGGGCCGTGGCTCTATCCCGAGGATGAACTCTCGGACGCGCCGATGCGCCAGCTGGCCGCGGAGGTGACGCGCGAGAAGCTCTATCACCGGCTGCACCAGGAACTGCCGTACGTGTCGACGGTGGAGACCACGCTCTGGAAGGAGCTGCGGGGCGGGGCGGTGCGCATCGAGCAGACGATCTTCGTCGAGCGCGAGAGCCAGCGCGAGATCGTGCTCGGCAAGGGGGGGCGGACGATCAAGCAGATTTCGATGGACGCGCGCGCGGAGATCAAGGAGATCATCGGCGCGGAGGCTCACCTTTTCCTTTTCGTCAAGGTTCGCGAGAATTGGGGAGACGATCCCGAGCGCTACCGGGAGATGGGGCTCGAGTTTCCGAAGGATTGAAATCCGTATGGTCCGGCGGGAACGGTGGCGCGTCCTCCTGGCCCGCCGGTCAGCCGGCGGCTTCTGCGGTCTCGGCGGGGGTATCGTCGCGCAATTGGATCTGGCGGCCCTTGGGGATGAGCAGGACGTCGAGGGTGTCGCTGAGGCCGCGCACCTCGGTCGTGCGGTGTTCGAGGCCGTCCGTGACGAGGCTGGTGCGGGCGGCGAGCGCGTTCGAGACGACGATCTGGCAGCCGAATTCCTTGGTCAGCGCCTCGAGGCGGCTCGCCGCGTTCACGGTCTTGCCGATGACGGTGACGGCCGAGGAGGCGGGGTGGCCGAGGCGCCCGAGGACGACGGGCCCGACGTGAATGCCGATGCCGATGCGCAGCGGCTCGGCAAGTTCGCCACTGAAGCGGTCGTTGAGGAGATCGAGCGCGAGGTCGATGGCGCGCGCGGCCGCGAGCGCCTCCCGGCAGCCGGCCGTGGTGCCGCTCTCACGGCCGAAAATGGCCATGAGCCCGTCACCGAGATACTTGTCGATCCAGCCGTTGTGGGCGACGATCGCGCCACCCGCGGAAGAAAACAGTTCGTTCAGCAGATAGACCGTGTCGTAGGGTAGACGCCGTTCGCTCAAGGTCGTGAAGCCGCGCACGTCGAGGAACATCACCGCCAGGGAGCGCTCGACGCCCTGCTCCTCGCGCGACTGGGGTGAACTGGCCGCCCGCAGGCGGCTGCCGGCCGGCAGCAGCCGCGCGACGGTGACGGGTGAGCGCGGCCGGATCTGGCAGGCGAGGCGGACGCGGTCGGGAGAGCCGATGCTGCGCAAGGTCTCGTTCTCGGTCGGGCCGGGCTGGGGGAGCCCATCGAAACCTTCCTCGACCAGGACGCGGCAGGTCGAACAGCGGGCGCGGCCACCACAGACGGAGGCGTGCGGGACGCCGAAGCGCCGGCTGGTCTCGAGCAGCGTCGCCCCGATCGGTGCCTGGACCACCGGGCCGCCGACGTAACGGACCTCGACGCGGGGGCCGAGGAGATGGCGCAGGTAGCGGCCGGCGATGACGACGACGACCGTGAGTACAATGGCGATGCTCGCGAACTGGAAAACCTCGGAAAACCGGCTCAGTTCCCCGAACGCTTCGCCCGATGGCCAGTTCACCTCCTCGCGCAGTTCGGCAAAGCTCTCCTCGTCGTAGATCAGCTCGCGCGCGGCGCGGCCGCCGGCAACGAGACCGGCAAGCGCGCCGACCGGGATTGCGACGGCGACGGCGAGGGCGAACGGAAAGAGTCGCTCGTAGGTCCGTGTCAGGCGGAGCCAGAAATGGATGCCGATCGAGGCGTGTGTCCAGACGACAACGAGCAGTAGCGCCTGCGACCAGGCGACGGCAGGCCAGATCAAGTAGAGCTGGTAGAGATAGGTGGTCGAGACGCCGAACAACTCGTGGGCGACGCGGGAATAGGTCAGATGGGGGGCAACGAGGAAGGGCACGGCCAGGCCGCTCAAGATCTGCAGCAATTCCCAGGCCGGCATGCGCAGCGTGCTGCGGCGTGCCGTCTTGAAGAGGCCGAGGACGACATGGACGAGGGCCGCCGCGCAGAGCACCAGCGTACCGGGGATCGATCGGGTGACGGCGAGACGCCATTCCTGCACGCTCTCGGCCATGCTCAGACCGAAGAGGACCACGGCATGATTGAGCAAATGCATGAACACGAAAGTGAACAGAACGAGACCGGCGGTCAGGCGCAACCGTTGTAGCCATCCACCGCGAGCGAGCACGTACATCGGGGCACCCCACTATCCCATCGACCCGGAGCGTGACAGCATTGCCGCCGGGAGCGCAAGACCGCCCGCGGTCGCAACGACCTGTGGATGGGGCCATTGCCTGCTCGGCCCTGGCCGGAGATAACGCAGCCATGATCGAGAGCTTGCTCATCGCCAACCGCGGCGAGATCGCGGTACGCATCGCACGCACGTGCAAGGCGCTCGGCGTCAGGGTCGTTGCGGTCGTCTCGGATGCCGACCGCCATGCCCTTCATGCCGAACTCGCCGATGCCGTCGCGCACATCGGGCCGGCCGAGGCGAGCGCCAGCTACCTCGACGGTGCCGCGATCATTCGCGCCGCCCGCGAACATGGCGCGGAGGCGGTGCATCCGGGCTATGGCTTTCTTTCCGAGAACGCCGAGTTCGCGGACGCCTGTGCCGCTGCGGGTCTCGTCTTCGTCGGTCCTGACGGGGCGACGATGCGCCGTCTCGGCTTCAAGGACGAGGCCAAGGCGCTGGCGGAGGCGGCCGGCGTGCCCACGGTGCCCGGCTGGAGGGGCGACAGCACGGATGCGGCGGCGATGGCCCGCGCGGCCAAGAAGATCGGCTTTCCGCTGATGGTGAAGGCGGTTGCCGGCGGTGGCGGGCGCGGCATGCGCCTCGTGCGCGAGGCGGGCGAACTCGCCGGGGAGGTCGCGAGCGCGCGGCGCGAGGCTGAAGGGGCGTTCGGTGATGGCCGGCTTATGCTGGAAAGGCTCGTCGTCAGCCCGCGCCACATCGAGGTGCAGGTGTTCGGCGACGGGCGGGGCAACGTCGTCCATCTCTTCGAGCGCGACTGCTCGCTGCAGCGGCGTCACCAGAAGGTGATCGAGGAGGCGCCGGCGCCGGGGCTGTCGCCGGCCATGCGCGCGGCCATGACGGATGCCGCGGTGCGGCTTGCCGCATCGGTTTCGTACCGGGGGGCGGGAACGGTCGAGTTCCTGCTCGAGGAGGATGCCGAGGGTGGCGAACCGCGCTTCTACTTCATCGAAATGAACACGCGGCTCCAGGTCGAGCATCCGGTGACCGAGCTGGTGACGGGCCTCGACCTCGTCGAATGGCAATTGCGCATCGCCTCCGGCGAGGGATTGCCGCTCGCCCAGCAGGATATCCGCCTTTGCGGCCATGCCGTCGAGGCACGCATCTACGCCGAGGACCCGGCCCGGGATTTCGCTCCCCAAAGCGGCCCACTCCATCGGTTCGAACTGGCCGAAGGGGAGGGTATTCGCATCGACACGGGTGTGCGGGCGGGCGACGAGATCACGCCCTACTACGATCCGATGATCGCCAAGCTGATCGCCGGGGGAGGAGATCGGCGGGAGGCCTTCGGGCGGCTCGCGAGCGCGCTCGCGGCGAGCGAAATTCTCGGGCCGCGGGCGAACGCGCGGTTCCTCCTCGCCCTCGCCCGAAACGCGGATGTCCTCGAGGCACGGCTCGATACCGGGCTCATCGCGAGACAACTCGTTGCTCTGACGGCGGCGCCCGATCGAATGGAGGGGATCGCGGCGGGCGTCTCGGCGCTCTTGGCACCGAGGCGCGGGCTGGCGCGGTGCCTTGCCGGGCCCTGGGGCGCCTCGGACGGTTACGTGCCCGGCGCGAACGCCGGCGTGCCCTACACGTTCTCGGTCGACGGAAAGCCGATGCGACTCGAGGTGACGAGCGGTGGGGAGGGCGAACGGGTCCGCGAGGAGGGCGGTGCGTGGGTGCCAGCTCGAGGGGACGGTGTACCTGTCGTGCTGCTCGGACAGCCGCCGCACACCGCGCTGACCTATGCCGGGGCCGGGGTTCCTGTGCAGGTCGAGGTCGCCTTCCCGCGATGGGAGAGGGGGGACGCCCATGCCGGCGGTGACAATATCACGGCGCCGATCAATGGCCGGGTCGTTTCGATCGCCGTCGAAGTCGGGGCGACAGTCGCCAAGGGGGCGACGGTGGCGGTGGTCGAGGCGATGAAGATGGAGCACGTGCTCGTTTCGCCGCGCGACGGGCGGATCGCGAGCGTCGCGGCGGCGGTCGGCGATCAGGTGGGCACAGGGCAACTGCTCGTTGCCCTCGCGCCGCAGGCGGTTGGGGGCCGGGGCGAGGCTGCGGGAGCTGCGGGCGCCCAGCCCGAGGGAGCGGAATGATGGCTCTGCATCTCATCAAGCTCTGCGTCGGGGCGGATTCGATCGAGGATCTCGCGGTCTGGCAGGAAGGGCGGGAAAAGGTCCACCGCGAGGCCGGGCGTGTCGATGCGCAGGGTCGGGGGGAAATCTGGCACACGACGCGGATGTTTCCGCGCCGGCGCGAGGAGGTACTCGCCGGTGGCTCGCTCTACTGGGTGATCAAGCGCGTCGTGCAGGTGCGCCAGCGTATCCTGGATCTGCGTCCGGTCGCCGGCGACGACGGCATCGAGCGCTGCGAGATCGTGCTGGATCACGCGCTCGTGCCAGTTCGCGGCCAGCCGAGGCGCCCGTTCCAGGGCTGGCGCTACCTCAAGGGAGAGGACGCGCCGGCCGACTTGGGGGCGGGAGCCTCGCGAAGTGGGAAGGCCATCCCGCCGGCGATGGCGCGCGAGCTTTCCGAACTCGGGCTCATCTGACGGGGGCCGGCGGTCATCCGCCGACCGGACCCCCGTCCTCGCGCGTGACGACCACGACGGAGGGGCGCGGAGGAAGAGACGGATCGAAATCCGGCCAGCGCGTCACGGGATCGTCGAAGGTCGCGTTGCGCCCGAAACCCGGAAAGTCCTTCGTGCCGTCGACACCCGGGTGCTGAACGGCGAGAAAAAGGCTCGTGCCGTCCGGCGTGAAACACGGGCCGCAGACCTCGGCGCCGACGGGAGCGCGGAAGAAAAGCCGCGAGCGGCCTCGCTCTTCGCCAACCGTCCCTAGCGCATAGAGGCCGTCGGCGTGGCCCGTCGCCTTCCAGTTGCTGCCCTGATCCGTCGAAATCCAGAGGCGGCCCGCTGCATCGAAGGCGCAATTGTCGGGGCTGGCGAACCAGCCGTTCGCGGAGGTCGCGGGGTGCCACTCGGCTCCGACGTCGGCGATCGCGGGATCACCGCAGCGCACCAGCACCTCCCAATCGAAGACGTCGGCGGTATGGTCGCCGCCGGGTGCGCGCATCTCGATGACATGGCCGAAGGCGTTGGCCGGGCGGGGGTTGGCGGGGTCGGTCTCGTCCGGCTTGCGGTCGGCGTTGTTGGTCAGCATGACGTAAACGCGGCCATCGGCGGTCGGCTCGACGTCCTCGGGGCGGTCCATGCGCGTTGCTCCGAGCGCGTCGGCGGCGAGGCGCGCGTCGATGACGACGTCGGCCTGGTCGGCAAAGCCGTTCTCGGGCGTCAGCGGGCCGGTGCCATGGACCAGGGGCAGCCAGTGGACGCGGCCTTGCGCATCGAATCGGGCCACCGAAAGGGTGCCTTCGGTAAGGAGGCGCATATTGTGGGCGCGGTCACCTTCTCGGTAACGCTCGCGCGAGACGAAGCGGTAGACGTAGTCGAAGCGGGCATCGTCGCCGGAATAAACCACCACGCGGCCGTCCGGCGCGACGATGCTCTCGGCACCCTCGTGGCGGAAGCGGCCGAGTGCGGTGTGCTTGACCGGCATCGAGGCCGGGTCGAGCGGGTCGACCTCGACGATCCAGCCGAAGCGGTTGGCCTCGTTCGGCTCCTTGTCGAGGTTGAAACGCTCGTCGTAGCGGCCCCAATCGTACCACATGCCGGGCATGCCATAGCGCTTCCAGCTGCGGGCCTCGGGGCCGCCGAGGTCCTTTGCCGGTTTACCGTTCTCGAGGGTGTCGGTCCAGAAGTAGCCGTGGAAATTCTCCTCCGCCATGAGATAGGTGCCCCATGGCGTGATGCCGCCGGCGCAGTTGTTGAGGGTGCCTGTGACGCGCGTGCCTGAGGGGTCGCGACCGGTGCGCATGCGTGAGCTGCCGGCCGCCGGCCCGTCGATCGACATCTCGGTCTCGAGCGTGCTGATGCGGCGATTGTAACGGCCCGCGGGCACCGTCGCCCAGCGGCCATCGCGCCGTTCGATTTCGATGATGGTGCCGCCGTGCGCCGCCATCTCCACCATCGCCAGTTCCCGCGTCATGCCCTTGAAGCCGGAGCGGTCCTGGCGACCGAGGCCAGGGAACATCATCTCCTCGCTGGTGTACTCGTGATTGACGCAGAGGAGGCCGCGCGTGCCCTCGGCATCGAGCGGAACGAAGCCGACGTAATCACAGTTGTAGCCGAACTGGCGAAGCTGGCTTTCGGCGCTCTGGTTCCGGGGGTCGAAGGGCGGGGCGTCGGCGAAGACGGGATCGCCCCAGCGGATGAGGATGTCGGCGCGGTGGCCGCCGGCGACGTGGTGGCGCTCGTCGATGCCGGCGACGATCTCATCGAAACCAAAGGCCACTGGAGGGTTGGCGGCGGAGGCCTGCGCCATCGCGAGACCATTCTCCCAGAGGGCCGCGATCGCCGCGACGCCGAGCGCTCCTTGGATCACCGCGCGACGCGAATAGCGGGTCTCGATGACCTCGCCGAGCGTTGCCGCACCATCCGGCGAGAGGGGCACGTCGTCGGCTGCCTCGAACGCGGCGGCGCGGTTGGGGTAGGCTTCGAGCGGGACCGGGTAGCGGATGGGGCTCGACATGGCTCGTCTCCTCGGGTGCGGTGGCACGTCTCGGCAATTGGGGCTGGATACTGGCGGGTGGCGATGACTGGGGTGTGACCGGGCATGCGCCGTCTGCCCGGGATCGAGGGGGTTCGAGGGCGTTGCGCCAAGTATATCGACCCAGGTGATACAATCTGTCGATCCTGCGGGCGTCGGGCTGTCCGGGCCTCTAACGGATGTGCCATCATCGCCGGCAATCGGAAGGCTCGCAACTCCTGGTTCGCCATGGTCCGGTTCGCGCTGGTACAAGGATGGGGCCGCTAGGTCGCTCGACCCCGCCGTGAACAGGCGTAGGTGATAACGAGGAAGGGAAATGGCGCGGATGAAGGACGAGGCGGACGTGGATGCGACCGCCGAGGCGCGGGAAAACGTTCGCGTGCTTGTTGCCCGAGCGCGGGCGGCACAGGCCCTTTTCGAGGCGGGCGCCGATCAGTCGCGTTACGACCGGGCGGCGCTGGCGGCGGCCTGGACGCTGATGCAACCGGACCGCAATCGCGAACTCGCCGAGCAGGCGGTGCGCGAGACCGGGCTCGGCAACGTCGCTGACAAGATCACCAAGAACCACAGGAAGACGCTCGGTCTCCTGCGCGACATCCGGGACGTGCGCACCTGCGGCGTGATCGCCGAGCGGGGCGAGGACGGCATCACGGAAATCGCGCGCCCGCTCGGTGTGGTGGCGGCGGTGGTTCCCTCGACGAACCCGGTCGCAACGCCGGTCAACAACATCGTCAACGCGCTGAAATGCGGCAACGCTATCATCCTTTCGCCGTCGCCGGCAGGTGCGGGGGTCTGTGCGCGCCTTCTCGAGTTGATGGGAGAGGAATTCGCGCGTGCGGGCGTCGATCCCGACCTCGTGCAGATGCTCGGCCAGCCCTCCAGCAAGGCCGCGACGCAGGCGCTGATGGAGATGGCCGACGGGCTCGTCGTCACCGGCAGCCAGGACAACGTGCGCCGGGCGTATTCCTCCGGCACGCCGGCGATCGGGGTCGGCGCCGGCAACGTGGTGACGATCGTGGACGAGACGGCGGACGCCGGGGCGGCGGCGCGGCTCATCGCGGCCTCCAAGTGCTTCGACAACGCGACCTCCTGCTCGTCGGAAAACGCGCTCGTGGTGGTCGAGGAGGCCTGGCCCCGGCTCCATGCGGCGCTCGAGGCCGAGGGTGGCCGGCTGCTGACCGGTCCGGATCACGGGAAGCTCGTCGCCGGTCTCTTTCGAGCAGGCAAGCTCAACCGCGAGATGATCGCGCGTGATGCCGCGCGGGTGCTCGCGGTGGCCGGCATCGACCTCGGCGTGCGGGCCGCGGGCGCGCGCTTTCTCATGCTGGAGGCCAGTGGCGTCGGTGTGGACTATCCTCTCAGCGGGGAAAAACTCTCGCCCGTGCTCGCGGTCTACCGGGTTGCCAATTTCTCTGCGGGCGAGGCACTCGCCGGGCGCATCATGGCGCACCAGGGGGCGGGCCATTCCGTCGGCATCCACACGGGGCTCGACGAACGGGCGGTCGGGCTCGGGCTCGGGCTTCCAACCTGCCGTGTCATCGTCAACCAGGCGCACTGCTTTGCGACCGGCGGGTCATTCGACAACGCTATGCCGTTTTCCCTCTCCATGGGATGCGGAAGCTGGGGACGCAATTCCATCGACGACAACGTCCATTGGCGCCATTTCATGAACGTGACCAAGGTGGTGCGCAGGATCGCGCCGCGCGAGCCAGCGATCGAGGAGATCTTCGGCGGCTATTGGCGGGACGTCGGGCAATGAGGTGGGCGGGAGGTGGCACGTCGCAAGCGGAGGTTTTCGGCACGGGCGTTCTCGGCGCAGTCCCGGCGCCGACGGTGCGCGCGGTCATCGAGCACCTTGCCCTGACCGCGCCGGAGCGGCCATTCCTCCTCGATGCGGGTGAGGCAAGCGTGACGACCTTCGCGATGCTCAGGGGGCGGGTCGCCGGGTTGGCCCGCGCGGTCGCGGCCCGGGGTGTCGCAGCGGGCGAGAGCGTCGCCTACGCGATGGGCAACGGACCGCGCGCGGCCGAGGCGATCCTCGCGCTCATGTATGGAGGCTATCGCGCGACGGCCATCAATCTCGTTTCGGGTCCGGCCACGATCGCCCATGTCATGGAGCACTCCGGCTGCCGGCTGATCGTGGCGGACGACGACCAGCGCGGGCTGCTGGAGGCGGCGCTCGGCGAGCGAGTGAGGGGGATGGATATCGTGTCGGCGGAGCAACTGGCGCGATCCGTGGTGGCGCCTCGGGGCGCTGCGGCATCGGCGACCGGGGAGGGGCCGGGTCCGGCGCCCACGCCCGGTGACGATGCGCTCCTGATGTATACCTCCGGCACGACCGGGCTGCCGAAGGGGGTGCTGCTGAGCCATGCCAACGTGCTGGCAGGCGGCGCGAATGTCGTCGCGGCGCACCAGCTGACGCGTGACGACCGGGCGCTCTGCATCCTGCCGCTCTATCACATCAACGGGCTCTGCGTGACGATCATGGGGCCGCTCGTCTCGGGCGGTTCGGTGGTGCTGCCGAAGCGGTTCTCGGCGAGTGGCTTCTGGGGGCAGCTGACGACTGGGGAATGCACCTGGTTCAGTGCGGTGCCGACGCAACTTTCCTATCTCCTTCACGGCGAGGAGCCGGACGAGCGATCGCGGAGTGGGCTCGCGCGCGTGCGCTTTGCCCGCTCGGCATCGGCGCCGCTCGCACCCGAGGTCCAGAGCGCGTTCGAAGCGCGCTTTTCGATCCCTATCATCGAGACCATGGGGCTGACGGAGACGGCGGCACAGATCCTCTCCAATCCACTCCCTCCGGGCGTACGCAAGATCGGCTCGCCGGGGATCGCATACGGCAACGAGGTGACGATTGGGGATGGCGAACAGCGCGAGGTGGCGCGCGGCGCGGAAGGGGAAGTTCTGGTACGTGGCTGCAACGTGATGCGCGGCTACTACCGCAACCGGCAAGAGACCGAAAAGGCGTTGACGGCGGATGGCTGGCTGCGCACCGGCGATCTCGGGCGCATGGACGCGGATGGTTATGTCACGATCACCGGGCGGCTCAAGGAGCTCATCATCAAGGGTGGTGAGAACATCGCGCCGCGTGAGATCGACGAGGCGCTCTATGGTCATCCCGACGTGATCGAGGCGGCGGCGTTCGCGCGCCCCTGTCCGACCTATGGCCAGCGCGTCGAGGCCTGTGTCGCGGTGCGCGAGGCGAGCGTGGTGGACGAGGCGGGGCTGATCGCACTCTGTGCGGCCCGGGTCGGTGCGTTCAAGGCACCGGACCGCGTGCATTTTCTCGCCGAGTTGCCCAAGGGTCCGTCGGGCAAGATCCAGCGGCTGAAACTGGCCGGGATCGTCGACGAAAAATAGCCGGGCGGTGCGCCGGATTGCCGTCGAGCGTCGGGGTGCGAGGCGGTCCGCCTCAACCGATGCGGCGGCGCAACCAGTCTGTCAGTTGTTCCATCAGCAACACAACGGCGAAAATCGCGATCATGATCGTCGCGGCCTTTGGGTACTGGAAGAGTTCGAATGCGGCGGTCAGTTCCTGGCCGATCCCACCCGCGCCGACCAGCCCCAGAACGACCGAGGAGCGCACGGCCTTCTCGAGGGCAAAGAGCGCCGTGTTGATGAAGGAGGGGAGGGCGTCAGGCACGACGCTCGCAAACAGCACGTCGATGCGGCGTGCACCGATGGCCTCGAGTGCCTCCTGGGGACGCTTGTCGGCATCCTCCATCGCCTCGGCAAAGAAGCGTCCGCAAAAGCCGATGGTGTCGACGACGATGGTGAGAGTTCCGGCGACGGCCCCGAGCCCGACGGCGACCACGAAGACGAGTGCCCAGACGAGATCGGGTACGGTGCGAAAAAGGGAAATCAGCACGCGGGGGACGAAGCGGAAAGGACCGAGAGGGGAAAGGCCCTTGGCCGACAGCCAGGCGAGCGGAAAGCTCAGGGTGACGCCGATCACCGTTCCGGCGAGTGCGATCTGGAGCGTTTCGACGAGGCGCAGCGCCATGCGGGAGAGGAATGCGGGATCGAGGTCCGGCGGCCACATGCGATCGAGGAGACGGGTGACGCGCGGTGCGCTCGTCGAGAGCCGCTCGAGGGAGGGTGCGACCTCGGCGATGGAGGAGACAACGAGAGCTAGAACCGCAACGAGGAGGACGAACTGCATGGCCGAGAGCCGTTCGAACCGTGACGGCATGTTCGACGGCATGGCGGACGAGATGCGCTCAGTCACGGTAGATCGGCTCCAGATCGCGGTGAGAAAGGGTCCGCGTCGGGGCGTCGAGGACAACCGAGCCGGCCCTCAACGCGATGACACGGTCGGAGTAGGCGAGGGCATGGGCCATGTTGTGGGTCGTATAGACGATCGCCTGATCGCCGGTGTCCGTCAGCGCCCGGAAAAGCTCCATGACCTCGGTGCCGGCAGCCGGATCGAGGCTTGCGACGGGTTCGTCGGCGATGAGGAGGCGCGGCTTGTGGACGATGGCCCTGGCGATCGCGACGCGCTGGGATTGGCCGCCCGAAAGCTCACCCGCCCGGGTCAATGCACGATCCGCGAGTCCGACCCGGTCGAGCGCCGAGAGGGCCTCGGCCCTCAGCGTCGATGTCGCGAGCGCCTGGTGCCAGGAGCGCGGGCCGCCGCCACGTCCGAGCGCGCCGTGTACGACATTGGAGAGCGCGCTCAGGCGGGAGACGAGGCCGTGGAACTGGAAGACGAAGCCGAGCTGACTTCTGAGACGGCGGCGCTGACCGGCGTTCGGCTGGTGGGAAAACGCTCCCCGAGGATTTCCACCTCGCCCGCACTCAAAGGGAGGAGCCCGACGAGGCAGCGCAGGAGTGTCGATTTTCCTGCCCCATTGGCACCGATGAGGGCGACGGCGCGGTCGCCGGCGATGTCAACGGAGACATTCTCCAGCACCGTGCGGCCACCGGGGAACGACTTGGAGAGTCCGCGTGTCGTGATGATCGAAGAGCCGGGTGCTGTCCCCAAATGGCCGACGCTGCCGATCGCGTCTCCGGTTTCGGGGCAGACGCGCCAGCGCCCGAGGCCGCTGGCGTCGATCCCGTTCAAGGCGAATGGGGAGCCCTCGCGGACTCCCTTCTCCGGTATCCCGGTCATCGCACTGGCGATCTCAGTCGCCGACGAAGGCGGTGAACGTGTCGACGCCGATGTTCTTGTACATGGCGCGGACTTAGTCGTAGTCGCGATCCGCGAGATCGGTGATGAACGTGCCGCCGGTGTACTTCTTGTTATCGTCCCCCTGGAGCACCGCGGCCATCAGCGCGGGGCCCTGCTCGACGAAGGCCTTGCGCACCTTCTCGACGATTTCCTCCGGCACTTCGGCGCGTGCAACGAGGAGATCGTTCGGCAGATCGCGACCGCGGGCGATGACCGAAAAGGCCTCGTCGGGATAGGCCTCGCGGACCTTCTCGAGATGCGTCCTGTTCATGCCGACGCCCGCGATGTCTCCCCGAATGAGAGCCTCGACGGCGACGTTGCGCTTGATGATCTGGGCGGTGTAGTCGACGTTGTACGCGAGGCCGAGGTCGGCGAGCGACTGGGCTGGCCCGAGCTGCTGGGAGGTCGAGCCGATGGAACCGAATGCGACCGTCTTGCCGCGCAAGTCCTCGGGTGAGCGGATCGGGCCTTTCGCCATGACGACGATCTGACCGTAGTAGTCGGGGCGCTGCCAGCCTACCACGATGCGCGACTTGGTGAGTTCACGGATCACGACGTATTCGGCCGGGCCGGTGAGAACGAAATCCGCCTGGCCGGCGGTCATCCCCTCGACGGCTGCGGTGCGGCTGGAGACCGGAAAAAATTCCACCTCGAGGCCAGTGGCGCTCGCGAGCGCGTCACGGAAGGGTCCGAATTCCGTCTGCAGGGCCTCGAGGCCCTCGATGTCCGTGACGGCCAGGGTAATTTTGTCCATGGCCTGCGCCACCGACTGTCCGGTGACAACCGCGATCGCGGTCATGGCGGCGAGCGCCATCCTCCTGAGGAACCTCATGGACCCCCTCCCCCTTCATTCTCGCATGGACCAACGCGGCGTGTCCTGCTAACGACGCCGCGACCTGCAAGTAGGCTCCGAACGTTTCAGGGATGTGACAGATGGTCGAAGAGGAATTCGTGCTGGCGGGTGGTCGGGTCCTCGATGCAGGGGGGGCGTTCGGGGAGGGCGATCTGGCGATCGGTGACGGTCGCATCCTGGAACACGCCGGCTCACGGGCAAAGCGTATCGACGCGCGCGGCATGCTCGTCCTACCGGGCATCGTCGATGTGCATGGCGATGCCTTCGAGCGCGACCTGATGCCGAGGCCGGGCGTCGATGTCGCCGGGCCGGTCGCCCTGCAGGCGATCGATGGCGCGCTGGCGGCGAACGGCATCACCACGGCCTTCCATGGTCTGACCGTCAGCTGGGAGCCGGGGCTTCGAGGCATGGGGAGTGCCGCCGCGTTCATGGAGGCGCTGGCGGCGACGCGGCCGAGGCTGGCGGTCGACCACAGGGTGCAATTGCGCTGGGAGACGTTCGCTATGGATGCGGTGCCGCTCGTCGAGCGCTGGTTCGCGACGGAGCCGCGCCCCGCACTCGCGTTCAATGATCATGTCACCCCGATCGTTCCCAAGCTGACGGTGGGACAACTCCCCAAGCTGCGGCTCTGGGCCGAGCGCGCGGGCGTCTCCAGTGAGGACTATATCGCGCGCGTTGCCGCGATCTGGGAGCGCCGGGGGGAGGTGGAGGCGGGCATCCGGCGCATGGCCGCGTTGGCACGTGATCGGGGTATCGTTCTCCTTTCCCACGACGAGCGCACGCGCGAGGAGCGCGCGTTCTACCGCGACTTCGGAGTTGCGGCCGTCGAGTTTCCGATGGCCGAGGTCGTCGCACGCGAAGCTTCGGGCCGTGGGGAGGATATCATCCTCGGGGCGCCGAACGTCATGCGTGGCGGAAGCCACAATGGCGCTCTCGATGCCACCGCGGCGGTTCTCGACGGCTCCTGTACGGTGCTCGCCTCGGATTATTATTATCCGAGCCTGCTGCAGGCCGCGGCACGGCTGGCGGGGCGCCAAGGTACGGATTTGGCCTCGGTGTGGCCGCTCATCTCGACGAATGCGGCGCGTGCGATGCGGCTCGGCGATCGTGGCCGGCTGGCGCCCGGCGCCAGGGCCGATGTGGTCGTTCTGGATTGGAATGGAGGGGAGAACCCGGCCGTCCGGATGACGGTCGCGGGCGGGCGGATCGCGTACTGGCGGCCCTGGAAGTAACGGATGGCGTCAGCTGGTGCGCTTGGTGTCGGCTGCCGGCGAACGCCCGAGCAGAAACGAGAAAGGGAGCCGAAGCTCCCTTTCCGAGGTTGCGGTCCGGCCGATTTCAGGCCGAGTAGTACATGTCGTACTCGATCGGGTGCGGCGACATCTCGTAGCGCTCGCACTCCTCCATCTTCAGCTCGATGTAGCCATCGATCTGGTCGTCGGTGAAGACGTTGCCGGCCTTGAGATACTCGCGGTCCGCATCGACGCTCTCGCAGGCTTCGCGCAGCGTGCGGCAGACGGTCGGGATCTCCTGCAGTTCCTCCGGCGGCAGATCGTAGAGGTTCTTGTCCATCGCGTCGCCCGGATGGATCTTGTTCACAATGCCGTCGAGGCCCGCCATCAGCATGGCGGAAAATGCAAGGTATGGGTTCGCCGTCGGGTCGGGGAAGCGCACTTCGACGCGCTTGCCCTTCGGAGAGGCGACGAACGGGATGCGGCACGAGGCCGAGCGGTTCCTGGAGGAATATGCCAGCAGCACCGGCGCCTCGTAGCCCGGAACCAGACGCTTGAAGGAGTTGGTCGAGGGGTTGGTGAAGGCGTTGAGCGACTTGGCGTGCTTCAGGATGCCGCCGATGTAGTAGAGCGCCGTCTCCGAGAGATCGGCGTACTGCGAGCCGGCGAACATTGGCTGACCGTTCTTGAAGATCGACTGGTGGACGTGCATGCCGCTGCCGTTGTCGCCGAACACGGGCTTGGGCATGAAAGTCGCCGTCTTGCCCCAGGCGTGCGCCACGTTGTGGACCACGTACTTGTAGATCTGCATGTGGTCGGCCATCGTGACCATGTGGCCGAACTTGACGCCGAGCTCATGCTGGGCGGAGGCGACCTCGTGGTGGTGCTTCTCGACGACGACGCCCATCTCGGACATCACCGTCAGCATCTCGGAGCGCATGTCCTGGCAGCTGTCGACCGGCGGGACCGGGAAATATCCACCCTTGATGCGCGGGCGGTGGGCAAGGTTGCCCATCTCGTATTCGGTGTCGGAGTTGGAGGGCAACTCGCTCGAGTCGACACGGAAGGAGGAATTGTAGGTGTCGACGCGGAAGCGCACGTCGTCGAAGATGAAGAACTCGGCCTCGGGACCGAAATATGCGGTGTCGCCGATGCCGGTCGAGCGCAGGTAGGCCGCGGCGCGCTCTGCCGTGCTGCGCGGGTCGCGCTCATAGGCCTCGCCCGTCGTCGGCTCCACCACGTTGCAGAAGATCGCCATGGTGGTGTCGGCAAAGAAGGGGTCGATGTGAGCGGTGTCCGGCTGGGGAATGAGCGCCATGTCCGACTGCGAGATGTCCTTCCAGCCAGCGATGGACGAGCCATCGAACATGATGCCGTCCGTGAACACGCTCTCGTCGATGGTCGAGATGTCCTGCGTCACGTGGTGCATCTTGCCACGCGGATCGGTGAAACGCATGTCGACGAAGGCGACGTTGTCGTCCTTCAGCTTCTTGAGAAGTTCGTTGGCATCCATGGAAGACCCCTCTCTTTGACTGTCAAACCTGGTTCCGATATTTCATTCCTCGCGGACCGCCCGGGAAGAGCTCATTGGGCCCGGACAGGCCGGTAGGTTCACATGCTTGCGGCCGCGTCGGCTCGCGGGCGGAACCTGCCGCCATCGAGCCGCGAGCCATGGCCGCTCGTCATTCGTCGTTGCTCAGATCGCGTCGTTGCCCGTCTCGCCCGTCCTGATGCGGATTGCGTCCTCGACGTTCAGGATGAAGATCTTGCCATCGCCGATACGGCCGGTCTGGGCGGCGCCCTTGATCGCCTCGATGGCCTTCTCCACCATCTCGTCGGCGAGGACAACCTCGACTTTCACCTTGGGAAGGAAATCCACCACGTACTCAGCGCCCCGGTAGAGCTCGGTATGGCCCTTCTGGCGGCCGAAACCCTTGGCCTCGGTCACGGTGATGCCCTGCAGGCCGATCTCCTGGAGCGCCTCCTTCACCTCGTCGAGCTTGAAAGGCTTAATGATCGCCTCGATCTTCTTCATCACCATCCCTTTCTGGCCGGCTTGCGGCTATCGTTGCCGGACCATTAAGCATGATGCGTGCCAATTCGAGTCACGCGTGTGCGATATCGGGATCTGTTGGCAGATTCGTCGCGGCGGGCCGTGGGCCGGGCCTCGGAATATGTGGAATTGCTCGAATCTTGGGCGTCGTGCCTAATTCGTGAGCAGAAAATGGGCGGTTCGACCCGTGTCGCGACCGGTCGAGGGCGCAGCGGAGGCACATGATGGCAATCGAACGCCTGGACCACCTCGTGCTCACGGTGGCCTCCATCGAAGCGACGGTGGCGTTCTACGAGCACGCCATCGGCATGCGCGCGGAAGTCTTCGGCGCGGGGCGCCGCGCACTCACCTTCGGGGCCGGCCGGACACGCCAGAAGATCAACCTGCATGCCGCGGACCGCACGTTCGAGCCCAAGGCCGATCGGCCGACCCCGGGCTCGGGCGATCTCTGCTTCGTGGTTGACGACCTCGCGGCGGCCATGGCCCGTCTCGAGGCCGCTGGCGTGGCGATCATCGAAGGGCCGGTCGCACGCACCGGTGCGGCGGGGCCGATCCGCTCGGTTTATTGTCGCGATCCGGACGGCAATCTGATCGAGCTTTCACAGTATCCGGATGCGGGCGATGGAGCGCTCGTCGAGCGCCGCCCCGGCGAGACGGCCAACGAACTGCTGACCCCGGGCGAAATGGCGGCGGCGGACCGCGCGACGATCGCGGGCGGCACGTCGGGTTACGATCTCATGCTGAAGGCGGGCGCGGCGGTCGCGGCGCTCGCGCGCCTCCATGTCATGCCCGGCGGGCGGATCGTGGTGCTCGCCGGGCCCGGCAACAACGGCGGCGACGGCTTCGTAGCGGCCGCGAGGCTCGCGGAGGCGGGCTACCAGGTGTCGGTGCATCTGCTCGGCGAGCGATCGGCGCTCGTCGGGGATGCGGCGCGGGCAGCGAGTGACTGGAGCGGGCGGGTCGTTCCGATCGCGGCCGGGGATGCCGATCGCATGAGACCGCCGGAAGCCGACCTCTACATCGATGCCCTCTTCGGCGCCGGTCTCACGCGTGATCTTGCGCCGGGGCTCGTCGGGCTCGCCGATGCCATTGCCGCGACCGGGGTGCCGGTCATCGCGGTCGATGTGCCGAGTGGGCTCGACGGTGAGACAGGCCGCGTGCGTGGCGGCGCTTTCCGCGCGACGGCGACAGCGACGTTCTTTCGCCTGAAGCCGGGCCATCTGCTGATGCCGGGACGTGCCCTCTGCGGGCGGGTGCACTGCTTCGACATCTCCATTGCGGGCGACGTTCTGGCGGCGATCGGCCCACGGGTTTGGCGCAATGGGCCGGAGCTCTGGCGGCACGTTCTGCCCCCACCGCGCTCGGAGGCGCACAAATATGCGCGCGGCCATGCGGTCGTCGTCTCGGGTGGCGCGCTCTCGACGGGGGCGGCGCGTCTTGCTGCCGCCGGCGCCGCCCGGCTCGCCGGTCTCGTGACCGTCGCGAGCCCCCCGGATGCGGCCTTCGTCAACGCCGCGCACCTCACGGGCATCATGGTGCGCAAGGTGGCCGGCTGGGCCGGGCTGGCAGACATGCTCGCCGACCGCCGCCTCAATGCGGTGCTGGTCGGCCCTGGCGCCGGGGTCGGGGCCGAGACCCGCGGGATGGTGGCCGCCGCGCTCGCTGCAGGGCCCGCCGCCGTCCTCGATGCCGATGCCCTCACCAGTCACGCGGCGAACCTCGAAGCTCTCACACGCGCCATCCGCTCGACGGGCACCGGACCCGTGGTTCTGACGCCGCATGCCGGCGAGTTCTCCCGGCTCTGGCCCGAGATCGCGGCCGAGGCCGACATGGGCCGCCTGGAGCAGGCCCGCGCGGCGGCCCGCCAGTGCGGTGCGGTGGTCGTACTGAAAGGACCCGATACCGTCGTTGCGGCGCCGGACGGGCGCGCGTCGATCGCCGACAATGCTCCGCCGTGGCTCGCGACGGCGGGAAGCGGGGACGTGCTCGCCGGCCTCGTGCTCGGGTTGCTCGCGAACGGGTTGCCGGCGTTCGAGGCGGCCTCGGCGGCGGTCTGGCTGCACGGGGAGGCGGGAGCGCGGCTCGGTCCGGGGCTCATCGCCGATGAACTCGCCGGGGCACTGCCGGCGGTCCTCGCGGGTCTCTGGGAGTGATCGGGCTGAGCCCGCCCGAGCCCTTCGCCGTCAGGTGTCGCCACGCTGACCGGAGGCGGGTCTGATCTCGTCCTGGCGCGCGCGGGCGTGGTCTCGCAGCGCGTTGGCGCCCGCCGCGATGGTCTCGAGAGCCTCGTTGCGGGGTGGATGGTCGACGTCGACCCCGACGATGCGGATCAGTTCCTCGATTGCCACCATCCGTCGGGCGGCGCGATCGTAGATGCCGGTGGTCGCGATGGCGAGGCAGGCGAGTTCGCCCGCGCGAGGGCCGCGGTCGATGACGATGGCGTGCTCCATCTGCATGCTGGTCGCGTCCCAGCCGACGATGCGCGTCTCGAGGCGGATGCGGGTCCCGAGACGCAGTTCGCGGCGGTAGCGCACGGTGATGTTGGTGACCGTCGGCGTCCAGCGCGCGGCCCGCATCGCCTTCCAGATGCCGGAGCGCACCATGAGGTCGAGCCGGCCGAAGTCCATGAGGGCCAGATAGCGACCGTTGTTGACATGACCGAAGATGTCGAGGTCGAGCGGCCAGACGAGGAACCTCAGAACCGAGGCATCGAGCGGGTGGGCGAGCGGTGGACGACGCCAGTTGGTGAGCGCATAGAAGATGAGGCGGACCCAGAGGTTCATGTTCGGAACGGGCCTCGCCCGCCTCCCCTTGGATTGGCGAGCACGCAATGACACGCGGCCGGGGCGTGGTCCAGACGGGACTTTGTCGTGAGCTTCGTCCGGGCTATCAGTGAGCCGCAAATGGAGGGGCGTCATGACGACATACAGGATCGCGACGATCGCCGGGGACGGCATCGGCAACGAGGTGGTGCCGGAGGGCATCCGGGTTATGGAGGCGGTCGCCGCGCGGCACGGGTTTTCGCTTGCATGGGATGAATTCGATTGGAGCTGCGAGCGGTTCCACCGGACGGGCGCGATGATGCCGGCGGACGGTCTCGAGCAGATCCGCGGCCACGACGCCATCTTCCTCGGCGCCGTCGGCTATCCGGGCGTGCCGGACCACGTCTCGCTCTGGGGGCTCCTCATTCCGATACGCCGCACCTTCCAGCAGTACATCAATCTGCGGCCGGTGCGCCTATTCGAGGGGCTCGCCTCGCCTCTCGCCGGACGCAAACCGGGCGACATCGACTACGTGATCGTGCGCGAGAACAACGAGGGGGAATATTCCTCGATCGGTGGACGGATGTACGAGGGAACGGAATACGAGGCGGCGATCCAGCAGGCGGTGTTCACGCGGCGCGGCTGCGACAGGGTGATGCGCTATGCCTTCGAGCTGGCCATGAAGCGGCCACGACGGGAGGTGGTCTCGGCGACCAAGTCGAACGGCATCTCGATCTCGATGCCCTACTGGGACGAGCGCTTCGCGGCGATGGCAAAGCGCTATCCCGACATCAAGACGAGCCAGTTCCACATCGACATCCTCACCGCGCATCTGGTGCGCAATCCCCATTGGTTCGACGTCATCGTCGGATCGAACCTCTTCGGCGACATCCTCTCCGATCTCGGGCCGGCGACGACGGGGACGATCGCGATCGCGCCAGGCGGCAACATCAATCCGGAGCGTGAATTTCCCTCCATGTTCGAGCCGGTGCACGGCTCGGCGCCGGACATCGCTGGCAAGGGGATCGCAAATCCGATCGGTCAGATCTGGTCGGGCGCGATGATGCTGGAGCATCTCGGACAGCAGGCGGCGGCGACCGCGATCGTCGGGGCCATCGAGACGGTCATCCGCGAGCGCATCGCGCTGACGCCGGACATGGGGGGCAAGGCGACGACGGGCGAACTCGGCCGGGCGATCGCCGAGGCGGCGAGCGCGGCTTAGGCGTGAGCCGCGCGGCGCTTCAGCGGGCAGCCGCGAGGGCGCGCGCGGCGAGCCGCTCCTTCAGCCGGGCGATGCGACGGGCCGAGGCCTCGATGCGGGCAGCGCTCAGTCGTCCGCTGGCGAGTGCCCGCATGATGAGGGCATGGAGCCGCTCGCCGAGCCTGGGGTCGTTGGTCGAGCCGTTCGAAGCGAGCACGATGTCGGCCCCGGCTTCGATGGCGGCGAGCACGCTCTCGTCCAGCGTGCGCGAACGGCGGATCGCCGCCATCTCGAGGTCATCGGTGATCACCACGCCGGAAAAGCCGAGGTCCTGGCGCAGCCGGCCCTCGATCGCGCGCGCCGAGAGCGATGCCGGCTGGCGGCCCTCGGTCGCGAACTCCGGATGATAGAGATGGCCGATCATCACGCTGTCGACGAGGCCGGCGGCGATGAGCGCGCGGTAGGGCTCGAGTTCCTCCTCGTGCCAGCTGTCCGTGAGGTCGACGAGTTGCTCGTGGCTGTCCGTCCAACTCGAGCCGTGTCCAGGGAAATGCTTGAGTGAGGTCGCAACGCCCGCGGAGCGGTGGGCGCGCACGAAGGCGGCGGCATAGGCGGTGACGCGATCGGGGGCGGCGCCGTAGCTGCGCCTGCGAGCCGCGATGATGGGGTTGCGCCGGTTGCGGGCGAGGTCGACCACGGGGCCGAGGTTGAAGTTGATGCCGTGGCTGGCGAGGCCGCGTGCAAGGCGTGCATAGACCGTCTCGGCGTCCTCGGGCTTGGTGCGCGCGGCGACGGCGGCGGCCGAGGGATAGCGGCGATAGCCCGCAGCCGGTGCCAGTCGCTGCACCTCACCGCCCTCCTGATCGACCGCGATCAGCAACGTTCCATCACCGGCGGCCGCATGCAAACGCGCCGTCAGGGCGGCGAGTTCGTCGCTCGGGGCGATGTTGTGGCCCATCAGGATGACGCCGCCCACCTTGCCGTCGGCAATGGCCGAGGCAAGGCGGCGCACGCCCGGCGCGTTCTCAGTACGGCCACGAAAGCCGACCATGATCATACTGGCGACGGCCTTCGAGAGCGATGTGTCGGGCGTGGCGAGAGGTGTCGGTGTCGGGACGGCAGGTGTCGTGACCGGTGCCGGCGTGATGCGTGCGACCGTTCTGGCGGGCGGCGCGGCTGGTTTGCGTACGGGCGGGGCGACCGGTCCCATTCGGTTTTCGTAAACGGGCGCGTTGGTCGCGGGGTCGGAGAGGGCGGCGGCGGTCCGAGGTGGCAAGAACTCGGACTTTTCGGCGCGAACGGGCAGAGGCGCGGAAAGGACGATGGCCGCCAGGGTCAGCACGACCGGCAATCCGATGCGCACGTGACGTCTCGGCGGCTTCGGCATCGGGCTCCGGTCCAGTAGCGCGCCGCATGCCGTGGGTGGCGTCAGCGCTTTGCGATCGGGCGAGGAAACGTGCAGAATGTGGCGAACGCGTGTGATCGATTGACCCAAGTGCCTGATTCGCGCAACCTTTCGTGGCTCGAGGCCCGGTTCGAATCAGGGTGCCGTCCGATGGCGGCGCGATTTTCGGCGACGCGTACGGGCCAAGGAGGTTGGCGATGACGAAGGCAAGCGCACTCCTCGGTGTGGCCGTATCGGCCTTTCTCGTCCTCGGGGCCGAGGGTGCGATCGCCGCGAGCAAGGACGCAACGGCCAACGCGCGTGAGGCCAGCCTCTTGATGGCGCGCAAGGATTTCGGCGCCGCCATCAAGGTGCTCGACCTCGCGCTCGGTGACAGTGAACTCGAGAGCGAGCGGCGCGCGCTGCTGCTCAGCGACCGAGGTGTCGCGCATTGGCGGCTCGGTCAGGCGGCGGCGGCGATCAAGGATTTCAACGAGGCGATCACGCTCTTTCCGGAAAACGCGGCGTTCTACAACAACCGTGGCAACGTGCTCTATGCCATCGGGATGATGGACGAGGCGCTGAAGGATTTCGACCGGGCGCTGCTGCTCGCCCCTCGCAGCGCCGCGACATTCTCGAACCGGGCCGCCGTGCGGCTCGCGCTCGGCCAGACGGACGAGGGCATCGCCGACTTCAGCCGGGCGATCGCGGCCTCTCCAGAACTTCCAGTCGCCCACAACGGGCGCGGGCAGGCGCATCTCGATGCCGGTCGCCCCTATGCGGCGTTGCGGGATCTGTCACGCACCATCGATCTCGATCCCCAGTACGCAACGGGCTATCGCAACAGGGCGAAGGTGCGCATCAGCCTTGGCCAGTTCGACGAGGCGGTCGGCGATCTGACGCGGGCGGTCGAGCTGATGCCGGACGATCCGGCGATCTACATCACGCGGGCGCGGGCCTATCTCGATGCCGGCAACGCGCGTGCGGCGGTCAAGGACCTCGGCAAGGCCATCGCGCTGGCGCCCGACCTTTCGGAAGCCTACAGCGCCCGCGGCATGGCCTATGCCAGCGCCAAGGTGCACGAGCAGGCGCTCGCCGACTTTGCCGCCGCGCTCGAGCGCGATCCGCGTAACGTCGAGGCCTACGTCGGGCGGGCGCAGGCACACCATGACAAGGGCGTCGATGCGCTCTCGCTTCCCGACATCGAACGGGCGCTGCGGATCGATCCGAACCATGTGGCGGCCCTGAGGTTGCGTGGGCGCATCCTGGAGGCTGCCGGCCAGGCGGAGGGTGCCATAGCGGACTATCGCCAGGTCGCGCGCAACGATCCGAACGACAAGGTCGCGAGCGAGGCGCTGCTGCGGCTGACTGGCGAGGTGGTGGATGCCGGCGAGGCGCAATTGCAGAGCGGGCTCGCGGACTGGTCGCTCGTGCGCGAGCGCTCTGGACGGATCATTGCGACATACGCGCGCCAAAAGAACGTCACCGTGCCACTCGAGACATATGGCGGCAGCGTGCCGAAGCTCGTTGCCTGGGAGATCAAGGACGGGCTCTTCGAGGGCGTTGGCGTGCTCACATTCGAGGCCGGCGAGGCACCCGGTATCGACGGCGCGGCGCAGTTGACCATGGGCGCCATCGTCGATCTCTATCAGCGCAATGTTCCGGGTATCGAGCCCATCCGGCACGGCAGCAACGAGGCGCGCTGGGTCTGGCGTGAGGATGGCGTGGTCGCCGTGGCGGGCAGCGACGGTGTCGAGCGGACCTACAAGCTGCGCACACCGCGGGCCGCCGCACCGCCGCGCACCGCCAGGGTCGACGAGCGGCGAACCCGCCGGCCGGTCAATCATTGGGAATCGTTCTTCGGCAACGACGACCGCAGGTATACCCGGCGACAGGCGACGACGCGCCAGGGCCAGCGCCAGCGGCGACAGAAGCCCAAGAGCCTCTTCGAGTTGCTCTTCCAGTAGGGCTGTTTCTGGCGACCGACGAAACGCGATCCACCGCCTCGAGGGAGCGAGCGGGCCGCGTCGGCGATCCGCCGGGGCGAGCGGCACGTTCAGCCATCCAGAGCGGATCGTCGCGGTGGCGATCGCCGAGGCATGGGTGGGGGCGGAATGGCGGACAACGTAGCGATCCATTGGTTCCGCCGCGACTTGCGTCTCACCGACAACACGGCGCTGCTGGCCGCCGCAGATGGCGGGCGTGCTGTCGTTGCGGTCTACGTGCTCGAGCATGGTGCCGAAGGGGCGCGAACCGGTGGGCCGCGCGCCTTGGGTGGTGCGGCGCGCTGGTGGCTGCATCGAAGTCTCGGGTTGCTTGCCGGCGAACTGGAGGCGCTCGGGAGCAGACTGGTTCTGCGCCGTGGCAACGCCGCTGACCAGCTTGCCGAGGTCGCCAAGGCAACCGGTGCGCGGTGCGTGACTTTGACGCGCGGCCATTCTGCGGGGGAACGCGAGAGCGAGCGTGCCGTGCAGGCACGCCTCGCGGCGGAAGGCATCGAGGTGCGACGCTTCGGCGGCGCTCTCCTCAGGGAGCCCGAGACCGTCGCAACGCGCCAAGGTGATCCCTACAAGGTTTTCACGCCCTTCTATCGGGCGCACCTTGCCGGCGAGCCGCTGCGCCAGCCGCGTGCGGCGCCGAGCCGCCTTGCCGGACCGGAACGCTGGCCGGCCAGCCTCTGCCTCGACGAGCTGGATCTCGAGCCGCGCAGGCCCGACTGGGCGGGCGGTCTTCGCGCGGCCTGGTCGCCCGGGGCAAGGGCCGCCCGCCGGCAGCTCGATGAATTCCTGCGAGCGGCGGTCGCCAGCTATCCGGAGGGCCGCGACCGTCCGGACATCGCCGGCACTTCTCGCCTCTCGCCGCATCTCCACTGGGGGGAACTGAGTCCGTTCGAGGTCTGGCATGCCGCCATGGCGGTCCAGGCATCCGCGAAGGGCCGTGACGCCGGCGTCGAGGCGTTCCTGCGAGAATTGATCTGGCGCGAATTCAGCCATCACCTCCTCTTTCACTGGCCGGACCTGGCGACATCGCCATTCCGCCCCGAATTCGAGCGCTTTGCCTGGCGCGAGGATGCAGAGCTCCTGGCGGCCTGGCAGCGGGGGGGAACCGGCTATCCGCTGGTCGATGCCGGCATGCGCGAACTCTGGCGGACGGGGTGGATGCACAACCGTGTGCGCATGGTGGTGGCCTCGTTCCTCGTCAAGCATCTCCTGGTGCCGTGGCAGAAGGGAGAGGAATGGTTCTGGGACACCCTGGTCGATGCCGACGAGGCGAACAATGCGGCGAGCTGGCAGTGGGTGGCGGGCTCAGGGGCCGATGCCGCGCCCTATTTCCGGATTTTCAATCCGGTCTCACAGGGGCGCAAGTTCGATGCGGCGGGCAACTACGTGCGCCGCTACGTGCCGGAGGTCGGGAGGCTGCCCGACGAGCACCTCCACGCCCCCTGGCTCGCACCGCGCGAGGTTCTGGAGCACGCGGGACTGCGGCTCGGGTTCGATTATCCCTTGCCGGTCGTCGATCACGCGATGGCCAGGGAGCGGGCGCTCTCGGCCTATGCGGAGCTGAAGGCGGCCAGCCGGAGCGCCTGATCCGATGCCCGAACGACCTATGATCGGGACTGTCGGACGTGATCGTTTCGTGGCAATGGAGGCGAATAAGCGTGCGAAGGCGACGCGTCGCAAGGGTGTTCAGGACGGCCCCTGTGGTGCGAGGTGGAAAGGTTCCGGTCATGGCGATCACGACGAACGGACTGCCGGTCGGTGAGCCCATCGAAGGCTGGACGCCGCGTCCTCGCCCACCGCGCACGGCGATCGAAGGACGGTATTGCCGCATCGAGCCGCTCGATCCCGTTCGACATACGGGGGAGCTGCATCGCGCGAACATGGCGGATCGGGAGGGTGTCATCTGGACCTATCTGCCCTATGGCCCGTTCGCCAGCGAACGGGACTACGGGGCTTGGGTGGAAAAGGTGGCGGGCGCTGACGATCCGCTCTTTCATGCCATCATCGATCTGACCACAGGCCTGCCGGGCGGCGTTGCGAGCCTCATGCGCATCACACCCGAGGCCGGGACGATCGAGGTCGGCCACATCTGCTATTCGCCGTCACTCCAGGGGACGCGGGCGGCGAGCGAGGCGATGTTCCTCCTCATGCGGCGGGCTTTTCAGGAACTCGGCTATCGGCGCTACGAATGGAAGTGCGATGCGCTCAATCGTCCCTCACGGGTGGCGGCCGAACGGCTCGGCTTCTCGTTCGAGGGAATTTTCCGGCAGTCGACGGTGGTCAAGGGCCGCAACCGGGACACGGCCTGGTATGCGATGATCGACAAGGAATGGCCGCGCATCGAAGAGGCGTTCGAGAGTTATCTCGATCCCGCCAATTTCGATGCGGCCGGTCGCCAGCGTCGCGCGCTTTCGGCCCTCACTTGGGCGGCGCTCAAGGGCTGAGAGCGGGGCGCTCGCGCACCCCGGCCGGAGCCCTCATGCCGCGCCCAATTCGCGCAGGCGGTTACGGGCATTCGTCAGTTCGGCCGTGGTATCGGCGAGGCGCTGGGCCAGCTCACGCATGACGCCGCGCGCGGTCGAGGGCGATTCCTCGAGCAGCTTGAGAAAATGCTCCTTGGAGATTTTCAGCACCGTGAGCGGTTCGCGGGCCGTGATCGTCGCTGTGCGCCCGACATCGCAGAGCAGGCCTATCTCACCGACGAGGGCATTGCGCTGGATCATGGCGACGGTGACCGGACCGGCTGGTGTTTCGACGATGACGTCGGCCGAGCCATCGACCACGACGTAGGCGTGATCGGCTTCCTCACCCTGGCGAAAGAGCGACTGGCCGACCGAGTACTGCAGCCGTTCGGAGGAGAAGGCGAGCAGCTTCAGCTTGCCGGTGTCGATCTGCGCGAAGAGGGGGATGCGGCGCAGCATCGAAACGTCGTCCAGGATGCTCATCGCGGTGCTCCTTCGGTGTGCTTGTCGTTATGCCACAATGCTGCGGCCCCTCCCTGTCATGCCAGCATCTTGGCATAACGGCTCTCCTTGCGCGACTTGAGCTCCTGCGGCGTGCCCTGCTCGAGTACGCGACCTTCCCCGAACAGCAGAACCCGGTCGAAAGCCTCCGTCAGGCTCGGGTTGGACAGCACCCAGAAGGTCGAAAAGCCGCTCGCGGGCTCATCCGGGCCGGTGGCCCCGTCGGGCGCTGGTGGTCCGCTCGCGCGCCCGAGCGCGACAACGCGATCCGCGATCTGGCGCTGGCCGGCGACGCTGAAGGAGGCAAAGGCACGGTTGACGATCAGCAGATCGGGCCGCTTCAGGAGTGCGCGGGCAAGGGCGAGCTTCTGGCGCTGCTGCTGGGTGAGACGTTTGCCGCCGCTGCCGACTTCGAACGACAGCCCGGCATCGAACACGACGTCGCGCATCCCCAGCTCGTCCAGGATCTCGGCGATCGCTTGACGCACGCGCCGCGGCCCTTCCGCAATGCCGTAGCGAACGCGGCCGAAGAGGATGTTGTCCTCGAGCGAGGCGCCGATGTTGTAGGCTTCGGGATCGTAGAAAGCGACGTTGCGCCCGGGAAGGGCGGCGAGCCGATCGCGGATGTCGCCGCGCGCCTCGATGATTTCGCGCTCGAGCTGGGCGTCGAGGAGGCCAAGGCGATGGCGCGGCTCGATGTAGGCGAGCGCGAGATGGCGCAGGCGCGCGCGCCGGGATTGCGATACGTCGCGGTACTCGAGTGGCTGCACCCGCTGGAGAAGTGAAGCGTAAGCCGGGATATCGTCGGCCGTCATGAAGGTGAGCTGCTCGAAGAACGGCGTCCCGGGCGGGAGGTCGGCGAACAGTTCGACGACGGTCTCGGCGATGTTGCGGCCGACGAGGTAGAGCCGTTCGTCGAGGCCGTGTGCCTCGAGGATCGCGAGCAGGGTCTGATTGGCGGACAACTCGGCGGGTGCGAAGGAATTGGAGAGCGCTGTGCCGAACAGCAGGTTCTCGCCGATTGTCGCTTCCTTGGAGTAACTTGCGGGATCGAAGGGCTCGACGAGGTCGGCCATATCGGACGAGGCGAGGCGGCGTGCGAGGGCTGCCCGCGCCGCGAGGACGCGGGGCGAAGCGTGTTCGGCGGCTTTGGCCGTCAGTTGGCCGCGCAGCCCGAGGTCGAAGACGTCCTGCCCGAGATCGGCGGTGGCGAGAACCTCGAGGAGGCGATCGCGGATGGCCTCGGGTCCCGCGATGCCGGCGGCTTCGTAGTCGATCCAATCGGCTTCGACGTCGAGGTCGATATTGCCGGCGCGGCGACTCTCGGCGGCGGCTGCGGCATGAGTAGCGGCCTCGCTTTCGCTTCGCACGTGCGGGACGATCGGGACATGGCGCAGTCCGTAGAGGAGGGCGCTTTCGAGCGAGGTGTTGGGCAGATAGGTTTCCGGCCCGAGATAGGCGATGCGGCGCCCGGTCAGGGCTTCCGGCAAATCGTCCAGCCGCTTGTCGGCGATGCGGATGCGACCCGAGGTGAGCGGGACCAGGCGCGCGAGGGCTTCGGCGGTGGTCTCGGCCCCCGCGTTGACGTCGCCGAGAGCCGCGACCTGTTCACCCGGTGCGAACGTGAAGGTCACACCTTCGAGCAATTTGGCGCCTGTGTCGTCGCTGATCGCGACCGCGTTCGCTTCGACGGGGCCCTTCAGGCGCAGCGGCGGCGTGGCGATCGGGGCCTGGAGTTCCGGCGCCATGGTGTTCTGGACGTCGAACTGGTCGATCACCTGGATGTACTTGACCTGCACGTCGATGCGCTGCTGGTCCCAGTCGATCAATTCCTTGATGGGGCTCGGAAGGTCCTTGTAGGCGGCGATCACGGCGACGAGCTGGCCGATGTCGAGTTGGCCGCGCAGGGCGAAATAGCCGCCGACGAGGTAGAAGAGGAAGGGGGTGATCTGGGCGAGGAAGTTGTTCAGGAACTTGATGAAGAACTTGCGCTGGTAGAGCTCGAAGCGGATCGCGAATATGCGGCCGAGCAGGCTGGAGATCTGCGCCCGCTCGTAGTTGGAGGTGTCGTTGGTGCGCACCTCCGTGATGCCGTCCACGACCTCGCCGACGCGGCCGGCGAGCATGCGGGCGGTGAGCTGACGCTGCTTGCCGAGTTCGATCAGGCGGCGCCGCAGGCGCGGGATGAGGAACGCCTGAACGAGGACGATGAAGGCCGCCATCATGCCCAACCAGAAGCTCTGGACGATGATGAACAGCATGGCGGTGATCGCCTGACCGCCGAGGAAGATCGGCTGGACGAAGGCATCGCCGATGAAGCCGCCGAGCGGCTCGACCTCGTCCTTGATCATGGTGGCGACTTCCGGCGGCTTCACACGCCGGAAATGGGGAAGCGGAAAGCGGAGCAGGCGGTCGAGCAGTTCGAAGCGCAGACGGCGCAGCATCCGCTCTCCGAGGCGACCCTTGAAGGTGTTGATGTAGAACTTGAAAAGTCCATTGACGCAGACGAGGGACAGGAACATCAGGCTGAGCGCGACGAGCATCTCGAGGCGTGTCAGCTGGAAGCCCCCGAACAATTCGAAGCCGCCGAGCCAGTCCGGCAGCTCGATGCGCAGCCAAGTCTGGGTGGTGTCGTACGAGTCGAAGCCGGCGCCCTGGATCGGTCCGTTGACGATCCGCTTTGGCAGATCGAGCGAGAGGAAATAGACGGGCATGGCCAGCAGCACGACCGCCAGGATCCAGAGTTGCTCGCGCCGCGTGTTCGTCCAGACGTAGCGAAATAGATTGCGTTCCATGGCAAGCCGTCCCCCAACCGCATCCGCCGCAATGCTGCGGCGGATCGCACGGCCAACCGTCAGAGCCCGATCCAACGCCCCTGCCTCAGGGCGACGGTCGGTTGCGGTTCTGACGCCGGGGAAACTCTATCGCCTCGGAAGGAAGCTGTTAAGTCGCGGTGTGGGGCGATGCGTGTCCGGGGTTGGCCAGCACACGGCGTCGAGCGGTGAGGCCGTTGCCGTAAGGCTGCCCTCAAGTCACGTGCTGGCGGTCGGGTGCTCCGAGCGCGCGGGTTGCGATGGCCAAACTTCGAGCAGGTTCGGTCTGTCGGCCTTTCACCGATCGCCCCTGGGTGTGAAGACGCGGGTCACCCAGGCCCTGCGGGCCCGAACGCGCTTGGCGCGCTGCGTCTGGTTGGCGCGGACGGCGCGCACGGCGCCGAGCCCATAGCGCTGACCCCAGGCGCGCTTGCGGGCCTCGCGTGCGGCGATGGCCTTGCGCACGGCCGCGATCCGGCGCGCCTCGCCTTCGCTGATGTTCGAGCGCCGGGCGGCCGGTCGCGAAACGGGCTGCTCGGCATCGGCCAGGAGGGAGCGGGCCGCCTCACCGGTGCGCCGATCGACCGTCGCTGCCGGAGCGCTCTGCCAGTCGTCGCCGGAGCCGGCTCTTCGCAGAGCGGCGGCTATGCGCCGCTCCTCGGCTGCCGCGCGCTGGCGGCGGATTTGCTCCCATTCGTGGAGGCGGCGCGTATTCTCCTCGTCGAATTCACGCAAGGGGCCGCGAGAACCGGGGCCTTGCAGGCCGCGCGCGTCATCGCCATCGGCAAAGAGGAACGCCTCTTCCTCATCGCCATAGGCACCATCGTCCGGCAAATCATCGGCTGCGGGTTCGCCCAGGAGCGCCAACTGGTGGCGATGCTCGGCCGCGGGCACAGGCAAATGGGCGAGCGGCAGGCGAACCAGGGTGTCCTCCGTCTCAAGAGCCTTGGCCAGGGTGGTGGTCCCGGCGGCAGGTTCTCGCCTCGATCCGCCGTCCGCTCGAAGGACGACCTGCCCACCGGTCGCGCGTGCCAAGCGAATGCGGTTCTGAGAGGGCAGCGGCATGGCGCCCGTGGCCTCGGTTTCGGCCAGCACGGTCCCTTCGGCGGCACGGCGGCGGGCCGCCTCTGTCTGACGCCGGATGAGTTCGGCAATCGGGTCCTCGTTCGGCGTGCGCGTCGGGACTTCGACGGTCGTCTCGAGGCTCGGCTGTCGCGGGGAGCTCGAGGCAACGGCCGCAGGGGTGGGCGGGGGCGGCACCGCGGACTCCACGACGTCCCGCGCCCGCGCCACCTCGGTGGCGGAACCTCGGGTCGTGGTGTCGGCGCTTTCTCCCTCGGCCACCGCATTGGAACGATCCGTGCCCTGCCCGCCGATCGGCCCCTCGCGGCGCGTGGAATCGGCATCATCGCCGGGGGCGGCACCGGTCAGACCGCTCTCGAACCAAGAAAGCAGCCCGGCCAACGTGAAGCGACCTTCATCCGCGGGTGGTGGCGCCGGCGTCGACAACTGACCGGCGGCCGTCGTGGTGACGTGTCCCCGAGCATCGCCGGCGCCTGTGGCATGGTCTGTCGTGGCATGCGCGAGACCGGTGGCGTCATCGAGCGCTTCGGACTGGACCTCGGCCTCGTCGATCGCTGCCTTGCGCGTTTCGCCATCGGCGGCCGCCAAGCCTCGGGACTGACGGGCTGCCGCGCCGTCCGCACCGGATGGCGCCGGAGCGAAGGTTTCCTGCGCCAAGTCGGACCGCTCCGAGCCCTTCGAGGGCGCGCGGGCGGGCAGTGGCGGCGGTTCTACGGGTTCGGGCGCGGGGCCAGCAAAGAGGGGGGCGTTGCCCGAGAACGCTCGCGGCGCACGCAGCGCCGCGTCAATCTCGTCGGCGACGGTTGCCAAGCTATCGCCACCACTCGAGCCGCTGCCGGCCGAGGGTTCGCCGACATCAGGGGCCAGCCAACTCGTGGCCAGCTGATAGCCGGTGAGGGCGAGCCCTGAAACCAGCAGCAGGCGGAACAGCCAACCCATGACTCGTACTCCAACCACGCTGCAACCCACAATTGCGGGCATTGTGCCGCAATCGGCCGCCGCGTGCAAATCCCGAGGGTTGAAATGCGCCCCTGCGGGTGATCGGGCAAGCCGCCTGTCACGTTGCTACAACACGCGTTCAGGCGCGAAATACATGTTCCGGATCAGAGGCAAGCCGAAGCAGGGTGCGATCTACGGCCATCATGTGAGGACATGGCGACCATGAGGGTGCGCGACAAGGTCTCACTTCAACGTATTGTGACATCGTGCGAGACGGTGTGGCGATGTGGCGGCGGCGCGCATGGCGAATCGCCGTGGAGCCGCATGACTCGGCGCGGTGAATTGCCGTGCGTGGGGCGGTAATCGTGCCCATCGACCACGATAGCAAGGCAAATTGCCACCCCACTGCGACATTGATGCCACTCTCGAGCATCACCATATCGAGCGCGTGGAGCAACGGATGTGGTTTCCCACCGGGAACCCCTTTACACTCCATCGGGACGCGCCCTCGCTGGAAGGGGCAGGCTGTTCGATGCTTCGGACGGCAACGGCTAGTATATGTCAGATTTCACAGCCACTTCCAGATTTTTCACCATTCCGGTCATAAGTTGACCACAGTGGTTCGCAAGTATTCTTCCTGACTGGTTGATTGACCGATAGGTTGTCCGCGCGAGATGTTGCTCGCATATGCTGGGTGTGCCCCCGGCGGTGGTTTCGAGACCAAGTGGAAGGGCACGCAACTCGCTGTTTTCGGATGTATCGGTCGTTCGGTGGAGGTGGAGGACGAGATGGCGTGGGCAGGCGATCACCCCAGGGCGGGGGCCTCGCCCGGGCGCAGAGGACGTCAGGCGGCGTAGCGGTCCGGAGCCTGGTCTCCGGCGGCTTGGCCGAAGCAGGGAGCTGACAGGTGAGCCATGACTGACCAAAAGGATGTCTTCGACCTCTTCACGGAAGCCTACGACCGCGAAAAGAAGGTCGCTTACTCGCTGAAGGACTATCTCGAGGCGTGCAGGGAGGATCCATCCTTCTATGCGAGCGCGGCAGAGCGGATGGTGCGCGCGATCGGCGAGCCCGAATTCGTCGATACCGCCAAGGACCCGCGTCTCGGTCGGATCTTCATGAACCGCACGGTCAAGGTCTATCCGACTTTCAGCGACTTCTTCGGCCTCGAGGAGACGATCGAACGGGTCGTCGGTTATTTCCGCCATGCCGCGCAGGGGCTCGAGGAGCGCAAGCAGATCCTCTACCTCCTCGGACCGGTCGGTGGCGGCAAATCGTCACTCGCCGAGCGACTGAAGGAGCTGATGCAGCGCCACCCGGTCTATGTGCTGGCGGCCGGCGACGAGGTGAGCCCGATCTTCGAGAGCCCGCTCGGGCTGTTCGACCGCCAGACCATGGCGCCGATGCTGCAGGAGCGTTACGGCATCCCGCTGCGAGCGCTGCCGGGCCACATGTCGCCTTGGGCGGTCAAACGGCTCGACGAGTTCGGGGGAGATATCTCCAAATTCTCGGTGGTTCGCGTCGTGCCGTCGAAGCTGCGTCAGGTGTGCATCGCAAAGACCGAGCCGGGCGACGAGAACAACCAGGACATTTCCGCTCTCGTCGGAAAGGTCGACATCCGCAAGCTGGAGTTTTTCGGCCAAGACGATGCCGATGCGTATTCCTACTCGGGCGGGCTCAATCGCACGACGCAGGGGCTCCTGGAATTCGTCGAGATGTTCAAGGCGCCGATCAAGATGCTGCATCCGCTCCTTACGGCGACGCAAGACGGAAATTACGTCGGCACGGAGAACGTCGGCGCGATGCCCTACAACGGCATCATCATCGCCCACTCCAACGAGAGCGAGTGGCAGAGCTTCAAGTCGAACCGCACGAACGAGGCCTTCCTCGACCGCATTTGCGTGGTCAAGGTGCCCTATTGCCTGCGGGTGAGTGAGGAGACGCAGATCTACCGAAAGCTGCTGAGGAACAGCGAGCTGACGGATGCGCCCTGCGCACCGGACACGCTCGGAATGCTGGCCCGGTTTTCCGTCCTGACGCGCCTCAAGGAGCACGAGAATTCCTCGCTCTATTCCAAGATGCGGGTCTACGACGGCGAGAGCCTCAAGGACACCGACCCGCATGCCAAGAGCATCCAGGAGTATCGCGACACCGCCGGCGTGACGGAGGGAATGGACGGAATCTCGACGCGCTTCGCCTTCAAGATCCTGTCGGAGACGTTCAACTTCGACAGCAGCGAGGTGGCGGCAGACCCGGTGCATCTCATGTACGTGCTCGAGCAGGCCGTCAAACGCGAGCAGCTTTCGGAGGAGATGGAGCAGCGCTATCTCGAGTTCATCAAGGAGGAATTGGCGCCGCGCTATGCCGAGTTCGTCGGCAACGAGGTGCAGAAGGCCTACCTCGAGAGCTACCACAACTATGGCCAGAACCTCTTCGACCGCTACGTCGCCTATGCCGATGCCTGGATCGAGGATCAGGATTTCAAGGACCCCGACACCGGTCAGCTGATGAGCCGCGACGTGCTGGCCGACGAACTCGCCAAGATCGAGCGTGCGGCATCGATCGCGAACCCGAAGGACTTCCGCTACGAGGTGGTCAAGTTCGCGCTCCGGGCACGGGCCAAGAACAACGGGCGCAACCCGTCGTGGACGTCCTATGAGAAAATCCGCGACGTCATCGAGAAGCGGATGTTCAGTCAGGTGGAAGATCTCCTGCCGGTCATCAGCTTCGGCGCCAAGGCCGACAGCGACGCGGAGCAAAAGCACGGCGAATTCGTCTCGCGCATGGTGGCGCGCGGCTACACCGAACGTCAGGTCCGCAGGCTGGTGGAGTGGTACATGCGGGTCAGCAAGGCCGGTTGACGGGGCGGCGGGCTCGACCCGCCGCATCCGGGCGCCGGAACATTCGGCCGTGGGCCGGGCGGCAACCTCGGCTGCCGCTCCCGACAAGGAAAGAAACAGGCGATGCACATCGTCGACCGGCGCCTCAATCCGAAATCCAAGAGCCTCGGCAATCGGCAACGGTTCATGCGCCGGGCCAAGGCTCACATCCGCGAGGCGGTGCACGAGGCGCTGAAGCGGCGCAAGATCTCCGATGTCGAAGGCGCCGAGCAGATTTCCATCTCCGGGCGCGACGTACGAGAACCGGCCTTCAATCACGATCGTGGAACGGGAAAGCGCGAGCACGTGCTGCCCGGCAACAGCGATTTCCGTCCCGGTGACCACATCAGGAAGCCGCCGCGCGGCGAGGGCAAGTCGGGTCGCGAAGGCTCGCCCGATGGGGAAGGCGAGGACGCATTCGCCTTCACGCTGACGCGCGAGGAATTCCTCGACATCTTCTTCGAGGACCTGGCGCTGCCCAATCTCGCCAAGCAGAAGCTGAAGAAGGAGGCCTCACCGCTGCGGGCCCGGGCGGGTTTTTCCACGGAGGGCTCGCCGGTCAGGCTGAACAAGGTCGAGACGATGCGGCGCAGCCTTGCCCGGCGCATCGCGCTGGCGCGGCCGCGCGGACACCAGATGGCAAGACTCGAGGCCGAGATCAAGGAGGCGGAGGCGCGTGGCGACGAGGCGGTCGTCACGGCCCTGCGCGCCGAGCTCGAGCGGATGCGCATTCGCATGCGCGCGGTCGCCTATCTCGATCCGATCGACATCCGCTACAACCGCTTCGATCGCAAGCCCCGGCCGACGGCGCAGGCGGTGATGTTCTGCCTGATGGACGCCTCGGCCTCGATGACGCAGGACCTCAAGGACCTCGCCAAGCGCTTCTTCATGCTCCTGCACGTCTTTCTCGCGCGGCACTACCGCGAGGTCGATGTCGTTTTCATCCGCCACACGACGAGCGCGCAAGAGGTCGACGAGGAGACCTTCTTTCATGGTCGGGCAACGGGTGGCACCGTTGTCTCGAGCGCGCTCGAGGAGATGATCCGGATCGTTCAGCAACGCTACCCGGTCGACGACTGGAACATCTACGCTGCGCAGGCCTCTGACGGTCACAATTTCACCGACGACATGGCGCGCTGCACGGAAATGATCGAGAACGAGATCATGGGCATGGTGCAGTATTTCGCCTACATCGAGGTCGGCGACTCGACATTCGCCTCGGTCCCATCCGACAGCGTTCTGTGGACCGGTTACCAGCGGCTGCTCGCGCGTCAGCGCCACTTCGCAATGCGCCAGGTGATGCGACCGGAGGATATCTATCCGGTGTTCCGCGAACTGTTCACGTCCGCCGAGGCCAGCGAGCGCAAGGGAGGGGCGAAATGACGGCGAAGGCGGGGCCGGCCGGCGGCCGGGGCGCGGGCCTCCTCTTCGAGGGGGCGGAGTGGAATTTCGACCTCCTGCGACGGGTGCACGACGGCATCGAGGAGGTCGCGCTCGGCGAACTCGGGCTCGACGTCTATCGCAACCAGATCGAGGTGATCACGGCCGAGCAGATGCTGGACGCCTATGCTTCCGTCGGCATGCCGCTGATGTACCGGCACTGGTCGTTCGGCAAGCATTTCGTGCGAGAGGAGACGCTTTATCGCAAGGGAGCGCAGGCTCTCGCCTACGAACTCGTCATCAACTCCAACCCTTGTGTCTGCTACGTGATGGAAGAGAACACCATCACCATGCAGGCGCTGGTGATCGCGCACGCCGCCTTCGGCCACAACCACTTCTTCAAGAACAACTACCTCTTCAAGCAGTGGACCGATGCCGACACCGTGCTCGACGAACTCGCGCACGCCAAGCGCTTCGTGCAACACTGCGAGGACCGCTACGGCATCGATGCGGTGGAGTCGGTTCTGGACGCGGCGCACGCGCTGATGCGCCATGGCGTCAGCCGCTATGCGCCGAGCCGCCAGCGCGACGAACGCGATGCCGCCGGCAAGGCCCGTGCACGCGCCGTGCACGAGGAGGCGACATACAACGATCTTTGGCGGACGGTGCCCAAGAAGCCGTCCGGCGAGCCGGTCGAGGAGGCCGATTCCGAGAACGGGGGAGACGGGCCGGAACTCGGACTTCCGGAGGAAAACCTCTTGCTGTTCCTCGAGCGCTTTGCGCCCAAGCTCGAGAACTGGCAGCGCGAACTCATCGCGATCGTGCGGCGCAACGCCCAGTATTTCTATCCGCAGCGCCAGACCAAGCTGATGAACGAGGGGTGCGCGACGTTCGTGCACTACGAGATCCTCAACCGGCTCTACGAGGCCGGGCGGATCGGGGAAGGCTCGATCCTCGAATTCCTGCACTCGCATTCCTCGGTCGTCACGCAGCCCGATTTCGACGACCGGCGTTTTTCCGGCATAAACCCCTATGCTCTCGGCTTTGCCATGATGCGCGACATCCAGCGCATCTGCGAGGAGCCGACGGCGGAGGACCGCGACTGGTTCCCGGGCATCGCCGGCAACGGGGACGCGCTCGCAACGCTGCGTAGTGCGTGGGCGGACTATCGTGACGAGAGCTTCGTGCTGCAGTACCTCAGCCCGAAGGTGATCCGCGACTTCCGCATGTTCGCGCTCTCGGACGACACGACCAGCACCTTCATGCGGGTCGATGCGATCCACGAAGAAGAGGGCTATCGCGATGTCCGCCGGGCACTGGCGCGCCAGTACGATCCCGGCCACCAGGACCCGGACATCCAGGTCGTGGAAGCCAACCTCAAAGGCAGTCGCCGGCTGGTGCTGAAGCACGTCGTTCGCGATGGCAAACGCCTCGAGCGCAAGGAGGCCGAGCGTGTACTGGCGCACGTGGCGCGGCTCTGGGGTTACCGTGTGCGGTTGATCGAGGTCGATGCCGAAACCGGCACCACGTACGAGGGCCTCGAGGCACTGGCAATGCCCTGGTAGGGCACTCGGCACGAAGCCGCCTCCCGGCCGGCGCAATGGCGTTGCCGGCCGAGCCTGCCGATTTCAACGAAAAAAAGCCCCGACGCCGATCGCTCGGGCCGGGGCCAGTTGGAATGGGAGGAAACGCCATGTGACGTTTCGAGAGCCAATTTCGACCCGCCGCCGTCCGACAGCAAGGGGTTTTGTTGCGTCGCACAATCTTTGTGCGTTGCGCCATGCCGGGAGGCACTAAGTGTTGCCGCCTTGGGCAAGTGGCGCATGCGGAGAGGCCGAGCTGGGGGCCAATTCGACGGTTCGGGCGCGTCGGGAGGCCGCCAAATGGTGGCAATCGATGGGGTGAGCGTCGCGATTGGCCTGCCCAGCGGGAACCATGTGTCCCGCAGCGGGAGCCAGGGTGCGGTCCGCCGTGCTGTGCCGCCTTGCGAAGTGGTGGCTCCCCGGGCCGGATTCGAACCAGCGACCAATCGGTTAACAGCCGATTGCTCTACCACTGAGCTACCGGGGAATACGGTGTGCCGCAGTGCGCCGCAGCAAGGGCGAGCCCGGCTTATAGGTGATGGCCGATCGGAAATCCAGCCCCTTTGCGCCGGGCTGTGGCGATCTCGGAGCAGTCGCGCCCTGAGCCAACGCGCCGGGCGCTGTCGGTCGGCAAACGACCATCGGTTGGAAGTCGTGGAGGCCACGCCCGGAATCGAACCGGGGTATACGGATTTGCAGTCCGCTGCGTCACCACTCCGCCACGTGGCCTTCCGCGCGCCGCGCCAGCCGCGCGCCAGGGCTGCGGCCGGAAGGTGATGCACGGCGGACCCTCATAAAGGACGTCCCCCCGGCGATGTCAACGGTGATCGCTGGCATGGTGCGCATGTCATGAACGGCTGGTCGCATCGTTCGGTGCGCTCGACGCACCGGCGAGCGATGCGGTCGAATGCGGTGTTCGGCTGTGGGCGACAATCGTCAGGGTTGCCGCAGGGGGTGGCTTGGGGCTATCGCCGTGGCGTTGGATGACGCTTCCTGCCAAGCCGGCGGGATAGCGAACGGGGCCGCCCGGATACGAGGGACCACGATGATCGACAGTGCCGTGCAGCGCGAGAACATGGTCGAATCTCAGGTGCGGACTTACGACGTCACCGACCGGCGGGTCATCCGCGCGATGCAGGAGGTGGCTCGCGAGCAGTTCGTGCCGGCGGCGATGAAGTCGCTGGCCTACATGGACGAGGAACTGGTGGTGGCGGGCAGCGGCTCGTCCGCGAGGGCGCTGCCGAGGCCGATGGTGCATGCTCGCCTCATCCAACTCGCCGGTGTGGAGGCGGACGATCTGGTGCTCGAGGTCGGTACGCTCACCGGCTACGGGGCGGCATTGCTCGCTCGAATCGCGGGCGGGGTCGTCAGTCTCGAGGTGGATGCCGAGCTATCGGCCACGGCGAACGAGGCTCTGGCGCGGATCGGGGCGCTCTCGGTCTCCACGGTCACCGGGCCGTTGGAGGACGGCTATGCGGCCGGCGGGCCGTACGATGCCATTATTTTCAATGGCTGCGTGGAGTTCGTGCCGGAAACCTTCGCCGCGCAGCTCAAGCCCGGCGCACGGCTTGTTGCCATCGTCGGCGAGGGTGGGGCCGGTCGCGCGACGGTATTCGAGGCAGCCGGCGGGCGATTGAGCGGACGGGCCGTGTTTTCCTGTTCGGGGCCTGTGTTGCCGGGCTTTCGCAGGCCGCGCGGGTTCGTTTTCTAAATCCGTTTCCGAAGGGCGGCCGGGCGTCGATGCACGCGGTCCGGTCCTGCGCTGCTCCAGCCGTGCCCCGTATCGATACTCTCGATCAGTGATCGACCGCCCGCCCGGCGTTCGCTGCGGCCCTCTCGGCTGGGCTCGGCACGCGCGCTCGCTCGCTCGTGCACCATGCCGTCCCGCGATGGAGCATGGGTTCACGATCTCTTAACCGGTTCACCCCACCCTGACGGTATCGGCGCCATAGCGGGCCCGCCGTTGGGCTCCAACAGCTGTTGCTGGATTGCGCTAGGGCGCGATGAACGGGGGGAGGTCGCCGCCCCCCTGTTGATAATGGCACTCAACCATGGCTTCCATGGATGGGCGAGCTGTTGGATTCGCTAACAAAACGCTGTTCCGAGCAAAACGACAGGACGCGACAAGGCATGTGGAAAGCACCGGCGACGATCGACCCCAGGAGGGGGCGCTGGACGACTGCTCGGTGCAGCCGCGTCTTCAGAGCCGCGCTGCTCGCAGGCGTCGCGGTGGTGTCTTCGTTGCCGCTCGCGGTAGGGTCGGCCGAGGCCGTCACCCTCAAGGAGGCGCTTTCGGCCGCCTATTCCAACAACCCGATCCTCAAGGGCGAGCGCGCCCGACTGCGCGGCACGGACGAGGAGGTGGCAAGGGCCCGCTCCGGCTATCGCCCGACCGTTTCGGCGAACGGCGAGATCGAGTGGCAGTGGACCGATACCAATCCCTCGTCGCCGAGCGACGGCACGATCAATCCGAAGTCGTACTCGCTGACGGTGACGCAACCGATCTTCCGGGGCTACCGCACGGTGAACGCGGTGCGGGAGGCGGAACTCACCGTGAAGGCCGCTCGCGAGCGCCTCAGGCTGACCGAGCAGGACCTGCTCTTGTCGGCGGTCACGGTCTACATGAACGTTCTGCGCGACCAGGCTATCGTGCAGTTGCGCGAGAACAACGTGGTGGTGCTGCGGCGCGAGGAGGCGGCAACGCAGGACCGCTTCGCGGTCGGCGAAGTGACCCGCACAGACGTTTCGCAGGCCAAAGCGCGCGCGGCCCTCGCCCGCTCGCAGCTCGAGCTCGCGAACGCCAATCTGAAGTCGAGCCGCGCCGCCTTCGAGCGGGTCGTCGGCTTCCCGCCTGGCAACCTCAGGGCCGCAACGCCGATCGAAAGCCTCATTCCGCACAGTCTCGACGAGGCCGTCGAGATCGCCATGGGCGAGAGCCCGACGGTCACGTCCGCGGTGTTCGTCGAGCAGGCGGCGCAGCGCACCGTCGACCGCATCTATGGTGAGTTTCTGCCGGAGGTGAACCTCGAGGCCAACTACTCGCAGACGTTCGATCCCTCCAGGACGATCAACGACCGAGAGGTGGCGACGCTGACCGGCCGTGTCCGGGTGCCGATCTATCAGGCGGGCGAGGTTTCGGCACGGGTGAGGCAGGCGCGCCAGAATGCCGACGGGCGCTTCATGGACATCGAGCAGGCGCGTCTCTTGGCGCGCTCGGAAGTCATCGCGGCGTGGTCGCAATTGCAGTCGTTCCGGGCCCAGCTCGAATCGGATCTGATCCGCGTCGAGGCGAACCAGACAGCGCTCACGGGCGTGCGGGAAGAGCAGAGGGTCGGCCAGCGGACGCTCCTCGACGTGCTCGACGCCGAGCAGGAACTGCTCGATGCACAAGTGGCGATCGTCGGGACACGCCGGGATCTGGTGGTGTCCTCCTACGCGCTGCTGGCTGCCATAGGACGGCTTTCGGCAGCCGATCTCTCGCTCGGTGTGCAACTCCACGACAGCGAGGAATACCTCGAGCTGGTGCGCGAGAAGTGGTGGGGCACGACGGTGGTCGAAGAGGTCGTCGTGGACGATACAGGAGCCGTGCCGACCGGCAGCGGCGGCTGGACCGTGGAGATCGAGACGCGCTCGGAGTGATATCGAAGGGGGTGGGGGCGAGCGCCTTGGAGGGCGCTCGACGATGACCCTGACCGGCTCGGTGCCGACAGCCCGACCTTCGGGGCGAGCCTTGCGACATCGCGACGCGCCACACGGCGCCCGAGCCGCGCGCCGTACGCCAGCCCTCACAATGCTCGGGGCATGCACTGCCGAGTGTGAGGCGATCGCTGGCTAGTCGCCACCGCCGATATAGCCATCCAGCGAGGGAATGAAACCACGCAGCGGCGAGCGCTGCGGCGAAGCCGGTTCCAGGTTCGTTTCGCCCTCGCTCGTCAGGCCCATCAACGGCGGCAGTGGGCGCGCCGGAACCACACCCTCGCTCGAGGATGGCACATGGCTGCCAGGCACGCTGCCGGCGGGGGGGCCGGCAACCCGCGAGCCGTCGTCACAAAAGCGCACGAAATGGCCGACGACGAAGCCATCGTCGTCCTTGCGGCTCGAAAGGGGCAGACGGCGGCGGTAGCGCTCGCGCCAGGCGAGCACGCGCTTGCTGGCGGCCGCGCGCGCTTCGGGCGCCATGCTGCAGAAAATCTGGTGGTGCCGCTCACTGAGCCAAACCGTGTCGGCACTCCCGGCATTGTCGAGCGCAATGGTGATCAACATCAGCGCGCCGACCGGGTTCGCGGAGGTATGCTCACCGCGCCAGAGCAGGTCGGCGAGATGAGCCTGAGCCTCGATGAATCCGTCGCGCGAGAGCTGCTTGAGCCAAGAGAGGCCGGCTTGAACATCGCCCTGCCCGCCCTGACCGGCGAGCAGCATCTTGGCCAGCTCGAATTGGGCGTAGGGATCGCCAAAGACCGTGGCGCCACGCTCGAACATGAAGCGCGCGGTGACAGGGTCCGACTCGAGACGGCCCGAAGGAATGCCGTCGCGCATGTAAAGGGCCGCCCGGAACAGGGCGCGAGCGACCAGCGGGATGCGGTCGTCGTTGCTCCAGACATCGATATCGGAGAACAGCGCAGCGATCTCGGAATAGAACTGGAACGCGCGGGGATGGTCGACATGCGGGCCGACGCCTGTCCCGAGGACGTGCGCCAGCAGGTACTTGGCGCGAAGGTGGCCGCGCCCGGCGGCGAACTCCAGGGCCGGGATCGCGAGATCCGGCTCCCGGTGGTCGACGGCGCTCGCGCCGGCGCGGAACGCGATCTCGGCGTTCGGGAACACCAGGCCGTCACCCAGACTCTGGGCAACGGCCGGGGCCGCAAAGAACAGGCTGGTGGCGGCGCAGAGCGCCGCCAGGGCCTTAGATGTCCGCGTAGCACTCAACTTCCGCCTGGCCTCCGCCATGGGTGACCGCGCCATAACGGGCGGGGCCGACCTGCTCGGCGTACTTGCGAAGCACGCCGCTCTGATAGGGATTGGCGGGGGCCTTCCAGGCCTTCCGCCGTTTTTCGAGTTCCGCCGCATCGAGCGCCACGTCGATGGTGCCCGCCTCGGCGTCGATGGTGATGGTGTCGCCGTCGCGCAGCAGGCCGATCGGCCCGCCCACGGCCGCTTCCGGACCGACGTGGCCGATACAGAAGCCGCGTGTTGCGCCGGAAAAACGTCCGTCCGTCACGAGCGCCACCTTGTCGCCCATGCCGCGACCGTAGAGTGCGGCCGTCGTCGAGAGCATTTCGCGCATGCCGGGGCCGCCCCTGGGCCCTTCGTAGCGGATCACGATGACCTCGCCGGCCTTGATCCGGTCCGCTTCGACCGCCGCGAACGCGTCCTCCTCGCAGTTGAAGCAGCGCGCGGGACCGCTGAAGCGCAGGTTCTTCATGCCCGCGACCTTGACGATCGCACCTTCCGGCGCGAGCGAGCCGCGAAGCCCGACAACGCCGCCCGTCGGCGACAGCGCCTTGGAGACCGGATAGATGACATCCTGGTCGTGGTTGAAGGCGACGTCGGCGATGTTCTCCTTGATCGTCTTGCCGCTGACCGTGATGCAATCCTCGTGCAGATAGCCGCCATCGAGCAATGCGCGCAGGATCATGGAGACGCCACCGGCCTCGAAGACGTCCTTGGCGACGTACTTTCCGCCGGGTTTGAGGTCGGCGATGTAGGGCGTGCGCTTGAAGATCTCCGCGACGTCGAAGAGATCGAAAACGATGCCCGCCTCGTGCGCGATCGCCGGCAGGTGGAGAGCAGCGTTCGTCGAGCCGCCGGTGGCGGCAACGATGGTCGCGGCATTCTCGAGCGCCTTGCGCGTGACGATGTCGCGCGGGCGGATGCCGCTGGCGAGCAGTCGCATCACCGCCTTGCCGCTCTCGAGGGCGTATTCGTCGCGGCTCTCGTAGGGTGCGGGCGCGCCGGCCGAGCCGGGCAGCGCAAGACCGATCGCCTCGGAAACGCAGGCCATGGTGTTGGCGGTGAATTGGCCGCCACAAGCCCCGGCACTCGGGCAGGCGATACACTCGAGTTCGTGGAGATCGGCGTCGGAATACTCGCCCGACGAGTGCTTGCCGACGGCCTCGAAGACGTCGACCACGGTGACGTCACGGCCGCGGAAGCGGCCCGGCAGGATCGAGCCGCCATACATGAAGACCGACGGCACGTTGAGGCGCACCATGCTCATCATGATGCCCGGCAGCGACTTGTCGCAGCCCGCAAGGCCAACCATGGCGTCGTAGCAGTGGCCACGCATGGTCAATTCGACGGAATCGGCGATGACATCGCGCGAGACGAGCGACGACTTCATGCCCTGGTGGCCCATGGCGATACCGTCGGTCACGGTGATGGTGCAGAACTCGCGCGGGGTGCCGCCACTCTCGGCGACGCCCGCCTTGACCGACTGCGCCTGCCGCATCAACGCGATATTGCACGGGGCGGCCTCGTTCCAGCAGGAAACGACGCCGACGAACGGCTGGTGGATTTGCTGTTCGGTGAGCCCCATCGCGTAATAGTAGGAGCGGTGTGGCGCACGCTCGGGTCCCTCCGTGACGTGGCGGCTCGGCAGCTTCGACTTGTCGAACGTCCTGGCGTTCATAATATCCCTCGGTCGGCGTTGTCATGATGTCGGACGACGGCGCAGTGCCGCCTCGCCCACTCTATGACCGGACCGATCCAAATTCTCAATGTTGCCGGGCAATTGCCGTGCCGCACCCCGCAGCACCGGCGAGTCGCGAGGCCGCACCCGATAGCTGCTGCAACTGTTGAACCGGTTTATGGCGCAAAAGCGGCGTTGGTCCCGTGGTTTGTGACGGACCCGCAACAGATTGCCAATCTGCAACAGTGCCGCCCCGCAGTGTCACGAGAACGCCGGTATGGGCAGTCCGAGGCGCTGTGCGACATAGGCGCCGGCGCCGACCAGCACGAGCAGCCCGGCGGCGGCGATGCCCTGCCAGCCAACGAGCCGGCAGGCCCGCTCGACCACCATGCTCGCCATGTAAACGAGGGCGGGCGCCAGAAGGGCCGCGATCACCGCGCCCGACTGGCCGAGGACGACGAGATTCTGCCGGACGTGTTCGGCATCATTGAGATTGGCAGCACCGATCGTCGTGACGACGAAGCCGGTGCCAAGGACGATGAACATCATTCCCAAGAGCAGTCGCATGGGGTACCCAACCGCTGGAATTGCAACACTTCGTTTCAGCCAGGATGGGATATTCGGGGAAGCGGGCTGGCACTTGGCGGTGATGGGGCAATTTCCTGGCGGCGAGTGGAGATCGCCGGGCCTCGGGCGAATGGATGCCGCAGCGCGTGCATTGCGGCCTCTCGGGGTTCCAGAATACGGGTAGCTGTTTCAGCACATGCCGGCGCTGGCCGGGGCCTGGGCATCCGGCTCGGGCGGATCGCTCGGAAAAGGCGAAGGAGGAGTCGATGGGGGATCCGTCGCTCGAGACGATCGGACCTTGGAACAGGGAACGTGACGGTCAACCGGCAGCGCCGGCCGGCGTTGCGACCTCCGAGGGCGCCGGTGCGGGTTCCGGCCCGACCGAGGCGGAGCGCGGCGAACCGGTCGTCTTCACCTGGCGCGGCAAGTCGAGCGATCTCATCGTCCTCAGCCTCCTCAATTTCGCGCTCATGGTGCTGACGGTGGGCATCTACTATTTCTGGGGCAAGGCCGAGGTGCGGCGGCGCATCTGGGCGTCGGTGCGCATCAACGATGAACCGCTCGTCTATACCGGGACGGGGCGCGAGCTCTTCTACGGCATGCTCATCGTCATCGGACTTTTTTTCCTGCCTGTCGCGCTGGCGATGTTCGGGCTGCAGATCTACCTCGGGCCGAACTCGCCCTGGGTGATCCTCGCCACCGTCGTCCTCTACATCGTCATTTTCTTCCTGATCGGCGTCGCCGTCTATCGCGCCCGGCGCTACCGGCTGTCGCGCACCATGTTCCGCGGCATCCGGGGAACCATGGAGGGCTCGGCGCTCACCTATGGGCTGTCGCAATTCTGGTCGACGCTGGCGATGCCGTTCACCATGGGTTGGCTGGTGCCCTGGCAGACCAACTACCTCAATCGGATCCTGACCAACGAAATGGTCTTCGGGGACAAGCGCTTCACCTACACGGGCAAGGCCGGGCCGCTCTATCCGCGCTTCACGGTCCTCTGGATCGGGGTGATCGTGCTCTACTTCGTCGCGATCGCGGCCTTCGCGGGGATGGCGGCTTTCCTGGCGCAAGGTGATCCCGAGCGCATGGAAAAGACGTTCGAGGCTCCCGACGGGATCGCGATCGGCGCATTCATCGCGATCGGGCTTTTCATCTATCTCTGCTATGCGATCCTCAGCGCCCTCTACAATGCCAAGGTTTTCCGCTATTTCGCGGAACAGACGACGTTCATGGGCGCAAAATTGCGGCTGGACGTGCACGCCCTCGGGCTGGTCTGGATCGTGGTCAGCAATTTCCTGCTCGTCGTGTTCTCGCTGACGATCCTGAGGCCCGTCGCGCAGGCGCGATTGATGCGCTACTTCGTCGAGCGGTTCAGCGTCGAGGGGCCGATCGACTTTTCATCCATCGTACAGAACAAGCGTGTCCTCGACCGGACAGGCGAGGGACTGGCGGAGGCATTCGACATTGACCCGTTCTGATCTCAAGACCTACACGGCCCGTCTCAGCGACGGCAAGACGGCCGCCAGCTATCAGGCGCGTGTCAGTTTTGCCGCGAACGGCATCCGGGTGGCGCGTGGCGATACCGGTCGCGAGGAAGTCTGGCCGATCGATTCGGTCTGGACCTCGGCGCCGGTGCGGCGCCACCACCTCGACGTGTTGTTGCATTCCAGGACATCTCCGGGCACCGCGCTTTTCATCGAGGACGACGATTTCGCCGAGGCCCTTCTCGCGCGGATGCCGCACGTCGGGCGCAAGGCTCACCTCTGGCGGTTTGCGCGGCCGGGGCTGGCGGTGGCTGCCGGGGTCGCGGTCGTCGCGGGTGTCTTCTGGGCCTTCGATCTTTCACCGGCGCGCGCGCTCGCCAACCTGATGCCGTCGAGTTTTCGGGAGAAGGCGGGTGAGAGCGTGTTCCTGGCGGTGGCGAGCGAGCGAAAGATCTGTGACACGACGGAGGGAAACGCGGCCGTCGAGCGCCTCGTCTCGCGTCTGACCGAGAACGCCGGGCCGATGCAGCGTTTCGACGTGGACGTTGTCGACTGGAACATCAACAATGCCTTCGCGCTGCCCGGCGGACGCGTGGTGCTGACCAAGGGCCTCGTGACGAACGCGCAGTCGCCGGACGAAGTGGCCGGTGTTCTCGCCCACGAGATCGGACATGCGGTTCATCTGCACCCCGAGACCGCCATGGTGCGCGCGCTCGGGCTGACCGTCGCGGCCAAGATCGTCTTTGCGGGCGGCTCGGACACCTTGGCTTCGGCCGGGGCGCTGCTCCTACAACTGCGCTACTCGCGCGATGCCGAGCGTGAGGCGGACGAGGAGGGCCTTCGTCTCCTCAGGGCGGCGGGTATCTCACCGGCACCGCTCGGCGATTTCTTCGAGCGCATCACGAAGGACACCGGGGAGGCCGGAAACTCAACGCTCGCGAGCGGGCTCGAACTGTTGAGCACGCATCCGGCGGTTGCCGAACGCATTGTCGCGATCCGCGATCAGGGGGCCTACGAGGCGCGTCCCGCACTCGAGGAGGCGGATTGGAAGGCGCTGAGGGCGATCTGTGGGGTTGCCGACCTCGATGATGGTGCCGGCCAGGGAAAGGGGTTGAAATCCTCGCGCGGCAAGGGGGGCAAGAACTGAAACGGACCGCTCAACGCGGTCCGGAGATGCCGAGCGCCGAGATCACGTCGAGGGTGTCCGCCAGGGTCCGCTCGACGGTGCGGCCGCTGGTCTCGACGACGGCGCGCGCGCGCGCATAGAGCGCCTCGCGGCTGCGCAGGATGTCCTGGAGTTCGGCGAGGGGAGCCGCGCTCTCGGCCATCGGGCGCTCGTCGCCCTGGCCGCGGACCCGCTCGAGATGGTCGGTCGGGGCGGCGCGCAGCCAGATGGCATGGAAATTCTTCAAGAGGAAATCGAAGGTTTCGGGCTCGGAGACGATGCCTCCCGCAACCGCCAGGACGACGCGGTCGTGGGTCGCCGCGATCTGCTCGATCGCCTGGCGCTCGAGGCGCCGGTAGCCCTCCTGTCCGTAGAGGGCGAAAATCTCCTGAACCGGCATGCCGCCGACCAGTTCGATCTCGGCGTTGAGTTCGTGAAACGGTGCATCGAGGCGGGCGGCACAGAGCTGTCCGATCGTCGATTTTCCCGCTCCCCTCAAGCCGATGAAGGCGATGCGGCGGGCCCGGGGATCACCGGCGAGGGCCGGATCGAGAATCTGCTGGACCTTGCGCCTCTGGGCGGGGCTCGCATGACGGTAGAGGGCGAGGATGGCGTGGGTGTCCGAGAGCCAGGGATCCTCCTCGGCGAGCAGCCACTCGATCGGCACGTCGAGTGCCAGTGAGATGCGCCTCAGGAGGGAAATCGAGATGTTACCGGCGCCTGCCTCGAGTTGGGCGAGGTAGCGCTCGGAGACGGCCGACTTCTGGGAGAGCGTGCGCCGGGAAAGGCCCTTTCGCGTCCGGCACGCATGGACGCGCTCGCCGACCGCGGTGAGGAAGGCGCCGACGCCGTCGTCCGCCCCGCCATCCTCGCCGGTCTCGTCCCGTGCGACGCCATGGAGGTTCAAGACGTTTGCCCTTGGCCTGCCCATCTCAGAACTCCATGCCTCTCCAAACTCGCGGTCAGTCCAGCCGGCCGGTGATGGGGGAGGGGGCGGCGCACGTGGCGGCGATCCTCTCCCTCAGGCGCGGCGGGATGGCGATCTTCGTGAAGGTGCCCGCTTCGACAAAGGCCGAGACGAGGCGCGCTTGAAAGCAAGGGGCTTGCGCCTGTCGGCCGGTCACATCGTATGTCACGGAGGAATTGCCGATCCGCGCAACGCCGACGATGCACTCGAGCGGGTGGCGGGGCGTTACGGGTGAGCGAAAGTCGAAGCTCATGTGGACGAAGGGCGTGCCGATGCCATACTCGAGGTTGAGGCGGTAGAAATCGGCGCCCGTGACGGCGGTCCACCATGCGTCGATCGCGGTGATCGCGAGGCGGGGCATCGTGCCGGTGTAGACGATCTGGGCGACGTCGCATTCCGCCCATCCGATGGTCTGGACGTGGCGCCAAGGGCCGACCGGGGGAGGTTCGGCGGGCATCGGAAAGTCGCCGGCCGGCGGTGGCATGCGCATGCCCTTGGCCATCAATAGGTCTCCACATGGTAGCGGCCCTGACGGCGCATCGCGGCTTTGAGATCGCCCCAGTCCCGGCCGGCGGCCTGGGCAACGCCCGAGAGGGCGGCGTCGACGCCCGCCTCCATGGCCTTGAGGCCGCAGATGTAGATGTGCGTTCCGGGATCGGCAAGCAGCGGGCCGAGCCGTCCGGCCTCACGCGCGATGCGATCCTGGACGTATTCCTTCTCATGCCCCGGAACGCGCGAGAAAACCAGGTGGCGATCCATGACGTCGGCGGGAATCTTGTTGAGGGGACCGAAATAGGGCAGGCTCTCGGGGGTGCGGGCGCCGAAGTAGAGATGGAGGCGACCGCGCGCGTCCGGCTGCGTGCGGCGGTGGCGCATGGTGAAGGCGCGCATCGGGGCCGAACCAGTCCCGGTACAGATCATGACGAGGCGGGCGGCTGGGTCGTCTGGCATCAGGAAGGTTGCGCCAAATGGCCCTGTCAGGCGGACCTCGTCGCCCTTGGCGAGGTCGCAGAGGAAGTTCGAGCAGACCCCGCCCGGCTCGCGCTTCACCGTCAGGGAGAGATTGTTGGTGTTCGGCCGTTCGCCGTCGCGTGGGCTCGAGACGGAATAGAGGCGGATGCGATGCGGCTCGCCATTGCCATCGAGACCCGGCGCGAGCACGCCGACGCTCTGGCCCTCGAGGACGGGAAAGACCTGCTGGCCGAGGTCGAGAATGATGTGGCGGACGTCACTGTCGGCGGCCTCACCGGTGAGGCGATAATTTCCCTGGACGACGGCTATGGCGGGGTGGGTGCGGCTGTAAAGGTTGACCGTGGCCTTGGAGGCGGACGCAGGGGCGCGTGCCGGCCCGCCCGCGCCGGCGTGAGCTTCGGAGAGGAGCCGCTCGATTTCCCCTTCGAGCGCTTCGATCGTGCCCGGAGCGTCGCCGCTGCCATCGGGGGCGGCGAGCGTTTCCTGGGCCGGCAACTCGCTCCACGAGAGCTGCTCTTCGAGCGAATAGGGGGAGAGGACGACGCGCCAGTTGTCGATCGATCCGGTCGGGCACGGCGCGATGCACGCCATGCAGTACTCGCACTTGGTGGCGTCGACGACGACGTTCTGGTCGTCGTGCGTGATGGCGCCAACCGGGCACGCCTCCTCACAGGTGTGGCAGCGGATGCAAATCTCGGGGTCGATCAGGTGCTGTTTGATGGGGCTGTGCGTCGTCATCGTCCCGTTTCAATCCCTTTGCGTCATGCCAGGCAGGGGGGCGGCGCCCCAGCATCCGACCGCAGGGGTGGACGCCGGGGCAGAGGTGCCAATCAGGCCATGTGGAGCTTCACGTACTCGAAATCGCCGGGCTTGTTGTCGATGCCGACGCGGGGTGGGGCGATCCAACCGGCATACTTGCCGGGCTCCCATTGCGGCTTCATGAGCGACTGGATGAAGTCGCCGTCGGCCTTGGAGGGAAGCCACTCGTCGCGCCGCGCATTCCACTCCTCGGTTCCGAGAACCGTACCCTCGGGGGTGATCGGCGCGCGCGTAAAGGCGCCGATCTGCCGGTGAAAGCCCTCGTGCGGCAATTTGAGCTCGAAGGCGATGCCGGACTTTTCGATGATCTGGTTCCAGCGCTTGACGCCGCCGCCGGCATCGCGGCTGTAGTCGTCGCGCAGCCGCATATTGATCGCCGAGAGCGCGGGCATGTCCTCGGCGATGATCGCGCCATCCTTCAAGAGGCGCACGGGATAGGTCGCACCGGAGAGCCGATGATCGTCGTCGAGACGCGCCTCCTGGTAGCGGCCCTTGATGCCGGCGTTGAAGGCGTTTGCCGCATTCGTCGAGACCTCCGAGCCGAAGAGGTCGAGGGAAAGAGTATAGTGCAGGTTCGCCTTTTTCTGGATGGTGGGCAGGTCGATGACGCCGAGAGCGCGAACGGCCGCGATGTCGTAGGGGTCCTCGATGCCGGCCTCATTCATCGCCTCGCAGGTCCGCTGGATGGTGCGCCCGACGCCCGTCTCTCCGACGAACATGTGATGCGCCTCCTCGGTCAGCATGAAGCGGCAGGTGCGCGAGAGGGGATCGAAACCCGACTGGGCGAGGGCCTCGAGCTGCATCTTGCCGTCGCGGTCGGTGAAATAGGTGAACATGAAGAAGGAGAGCCAATCGGGCGTCTCCTCGTTGAAGGCCCCGAGCATGCGGGGCGCTTCGGCCGAGCCGGACTGGCGGCGCAGCAACTCATCGGCCTCTTCGCGTCCGTCGGCACCGAAGTACTTGTGGAGGAGGTAAACCATGGCCCAGAGGTGACGGCCCTCCTCGACGTTCACCTGGAAGAGATTGCGCATGTCGTAGAGGGAGGGAGCGGTCTTGCCGAGATGGCGCTGCTGCTCGACGGAGGCGGGCTCGGTGTCGCCCTGGATGACGATGAGCCGGCGCAGCATGGCGCGATATTCTCCCGGCACCTCCTGCCAGGCGGGCTCGCCGAGGTGCTCGCCGCAAGGCACGCGCCGGTCCTCGACCTGCGGTGCCAGCAGCACGCCCCAGCGGTACTCGGGCATGCGGACATAATCGAACTTCGCCCAGCCCTTGGGGTCGACACTGACGGCCGTGCGCAAATAGACGAGGCTCTCCTGGAAGCCTTCGGGGCCCATGTCGTTCCACCAGTTGATGTAACCGGGGTGCCACTTCTCCAGCGCTTTCAGAACCCGCCGGTCGCTCGAGAGGCTGACGTTGTTCGGGATCAGCGTGTCGTAACTGACGTTGATGAGGTCATGCATCGCTCGTTCCTCTCTCGTTCGGCCGGCGGGCGGCACTCAGATACGCGTCTTGACGGCAGCCGCACGCTCGGTGCTGTCGCCAGTGTTGGGTTCTCCCGCGATCTCGATCAGCAGCACGTGCGCCTCCTCGTCGGCGACCGGGCGGTGGCGGACACCCCTGGGGACAACGTAGAGTCCTCCCTTCTCGAGGTGTACGTCACCCGCCTCCGTCTCGATGCGCATGCGGCCCTCGAGAACGAGGAAAAAATCATCGGTGTTCTCGTGGGCATGCCAGACGTATTCGCCCTTCAGCTTGACGACCATGATGTCGTGGCCATTGAAGGCCGAGACGATCTTCGGGGACTAGTGTTCGCTGAATGAGGCGAGCTTTGCTGCAAGATCGATGGCCTCGGGCATTCCTCTCCTCCGTGGTTTCGTCGCGGCCTCGACTTCTCAGACCCGGCGCATGTCGTATTCGCCGCGAACGCCCGTTCCGTAGCGCTTCAGTGCGCCCTTCTCTCCGACGGCGTTGGGGCGCTGGAAGACCCAGTTCTGCCAGGCGGTGAGGCGGCCGAAGATTCGCGTTTCCATGGTCTCGGGGCCGGCAAAGCGCAAATTCGCCTCCATCGCCGTCATGGCGTCGGGGGAAAAGCTGGCGCGTTCCTCGAGGAAAATGCGCGTCTCGTCGGCCCAGTCGATGTCGTCGAAGGCGAAGGTGACGAGGCCGGCCTCGCGGGCCGCATCGCCATCGAGGGTATCGCCCATCGCCTTTCGCGCGGCCTCGATGCGCTCGGGCTCGCCGAGGAAGCGCGTCTCGAGGCGCGAGAGGCCGTTCGACATCGGGAAGGGACCGAAATTAGCCGGCGAGAGTGTGAGCGTCGCTGCCGGCCGGTTGTCGCCCTCGAATTCGCCACTCGCCATGTAGCTGCGGTCGGCGGCGAAGGTGAGTTCGGCGAGCACGCCCGCAAAGCAGGAGCCCGGCTCGATGAACGTCGCGATCGAGCGCGCGGTGAGATCGACGCGCTTCAGGACCCGCCGCCAGAGGTGGCGCACCTCGTTGGCCAACCAATGCTCGGGATGGCCGAGGACGACGGCTTCGTGAGCGAGGACGGCGGCCGGATCGCCGACGGTGCGGATGACGAGGAGGCCGATCTCGAGCTCGTTGAGGCGCAAGTGCAGGATTGCGTCGTCGAGTTCGCGCGCGGCGCGGATGATCCAGCTGCCGGCGCCCTCCTCGGCGAGCGCGTCGGGTGAGGCGGGGGCTGCATCGATGGGGCCATGTATCGTGAGGCTGGCGCGGCGGGCCGCCCGATCGATGGCGACTTCTACGCTCGAATAGGTGATCGTATCGGCGCCGATGGTGCGCTCGAGCGGGGTGAGGGCAACGCCCTTCGCGCCGGCCGGGCGGCTCGAGCGGGTGGCGAACTCGCGTGCCCGTTCGGCGACGATCTCCTCGAAGCGTGAGTTCGGGACGATTTCATCGACGAGGCGCCATTCCACCGCGCGGCGCCCCTTGATGCCCTCCTCGATGGAACAGAAAACATCCGCGAGGTCACGGCGCACCTTGCGCTTGTCGGTGACGCGGGTGAGGCCGCCCGTGCCGGGCAGGACGGCGAGCAGCGGGACCTCCGGGAGTGCCACGGACGAGGCGCCGTCGTCGGCGAGGATGATGTGGTCACACGCGAGGGCGAGTTCGTAGCCGCCGCCCGCGCACGCGCCCCTGATGGCTGCAATGTAGGTCTGGCCCGAGGCCGACCCGTTCTCCTCGAGCGCGATGCGCGTCTCGTTGGTGAACTTGCAGAAGTTGACCTTGTGGGCGTGGTCGGCGGCCGCCAGCATGCGGATGTTGGCGCCAGCACAGAAGACGCGCTCCTTGCCCGAGCGGATGACGACGCAGCGCACCTGTGGATACTCGAAGCGCAAGCGCTGCACCGCGTCCGCCAGTTCGATGTCGACGCCGAGGTCGTACGAATTGAGCTTCAACTCGTAGCCGCCGAGCAACCCGCCATCTTCGGCGACGTCCATGACGAGATGGGCGACGTCGCCATCCAGCTCGATGCGCCAGTGGCGGTAGCGTGAGGGATCGGTCTGGAAGTCGATGAAGGTCACGCGGGCTCTCCCTCTGTCGGATCAGGTATTATAATGCAGTTGCTGTGCGGGTGGCAACGCGATCTGCGCGGTTACCTCGTGCAGGGCGGCGTCAACTTGTGCGCTATTGTGCATTATAATGCAAGTCAACTCGTCATGGAGCGCCTGGAGAATCTGCCCTGCGTCGGCTGCGGTTTCGGTCGTGCCGGAGCCTTGGGAGGCGATCCGCGCGGCCAGCGAGGCGAGTTCCTTGGAGATCGGTCCGACCAGAACTCCGAGAAGGGGCTCTTTCGATCCGGACGGGTCGGCATCGCGAAAGCGGTCGGCCGCGAGCAGGGCGAGGCGCTTGCCGGCGCCGAGGCGACCCATGGACAATTTGAGTGCGGCGTTGGCCACCTGGATGAGGCCCTGCACGAGGGCGCGCTCGCGGCTGTTCGGCCGGCTCGCCATCCAGACGGCTTCCCAGACTTCGTGCGCCTCCCAATGGAAGCCGGCGCGCAGCAGGGCGTGGCCGTAGAGGTAGGGGTGGTTGCTGCTCCAGTCGGCTTCGGTCGGGGCCGACGTGACGCGCCGCGCCATGCGGCTGGCCGGGTGGTCGGCGTCGGGACGGGCGGTCGAGCCCGGCCGGTGCGGTGTGTTGGGGAGGGCCGGCCAGGGTAGCGGTCCACCGAGCCCTGTACCGGTTCGCGCGCGCGTCATGGCTTCGACTCGCGATGGGTTGCCACCAACGGGCGTGCGCCTTGGCCGGCGAAGCGTTCGGCGAAGCCCGCGACCAAGGTCATCAACCGCTCGGGCTGCTCGATGTGGCAGGCGTGGCGGCAATCCTCCAGCACCGCGAGTTCGACCGGGCCACGCGCCAGCTCGCGGACGATCTCGATCTGGGCGAGGGTGCCGTACTGGTCCCCTCGTCCCTGGATGGCGAGGACGGGGCGGTCGATGCGCGAGAGCGGTTCGGTGATTTGCCAGGAGGCGAAATCGGGGTGAAGCCAGACGTCGTTCCAGCCGCGAAAGGCGGCATCGACATGGTCGTGGTAGCGGGCGAGGCGGGTGCGCAGGTCACCGTGGTCGAATGCCTGCCGGGCCTTCGCGATCTCGGCGAGGCCCATCGGCTCGGTGAAGAAATGCGGGGCGATTAGAACGATGCCCGTCACTCGGGGATCGGCAACGGTTCCGGCATGGATGGCGGCGATCGAGGCGCCGTCGCTGTGCCCGACGATGAGGCCGCGCCGAAAGCCGATCGCATCGAGCACCCGGGGCAGGACGTCGACCGCCTCGTGCGTCATGAAATCGAGCGGGCGGGGGAGCGCGCAGGCGTCCGAGCGGCCATAGCCCAAGCGGGAAAAGGCGAACACGCCGTGCCCGGTCGCCTCGGCCAGACGGTTCGGGAAGTCCCGCCAGAGCGCCATGGAGCCGAGTCCTTCGTGCAGGAGCACGATGGTCGGAGCCTCGTGCGGCGGCGGGCCCCAAGCCCTGCATTCGAGTCGGGCACCGTCCATGTCGAGTGTCGGCGCTTCGATCGATCGCCAGTTCTGCCAGCTCACGCCCTGCCCGTTCACTTGGGGCGCTCCTCGAGCTCGCGCAGCTTGAAGCGTTGGATCTTGCCTGTCGCCGTCTTCGGCAATTCGGAGACGAATTCGATCCAGCGCGGATATTTCCATTTGCCGACGGCGGCCTGGACGTGTGCCTTCAGTTCCTCGGCGAGGTCGCGCGAGCTTTCGCCCGCCTTGAGGACGACGAATGCCTTGGGCTTCAACAGGTGCTCGGCGTCTTCGCTGGCGATGACGGCGGCTTCGAGCACGCTGGGGTGGGAGATCAGCGCTTGCTCGACCTCGAAGGGCGAGACCCAGATGCCCCCGACCTTGAACATGTCGTCGGTGCGACCGCAATAGACGTAGCGTCCATCCGCACGGCGTTCGTATTTGTCGCCGGTGCGGGTCCAGTGTCCCTCGAAGGTGCTGCGGCTCTTGGCGCGCTGATTCCAATAACCCTCCGATGCCGAAGGACCCTTGACCAGCAATTCGCCGACCTCACCGTCCGCGACGTCCTCGTTCGCCTCGTCGACGAGCCTCAGGTCATAGCCGGGGACCGCAATTCCGGAAGTGCCGTAGACGACGTTGCCGGGTGCGTTCGAGAGGAAAATGTGGAGCATCTCGGTCGAACCGACACCGTCGAGGATGTCGGCTCCGGTCAGCGCCTTCCAGCGCTTGCCGATGTCCTCCGGCAGCGCCTCGCCGGCCGAGGCGCAGAGGCGCAAGCGCTCGAGGCCCGCGGGCCGCGCGCCGCCAGCCGCCGCCAGGAGAGCGGCATAGAGGGTCGGTACGCCGAAGAATATGGTCGGCCGATAGCGCGCGAAGGTGGCAAAGACGCTGTCGGGTGTCGGGCGGGTGGGCAGCAGCGCCGTGGTGGCGCCGACCGACATCGGGAACGTCATGCTGTTGCCGAGACCATAGGCAAAGAACAGCTTGGCTGCCGAATAGACGGTGTCGTCCTTGCGGATGGCGAGCACCTGGGCGCCATACGTGTCGGCAGTGGCCGCGAGGCTCTCGTGAACGTGGCGCACGCCCTTCGGCCAACCCGTCGAGCCGGAGGAGTAGAGCCAGAAGGCGCAGTCGTCGGGGGACGCCTCGACCATCGTGCCGGGGGTGGCACGGGCGAGTTCGCTCGCAAAGTCGAGGTGGCCGTCGGCGCGCGCGGTGGCTTGAGTGCCGCGCCCCCAGAAGCTTCGACGGGCCGGTGCGCTGGGGCCGGGGCCGGCGGCGATGACGAACACCTGTTCGAGATCGGCGAGGCGGCCGAGGATGGGGGCGACCGTCGCCAGCAGGGCCTCGGAAACGAAGAGCGCGCGGGCGCGGCTGTCCTGCAAGATGAACTCGTAATAGTCGCGCGAGAGCAGCGTGTTGAGCGGCACCGGCACGACCCCGGCCTTGATCGCGCCCCAGAAGATGACGGGAAACTCGATGGTGTCGAGCACCAGCATGGCGACCCGCTGCTCGCGACGAATGCCGTGCCGGGCGAGCAGCCCCACCATGAGGTCGCTCTGGCGGGCGAGGTCCCCGTAACTCAGCGTGCGCTCGCCTTCGAGGAATGCAGACCTGTCGCCGCGCCCTTCGCTCACGTGGCGGTCGACGAAATATCGTGCCGCATTGCCGTTCGTGTCATTCAACTTGGCGTCCTCCCTGACACGGGGCACGGCACGGCAATCAGCCGTCGATGCCCGCAAACCCTGCTCTTGCCGCCGCGGCGGCTGGCGAGTGGCCTGGAGCCGGGGCGCGACGACGGCAGGTTGATATGCACTATATTGCATCATCCTCCGAGGTCAGCAAGAGGCTTCGATGGTGATCCTGGCGTCCCGTGGCAGGGTCATCACGGTGGGTTCGGTGCCGGGGCTGGGTGTCACGAGACGGGTGTGGTTGACGGTCCGATCCGGGAGTGCTGCCTGTCGGAGCGTGCGTCGGTTCGATGGGGGCGCCCACCATGGATCATGAATTATAATGCTTGATTTGCGGCGAGCGCTGTCCTAGCGTCGCGCGAACGTGGCCCATCAGGATCGCGCCAACCATCAACGAGTTGGGAGGAAACGTATGAGGAAGTCATTGCAGGCGCTGGCGGCCGGGCTGCTGGTGGCGACCACGGCGATGGCCGTGGTTCCCGCGGAGGCCAAGAGCGTCAAGGTCGGGCTGCTGCTGCCCTATTCGAGCGTCTTTGCCGCGCTCGGCAAGGAGATCGACGAGGGCTTCGCGCTCGCGCTCGAGCGGCATGGTGCGGAGGCCGGCGCGACCTTCGAGATCGTGCGCGAAGACACCGAGGTCAAGCCGCCGGTCGGGCTCGCCAAGGCCAAGAAGATGGTGCTCGAGGACAAGGTCGACGTGATGGTCGGCATCGTCTCGTCCGGCGTGCTGGCGGCGATCCGTGACTTCATCGACCAGTCCAAAATGCCGCTGATTGTCGCCAATGCCGGCAACGACGACGCCACGGGTGAGAACTGCAGCCGCTATATCGTGCGCGTTTCCTTCTCAAACGGTCAGGTCAACCGGCCGATGGGCTCCTGGCTCTACAGCCAGGGCGTGCGTAAGATCTACACGCTCGCGGCCGACTACGCCGCCGGTCACCAGATGATCGAAACGTTCAGCAAGGAGTTCACCAAAGTCGGCGGCGAGATCGTCGGCAGTGACTGGACCCCGTTCCGCCAGACCAAGGATTTCGGGCCCTACCTGACGAAGGCGATGAACTCCGGCGCGGATGGCATTTTCGTCTTCTATGCGGGCGGTGAGGCGATCGCGTTCGTCAAGCAGTACGCCGAATTCGGTGTCAAAGGGAAAATGAAGCTCTACGGCTCGGGCTTCCTGACCTCCCCGCTCTACGTCAACGCGCAAGGGCCGGCGGCCGAGGGTGTGATCGCCTCGCTCCATTACGTGCCGACGATCGATACGCCGGCGAACAAGGAGTTCGTCGAGGTCTTCAAGGCCAAGTACAACCGGGTGCCGTCGGAGTATGCGGTGCAGGGCTACGACGCCGGCCGTGCGCTCGTCGAGGCGCTCAAGACCAACCCCGGCGACAGTGAGGCGCTCGCGCGTGCCCTCTCGGCGGTCAAGTTCGAGGGGCCCCGTGGTCCCTTCCAGATCGATCCGGCGACCAACAACATCGTCCAGAACATCTACATCTTCGAGACCGTCGCAGGTGAGGGCGGGCTCACGCAGAAGGTGGTGGGCGTCGTCGAGAACGTCCGTGACGAACCGATGGGCTGCAAGCTGCAGTAGCAGCGGCGATCAATCGACCGGGAGGCGATGAAGGCCGCCTCCCGGCTCGTGATCGCTCCGGCTCCGGCGCGTTGGCGAGCGCGGCTCGACGTTTATTCTTTCCTTCCGATCGGGACCGGACGAGCGCGCGGATGACAACCGAAGCCAGCTTCTGGATCGTGCAGACGCTCAACGCGCTGCAGCTCTCGATGCTCTATTTTCTCCTGTCGATCGGCCTGACGGTGATCTTCGGGCTCCTGCACTTCGTCAACCTGGCGCACGGTGCCTTCTATGCGCTCGGCGCTTTCATCGGCTTCAGCATCGCGGGTGCGACCGGCAACTACTGGGCGGCATTCCTTCTCGCCCCGCTCGCGGTCACCGTGGTCGGCGCCCTGCTCTATCTCGGCCTCGTGCGCCACATGCGTCAGCTCGGCCCGATGAACCAGGTGCTGGTGACATTCGGGCTGATCTTCGTCTTCCTCGACATCTTCCGCATGGGCTGGGGGGACATCGCGCTGAGCTTTTCCGCACCGGAGGTTTTCTCGGGCCGTGTTTCGATCCTCGGTAATCCCTACCCCGCATACCGGCTTTTCGTCATCGTCCTCGGCCTGATGGTTCTCGTGGGGCTCTGGCTGGTTCTCTCGCGTACCCAGTTCGGTGCCATGATCCGGGCAGGTGTCGACAACGAGGCAATGGCGGCCTGTCTCGGCGTCGATGTCGAAAAGGTCTTCTTTGCGGTCTTCTGCCTTGGCTGCGCGCTCGCCGGGCTCGCCGGTGTCGTTGCCGGACCGATCCTGTCGGTCGAGCCGAACATGGGAACCGACATTCTCATCCCGACGCTGATCGTCGTCGTCGTCGGCGGACTCGGCAGCCTCAAGGGGGCGATCTCCGGTTCGCTGCTGGTCGGCTCGATCGAGACGTTCGGGGCGGTGCTGGCGCCGGAACTGTCGGCGGTGCTCGTCTACATCATGCTCGCGGCGGTGCTGATCCTCAGGCCGCAAGGTCTTTTCCCGGCGAGGGCTTGAGGAATGTTCCAACAGACCCACCTCAAGACGGTGACCCTGCTGTTGCTCGCGGCGGCCGGGGTGCTGCACGCCTATACCACGGGCTATTTCGGGCTCGAATTGCTTGCCGAGATCGCGATCCTCGCGCTGCTCGCAGTCAGCCTCGATCTGGTCGCGGGCTATGCCGGCACGATCTCGCTCTGTCACGGCGCGCTCTATGGCGTCGGTGCCTATGTCTTCGCGATGACGACGACCGCGGCCGGCTGGTCGGCGCCAGCGGCCATGGCGGGCGGGGTGTTGCTTTCGGCGCTCGCGGCCGGCTTCATCGGCGCGGTCACGGCACGCACGCATGGCATTTTCTTCATCATGGCGACGCTGGCCTTCGGGCAGATGGCGTATGTCTACGTCTTCAAGAACCGCGACTTCGGAGGTGACGACGGGCTGTCCGGCGTGCCTCGGCTAGACCTTTCGGTCATCGGTGTCGATCTCGGCGATCCGCGTCAGTTCGCGCTCTTCTGCATCCTGATTGCCGCGATCGGCTATCTAGCCGCCGCCCAGGTGCTGCGCTCGGGCCTCGGGAGGGCCATGGTCGGCATGCGCGCCAACGAGGCGCGGATGCGCGCGCTCGGGCTGACGCTGTGGTCGACGAAGGCGGCGGCGTTCGCGATCTCGGGTGGGCTTGCGGGGCTCGCGGGCGTTCTCGCTGCCCAGTATTCGCAGTATGTCTCGCCGGGTCTCCTTTTCTGGACCGTTTCCGGTGAGGTGCTGGTCGTTGTCATCCTCGGCGGCCTCGGGACACTGGTCGGGCCGATCCTCGGGGCGGCGGTGCTGGTGTTGCTGAAGCACGAGGTCTCGAGCCTCACGAATCACTGGCACATCGTGGTGGGGATCGTGCTCATCGTGGCCGTCCTTTCCGGTGGTCGGGGCATCTTCGGGGAGATCGAACGGTTCGTCGGGCGGCGCTCGGGCGCGGGGAGGGCAATCGGCGGGGCGGCGAACGCGGCCGGCGGCCCTGGCGGCCCCGGCGACGCAGAGGCCGTCGGCGAGGCGGCGACCCGACCCGGCGGGGAGAGTGGGCATGCTTGAAGCGCGCAATCTGCGCAAGCGGTTCGGCGCCCTCGAGGTGACCAACAACGTCTCGCTCCGGCTCGAGAAGGGGGAGCGGCGGGTCATCCTCGGGCCGAACGGGGCTGGCAAGACGACGCTTTTCAACATCCTGGCGGGCGAACTCGCGCCCGACGCCGGCAGCATCCGCATCGCGGGTGTCGAGGCCACGAGGCTCGGTGTGGCGGCGCGTGCCCGGCTCGGGCTGGCGCGCAGCTACCAGAAGAACAACCTCCTCTCGGGGCTCACGGTCGGAGAAAATCTCGGACTGGCGGCGGCGGTGGCCGGTCGCAAGACCTGGTCGCTGATCAGGGATTGCCTGACCGATGCGGTCGTGCGCGAGACCGTCGCCGAGGTGGCGGGCCAAGTCGGGCTCGAGGACGTGCTCGCCATGCCGGTCGATGCCCTCGCCTATGGCCAGCGCCGCCAGCTCGAGGTCGGCATCGCGCTCGCCGGCCGGCCGGTGGTGCTGCTGATGGACGAGCCGACTTCGGGTGTCGGGCCCAACATGATCGACAGCTTCCACAAACTCGTCCAGCGGCTTCCCCGCGACCTCACGATGCTGATCATCGAGCACGACATGGATCTGGCATTCGACGTCGCGGACCGGGTGACGGTGCTGAACTACGGTGAGGTCGTGTTCGAGGGCGAGCCGCAGGCGGCCCGTCAGAGCCCGATCGTCAGGGAAATCTATCTCGGCAGCTGGGATGGCCATGCTTGAACTCGAGAGCGTCGTGGCGGGTTACGGGGAGACGCGGGTGCTGCACGGCATCTCGCTCGCTGCCCAAGCCGGGCGCGTGCTCGCGGTGCTCGGGCGCAACGGCGCCGGCAAGACGACTACGCTCAAGTGCATCATGGGGTTGCTCGGCGCGCGCAGCGGCGACGTCCGGCTCGATGGGCGCTCGATCGCCCGCTTGCGGCCATACGAGATCGCGGCCCTCGGAGTCGCCTATGTTCCGGAGACGAGGGATATTTTTCCGTCGCTTACGGTGCGCGAGAACCTTGCGCTGGCCGAACGCATCGCCCGGCGCGGGGAAGTCAAGTGGACGTTGGATCGCGTCCTCGGGCTTTTCCCGCGACTGGCCGATAGGCTCGGGAACGGCGGTGCGCAGCTCTCGGGGGGCGAGCAGCAGATGCTCGCCATCGCGCGCGGTCTCCTCATGAACCCGCGCCTGCTCATCCTCGACGAGCCGACCGAGGGGCTCGCGCCGATCATCGTCGGTCTCATCCACGACAAGCTTGCGGAATTGCGTTCCGAGGGTTTGACGATGGTGCTCGTCGAACAGAATTTCGGGTTCGCGACCAGCCTCGCCGACGACGTGGCGATCATCGGGCGCGGCCGGGTCGTCTGGCGCGGGGGGCCCGCGCAAATCCGCGTCGACGAGGCGGCGCAGGCGCAGTGGCTCGGCGTCTAGGCCAGGGGCCAATGCTTGGCTACCAGGGCGCAACTGGCCTGCGGTCATGGCGGAGGGAATATGAGCGTCGAGATCGAAAGGCGCGGGCGTACCGCCGTGGTGCGCATGGCCAACCCGCCGGTGAATGCCATCTCGAAGGCGGTGCGGGCGGCGCTGCTGGCCGCTGTCCGCGCGCTCGAGGACGACGAGGGGGTCGAGGCGGTCGTGCTCACCGGCGCCGGCCGGGCGTTCGCGGCGGGAGCCGATGCGCGTGAATTCGATTTCGCTCCAGAGCCGCCGCATCTGCCGGAGGTGGTCGGCGCGATCGAGCGGTCGGCCAAACCTTGGGTCGCGGCGGTTCATGGGGCGGCGCTCGGTGGCGGCTATGAACTGGCGCTCGGCTGCAGGCGGCGGATCGCCGGCCCGCGCGCGCTGGTCGGACTGCCGGAGACGACGCTCGGCGTGGTGCCGGGAGCGGGCGGGACGCAGCGCCTCGCCCGGCTCGTCGGGATCGCGCGCGCCGCACGGCTCGTTGCGGAGGGTAAGTCCCTCAAGGCGGAGCCGGCGCTCGCGGCCGGGCTCATCGACGAAATCGTGGACGATCCGCTCGAGCGCTCGCTGGAGGTCGCGGGCGCGCTGGTCGGGGCGCCCGCCGAGCGGCTCGGCGAACAGGCGCCGCCCGCTTCGGACGAGGCCGCGCTCGCGGCGCTCGGCGAGGAGATCGCGCGACGCTACCGGGGCCAGACCGCCCCACGCGAGGCCCTCCGGCTCGTTGCGAGCGCGGCGCATGTGCCGTTCGAGGAGGCGCTCGCGGAAGAACGGCGGACATTCATATCCCTTCGCCAGTCGAACGAGGCGCGCGCGCTGCGGCACATCTTCTTTGCCGAGCGGGCCGCGGCGAAATGCCCTTATCGGAGCGATCCATCGGCGCCGGTCCTTTCGCACGTGCTGGTGGTCGGGGGGGGAACGATGGGGTCGTCCATCGCCTATGCGCTGGACAGGGCCGGCTGTGCCGTCGCCATCGGTGAGGAGGACGAGGCCGGTGTCGAGCGGGCCCGACACAACGTCGGTCGGCTCTTCGACGATGCGGCGCGGCGCGGTCTCATCGACGAAGCGGGCGCCGCCGCCGGACGCGAGCGGATCGCGGTGACGGCCTCGCTCGAAGCGGCACGCGAGGCCGATCTCGTCATCGAGGCCGTGGTGGAGGATTTCGCCGTCAAGGCGCGACTGCTCGAGGCGCTCGATGGGCTTGCACCCGCCCATGCGATCCTGGCGACGAACACCTCCTATCTCGACGTCGATGCCCTGGCGCGCCACACCGGGCGGGCGGACCGCGTTCTGGGTCTCCACTTCTTCAGCCCCGCCCACATCATGAAGCTGCTCGAGATCGTCAGGGGCGCGGCGACCAGCGAGGCGAGCATGGCATCGGCCTACGGGATCGCCAGCCGGCTCGGAAAAATCCCGGTCGTTGCGGGCGTCTGCGACGGGTTCATCGGCAACCGCATCCTCGCGCGCTATCGCGAGATCGCGGACCTCATCCTGCTCGAGGGGGCGACGCCGCCCGAGGTCGACGAGGCGATGGAGGCATTCGGCTATGCCATGGGCCCCTATCTGGCGCAGGACCTCTCCGGCCTCGACATCGCTTATGCCAACCGCAAGCGATTGCGTGCAGGCCGCGATCCCGCTCGGCGCTACGTGACGATTTCCGACCGCATGGTCGAGGAGGGCCGTCTCGGGCGCAAGACGGGCGTCGGCTGGTATCGCTATCCGGGGGGGGGCGGGCCGGTCATCGATCCGCTGGTCGAGGATCTCATCGCCGAGGAGGCGCATTTCGCGCGCCAGCCACGACGTACCTTCACCACCGACGAGATCCAGCGGCGACTGATCGGCGCGATGGTCAACGAGGCGGTGGCGATCCTGGCCGAGGGGATCGCGGCAACGGCCAGCGATGTCGATCTCGTCACGGTCCATGGCTATGGCTTTCCGCGCTGGCGCGGCGGGCTGTTGCACCATGCCGACACGGTGGGCGCGGCGACGATTCTGGCGGATTTCGACATGTGGGCGGGCGAGGACCCGATCATCTGGCGGGCGCACCCCGCTTTGCGCGAGATCGCGGCGGCGGGCGGGCGCATCGCCGACTGGCGACGGCCGCGGGAAGGTGGGGTATGAGCCAGCAGCCCCGCCAGCATCGCCTGACCAGCCAGCGCCTCGCGCTCGCCATCAACGAATGGGGGCCGCCGGATGGCGCGTCGGTGGTCCTGGTGCACGGTGGGCGCGACCATGCGCGCAACTGGGACCGTGTCGCAGAGGTTCTGGCGAAGCGGTGGCGGGTCGTGGCACCGGATCTGCGTGGCCACGGCGACAGCGATTGGACGTCGGATGGCCATTACACCATGTCGAGCTATGTCTACGACCTCGCGGAGGTGATCGACTGGGTGGGGACCGGCCCGGTGCATCTCGTCGGTCATTCGCTCGGCGGCAACATCGCGATCCGCTATGCCGGCCTCTTTCCCGAGCGCATCAAGCGGCTGATGTCGATCGAAGGCATCGGCTTTGCGCCGGCGATCGTTGCCGAAAAGGAGGCACGATCGGCCGACGTCATCATGCGCGAGTGGATCGAGGCGCGGCGCAAGACGCTGGCGCAGGCCCATCGCGGCTATCCGAGCCTCGAGGCGGCGGCCGCGCGCATGCGCGAGGCGCATCCACAACTCGACGAGGCCCTGGTGGCCCACCTTGCGGCACATGGCGCGCGCCAGGGGGCGGACGGTCTCTGGCGCTGGAAGTTCGACCCGTGCGTGCGGGTCTTTCCGCCGGACGACCTGCGCCAGTTCCAGAAGGAGCAGCTCTGGAGTCGCATTGCGTCACCGACGCTGCTCGTCTATGGGGGCAGGAGCTGGGCCTCGAACCCCGAGGCGGACGGGCGGGCGCGGCACTTCCGCACGGCCCGGGTGGTCACGTTCCCGGAGGCGGGCCATTGGGTGCAGCATGACGCCCTCGATGGCTTTCTCGCGCTGCTTTCGGCGTTCCTCGAGGGGCGTGAAGGTCGATCTGAGGAGGAGCCGGGCAAGGCCGGGTGAGCGGCCCGGGCCGGCGCGGCTAGCCAGGAGTGAGCCATGACTGCGACAACGCGGACCTTCCTCGTCTTCGTCAAGTGCGAGCTGGGAAAGACCTATCAGGTGGCGGCCGACCTTGCCGATCTCGAGCAGTCGCCGCAGGTCTATTCGGTCTCGGGAGAGTACGATCTCTTCTGCATCTTCCGGCTGCCGAGCGACGATGACGTCGGACGCTTCATCTGCGATCGCGTGCAGACCATCAAGGGCGTGGCGGCAACCAACACGCTCGTCTGCTTCAATCCCTTCACCGGTGACCGCGGCTTTTCCTGAGCCGGCCGGGGCAGGGTGACCGCGGGGGAAGCCGGATGCGTTTCATTCGTCTCGCGCATGCGCTCTTTGCGCGGCTGACCGGCCATCGTCTCGTTGCGGTCAAGGCGGGCGATGCGCTCGCTTCGCGATCGGGGACGTTGTTCGAGCCGACGCGGCTCGATGCCGGTGCGCTCGAGGCCGACGGCAATCCGCTCGCCCGGTACTTTCTCGCCAGTTCGTCCGCGAGCCTCCACAAGTGGCACCACTACTTTGCCATCTACCATGCCCATCTCGCCCGCTATCGTGGAGCGCCCGGTCTCAGGATGCTCGAGATCGGCGTTTCCGAGGGTGGCTCGCTCGGCATGTGGCGGAGCTATTTCGGTCCGGACTCGACGATCGTGGGGCTCGACATCGATGCGACGTGCCGGCGTTTCGAGCGCGCCCGGGAGGGCATTCACGTCCGCATCGGGGATCAGGAGGATGCTGGTTTCCTCGAGGCGGTGGTCGCCGAATTCGGTCCCTTCGACATCATCATCGATGATGGCGGCCACACGACGTCGCAGCAGATCGCGAGCTTCGAGGCGCTCTATCGAGCGGGTCTGCGCGACGAGGCGGTCTATCTCGTCGAGGACACCCACACCAACTACTGGGACACCTTCAAGACGGAGCCGGGTGGGGAGACGTTCATCGGCTTTGCCAAGGGGCTCGTCGACCAGCTCCACGAGCCCTATCTCGAGGGCCGGCGGCTCAAGAACTTCGCGATGGAGAATCCGTCCCGGATCACGAGCCTCGATGTATCCTGGTTCGCCGCCAACACACACGCGATCGCATTCTACGATTCGATCGTCGTCATCGAGCGCCGGCCGCGCCTCATGCCCGTCGTCGAAAAGCGCTGAGCGCGCCGTCGGCACGCATCACGCGGTCGGCCGATGCCACGAATGTCATCCCTCGATCAGCTTGCGGCGCAACCAGGTCGAAAGGCTGTCCATCATGATGACGACGACGATCGTCAGGACGATGATGTAGGCGACGTTCTCCCAGTCGCGGGCAGTGCGCATGGTCTCGACCAACAACAGGCCGATGCCGCCGGCGCCGAGCGCGCCGATGACGGTGGCCGAACGGGTGTTGGATTCGAGATAGTAGAGGGATTGGGAGAGGAAAACGGGGAGAATCTGCGGGATCACGCCGAAGCGGTAGCGCTGGATCTGGCTCGCGCCCGTCGCGCGAACGCCCTCGACCTGTTTGTTGTCGATGTTCTCGAGGGCTTCCGAAAAGAGCTTGCCGAGAGTGCCGGTGTCGGTGAAGGCGATGGCGAGCGCGCCGGTGAGCGGGCCGAGGCCGAAAGCGCGGATGAAGATGAGCGACCAGATCAGCATGTCGATACCGCGCAGGACGTCGAACAGGCGTCTGACGAAGAAGCGCAGTACGCCGGAGGGCGAGAAATTGCGGGCCGCGAGGAAGGCGAGCGGCAGGCCGACGAAGGAGGCGACGAGCGTGCCGAGAACCGCCATCATGATGGTCTCGAGGAGGGCGATGAAGACCTCGTTGTGCTGCCAGTCGGGATTGCGCCACCATGTAAGGAAGATGTGCTGCCAGTTGGGCATTCCGTCGTCGATGCGATCACCGCTGGTGGCCAGCGTCCAGAGCTCGCCGGCGCTCTTGTCGTGGAGCTCGGAGCGGAATGGAAACCAGAAATTCTCCCAACCGAAGAAGTAGCGGTGGACCTCGATCTTGGCGCGCGAAACCTGCACGCGCCGACCGAGCGTCGGGCGGGCGTCCAGCTTGTTGGGGGCGACGATCAGCCAATCCGGCCGCACCCCGTCGGGCAGGTCGGCGGTAACGCCGTTGGCATCGGCGCGCGCGGCGATGATCCCATAACCGGGCACGGTAAAGCGCATCGATGCGCCATCGATCTCGACGACATAGCCGTCCTCGAGGTCCACGGCCGCCTTGCTGCCGGCGACCGCGACCCAGTTCGGCGGCTCGGCGTAGGTGGCGGTGCGCTCGCCTTCGACGGAGACCTCGTAGCGGGCGGTGCGGTTGTTGTGGACGACGTGGACCTTGTGGGCGACGGCGTCGGTCCCGAGGATGACGGCGTTCTCCCAGCGGGCATTCTGGAGCAGCTTGGGCACGTCGAATGCGAAATGGGCATAGACGAGATAGCCCGCGATCGCAGCGATGATGGAGAGCAAAAGCCATGTGCGACCGCCCGCCATGCGCAAGGCCTCACGCTCGATGGCGGCACGATCGACGGCCATTGCGGTTGCTGTGCTGGTCATACCTTGCATTCCTCAATGGACCGTCGTGTCGGCCAGGGCCGGTTTCAATGGGCGCGATCGGATCGCGTCAACCGCTGGCGGAGATAGGATGAAAGCTGGTCGACGGCGACGATCGTCAGGATGAGTAGGACGAAGATGGCGGCGGTCTCGTCCCCCGCCCCCTGACCCCACCCGATGGTGCGGCGCAATTCCGTTCCCAATCCGCCGGCGCCGACGTAGCCGAGGATGGCGGAGGCGCGCACGTTGATCTCGAGACGCAAGAGGAAATAACTGAGGAAGTTGGGGAGCACCTGCGGGATCACGGCGAAACGCATGCGCTGCAGCCAGCTCGCGCCGCACGCCCGCAGCCCCTCGATCGGCTTGCGGTCGACGTTGTCATTGACTTCGGAAAAGAGTTTGCCGAGGGCGCCCGTCGTGTGGAAGGCGACGGCGATCATGGCCGGAATCGGTCCGCCCCCGAGCACGAAGATGAGGAAGAGCGCGATGATGAGTTCGGGAAAGGCGCGCGTCACGTCCATGATGCGGCGCACGACCGGGATCAGCGGTGGCCAGACCTCGAGACTGCGCGAGGCAAGGAAGGAAAGAACGAGAGCGCCGAGGCCACCGAAGATGGTCGCAACGAGCGCGATGTTGATCGTCTCGACGAGTGCGGGGATGAAATGGACGAGCAGCCCGAAGAACGCGGTGCCCGACTGCCAGGCCTCGATGACGATCTCGCCCGGGTAGTCCCAGAACTGTTTCAGTCCGCCGAAGAAGGAGCCCGAATTCATCCGGCTCGCTTCCAGGAAGCCCGCGATCATCGTCGCGGCGACCACGATCAGCAGAATGCCGGAGTAGAGCCGGCGCCGGGCCTCGATGCGATGGATCTCCTGTTCGATCGACGCGGTCGCCATCCCCGTCCCCCCTGGTCGCGAAAGCGGTCCCGGACGCGCCGGGACCGCTCGTGCCGTCTTCGAGACGACGTCAGTTCGATTTCGCCTTCCGGGCGGCGATGATCGACTCGTAGGCGGCGTGCGTGACGGGGGCGATGCCCTTCACTTCGCCGGCCATGACGCCATAGGCGCACTCCTGGTCCATCGAGGCGAGAGAGGCCATGAGGCCGGTCACCAGCAGCTTGGTGGTGGTCGGCAGGGCCTTGCGCAGGACGATCGGCCCCTCGGGGATGATCTTGGAGCGCCAGATTTCGACGAGGTCGGTCATGTTGACGAGACCGGCGTCGGCGGCCTTGCGCAGCGCGCCGGAATTGTAGCCGTCCTCCCAATTGCCGAGGCCGTCGGCCCAGGTGACGCCAGCGTCGACGTCGCCGTTGCTCACCGCGACGATGGTCTGCTCGTGGCCGCCCACGAACTTGACCTCACCGAAGTATTCGCCCGGCTTCATGGAGTAGCCGGCGGTCGGGATCTCGATCGAGGGGATCAGATATCCCGAGGTCGAGTTCGGATCGCCGAACGCGAAGACCTTGCCCTTCATGTCGTCGAGCGACTTGATGCCGCGGTCGACGCGCGCGAAGCCAACGGAATAATATCCGAACGAACCGTCCGTATTGATCTTGACCAGCACCGGTTCGACCGCATCCGGGTTGGTGAGATAAACCTTGGCGTAGGCCGAGGCGCCGAGCCAGGCCATGTCGATCGAGCCGCCGAGCAGGCCCTGGATCACGCCGTCGTAGTCAGCAGGAGCGAAAATCCTGGTCGGCACGCCGAGGAGAGCCTCGGTCTTTGCGCGCAGGCACTCGTTGGAGCGCAGGCGGTCGGAGGCGTTCTCGCCGCCGAGGATGCCGATGCGAAACTCGGTGATCGGCGTCTCGTCGGCCAGGACCGGTGAGACAGCCGAAATCGTCGCGGCCACGGCCGCGGCAAGGATCGTCTTGAAGTTCATGATACTTCCCTCTCTCTCCACCACGGCCACCCCACCCTCGGCGGAGTGGCCTTCCGCGGTCACTCCGCGGCGGCGCGGGCCTCGAGGGGGCTCGCGACCGTTTCGTAGGTCCTGGTGATGCTCGTCGAGGTCGCGGCCTCGTTGAACTCATCACCGGCACCATAAATCTCCATTGCCGCTTCGCGTGTCAGCGCGCCCGACGATCCGTCGAAGACCACCAAGCCGTCCCGCATGCCGATCACACGATCGCAGTAGGTGCGCGCCGTATCGAGCGTGTGCAGGTTGCAAATCACCGTGCGTCCGTCGCGCTGATGGATTTCGCGCAGCGCCTTCATGACGATCTCGGCGTTGAGCGGATCGAGCGAGGCGATCGGTTCGTCGGCGAGAATGATCTGCGGCTCCTGCATCAGGGCGCGGGCGATGGCGACACGCTGCTGCTGGCCGCCCGAAAGGGCCTCGGCGCGCTTGGTTGCCTCACTCGCGATGCCGAGGCGGTCGAGTGCAGCCACCGCATCGCGGATATCGTCCTTTCCGAAGATGTTGAAAATGCTCTTGAAGGTTCCGTGGCCATTGAGCCGGCCGAGCATCACGTTCGTGACCACGTCGAGGCGCGGAACCAGGTTGAACTGCTGGAAAATCATCGCGCAGTCGCGCTGCCAGCGGCGCTTTGCGGCGCCCGTGAGGCGCGTCACGTCGGTTCCGTCCCAGATGATGGAACCGCCAGAGGGTTCGGTCAGGCGGTTGATCATGCGCAGAAGGGTGGATTTTCCGGCGCCTGACTTGCCGATGATGCCCACCATCTCGCCGCGGGCGATCTTGAGGTCGGTGGCGGCAACGGCGGTTCGTGCTCCGAACCGTTTCGTGAGCGCTTTCAGTTCCAGCATCCGGACCTCCCGCTTCGTCGAGCAGCCACCTAGCGGTCTCGTGTTTCAACGATGTGACAGCCGGGAGGGCCTCTGTGGAGTATGGGCCGGATGCGGGCGAAACGTGCCCTGCGATGTGGTTGGTCGCAAGCACGGCGGTCTCGTCACCCGCTGTGCGACGCGGATCGAGGCGAACCCCTGACGTCATGATACTGTCGTGCGAGACATAGTAGGGACGGCCCGTCGGCTCGAAAGCACGGAGTGCACGAGGGCTTGCAGGTGAGTGGCAGGCTGCCGTACGAGGGGGGTGCGCGTGGACCACGGCAACAGGCGCAGCGCTCGGCTCCGATGATTTCTCCCGACTCGGTCGCGCATCGGTGGCACGGGCTCTCGCCGAGGCGGTGCACGGGTGCGCGTATGGGCCGGCGAGTAGAGACCCTCGGTCGCTCACGTCGATCGGGTTCGGGAAAGTCATGAAGAAAGATCAAGCACAACCGACCGATACCAGCGCAGAGGCGAGCGGGCGGTTGCGGCTCGCCTGCGCGATCGCCGTCGCTCGGGGCGAGGAACTCGGCGAGGCCTACGGCTCGCTCTCGACGGGCGCGGCCATTCCGGTATGGCGCTACGTGCGGCGACCCGAAGTGGGCTTGGTGATGGCGCGCGGACGGATGGGTGGTGGTGGCGCGCCGTTCAATCTCGGGGAGGTGACGGCGGTGCGCTGTGCCATCGCGCTCGACACGGGGGAGACGGGGTTTTCCACCTGTCTCGGGCGGGACCGGCGCAAGGCGGCGTACGGAGCTCTCTTCGATGCCCTCTGGCAGCGCGAGGAATGGCGCGGCGCCGTGGAAAAGCTTCTTGTCGAGCCCGTTCTCGCGCGCCAGAGCGCCGAGGACGAAATGGCGGCCCGAGAGGTCGCGGCGACCCGGGTCGAGTTCTTCACCATGGCGCGAGGCGAAGACAAGTGATGCCAACCCACACCGCCGCTGCCTTGCCCGGACTCGCGGATCCGGTTCGCGACAGTCAACGGATTTTCCGCGCCGTGATGGAGGCGCTGTCGCGTCCCGGAATGCCCCGCCCGCTCACCGAGCTGCCGGCTCCGCCCGAGCCGCTCACCGCAGAGACGGGCGCGGTGATCCTGACGCTCGCCGACGTGGACACGCCGATCTGGATCGATGCCCGACTGGCGGGGGTTCCCGATGTGCCGGCCTGGCTGCGGTTCCACACGGGCGCGCCGATCGTCGCGGAACCCGGGGCGGCGAGTTTCGCCCTGATCGGCCATGCGCTCGCCATGCCCGCGCTGACGGCTTTCTTTCCGGGCACGCTGGACTATCCGGATCGCGGCGCCACGGTGCTGATCGCGCTGGAACGTCTCGTGGCCGGCTCGGAATTCGGGGTGCGGCTCGAGGGACCGGGGATCGAAACCGAAGCAAGGCTCGCGGGCGCGCCCCTGCCGGCGACATTCTGGCGGCAGGTCGCGGAGAACAATGCGGGCTTTCCGCTCGGTGTCGACATCATCCTGACGGCGCCGGGAGTCGTCGCGGGGTTGCCGCGCTCGACGCGGGCGATCGCGAACGGGGAATGACGCATGTATGTGGCGGTCAAGGGCGGTCAGAAGGCGATCGACAACGCGCACCGGCTGTTCGCCAAGCGGCGGCGGGGCGATGCGGCGGTCGCGGAACTCACGGTCGAGCAGATCGCGGGTCAGCTCAAGTTCGCGGTCGACCGCGTCATGGCCGAGGGCTCGCTCTATGATCCCGAGCTTGCCGCGATGGCGATCAAGCAGGCGGGCGGCGATCTGATCGAGGCGATCTTCCTCGTTCGCGCCTTCCGCACGACGTTGCCGCGCTTCGGCTATGGCGAACCCGTCGATACGGCGGCGATGCGACTGTCGCGGCGGGTCTCGGCCGTCTTCAAGGATCTGCCCGGCGGGCAGTTGCTCGGGCCGACGTTCGATTATTCGCACCGCCTGATCGACTTCGATCGACCGGACCATGGGGAGCTACCCGAACCTTGCGAGGCGGCGGAGCCGGGCGCTCCGGCGCCGCGCGTGACGGACGTGCTCGGGCGCGAAGGGCTGCTGGAGCCGGATGCCGGCCTGCCGGGAGCCGAAGGAGATGAAAGTCAGGGGGAGGGCCGCGAGCCGGCCGCCATCGGTGATCTAACGCGCGAGCCGCTTTCCTTTCCCGCCGGACGGGACGTGCGGTTGCAGAACCTCGCGCGCGGGGACGAAGGCTTTCTTCTCGCGCTCGCCTATTCGACGCAGCGCGGCTATGCCCGCAACCATCCCTTCGTCGGTGAACTGCGCGTCGGGGAGGTGATGATCGAGTTGACGAGCGATGAACTCGGCTGCGCCGTGCCGATCGGGCGCGTCACGCTCTCCGAGTGCCAGACGGTTAACCAGTTCAAGGGGAGCGCCGTCGCGCCGCCGCAGTTCACGCGCGGCTATGGGCTCGCCTTCGGCCAGAGCGAGCGCAAGGCGCTGGCAATGGCACTGGTCGAGCGGGCGCTCAGGGCGGGGGAACTGGGTGAGGAGCGCACGGCCCCGGCCCAGGACGAGGAGTTCGTGCTCTCGCACTCGGACAACATCCAGGCGACCGGTTTCGTCGAGCACCTCAAGCTGCCGCATTACGTGGATTTTCAGGCCGAACTGGATCTCATCCGACGCCTGGCCCGTGAGCATGCGGCAAGGGAGGCGGTACGGGGCGAGGAGAACAATGAGGTGCCCGAGCCGCCAGTGGTGACTGCTGCGACCTCCGGGACGGAGGCGGCCGAATGAACGAGATCGAAGCACTCGCGGGCGACGATGCGAGCCCCTACAACTTCGCCTACCTCGACGAGCAGACCAAGCGCATGATCCGGCGTGCCATTCTGAAGGCCATAGCGCTCCCCGGCTATCAGGTGCCATTCGCCTCGCGCGAGATGCCGATGCCCTACGGCTGGGGCACGGGGGGCGTGCAGGTGACGGCCGCGATCCTCGGCCCCGACGACGTTCTCAAGGTCATCGACCAGGGCTCGGACGACACGACCAATGCCGTTGCCATCCGCGGCTTTTTCGAAAAGACGGCGGGTGTCGCCACGACAACGAGAACCGGCGCGGCCAGCGTCATCCAGACCCGCCACCGCATTCCCGAGGAGCCGCTGCGGGACGATCAGGTGCTGGTCTATCAAGTGCCGATCCCCGAGCCGTTGCGCTTCCTCGAACCGCGCGAGACCGAAACCCGGCGCATGCACGCGCTCGAGGAATACGGTCTCATGCACGTCAAGCTCTATGAAGACATCGCGCATCACGGACGGATCGCAACGAGCTATGCCTATCCGGTCCGCGTCGAGGGGCGCTACGTGATGGACCCCTCGCCGACGCCCAAGTTCGACAATCCCAAGATGCACCGCTCGCCCGCCCTCCAGCTCTTCGGGGCGGGGCGGGAAAAGCGCATCTACGCCGTGCCACCCTTCTGCCATGTCGACAGTCTCGACTTCGACGACCACCCGTTCGAGGTGCAGAGCTGGCCGGACCAGGAGTGCGGCCTCTGCGGCGCACGGGAGGTTTATTTCGACGAGGTGATCCTCGACGACCGCGGCGGACGGATGTTCACCTGCTCGGACAGCGATTTCTGTGAACAGCGCCGGGCGGCCGGCCATGCCGGACCGATGCTCGCGGCAGCTCCCTCCTTCATCGACGAGGGCGGGGGAGGGCGGGGGCGATGAGCGCGCAAGCCGGGAACCACCCTTCGGCGGCGGACGGTACGGTGGGGCCGCTCTTGACCGTCGACGGGCTCACCAAACTCTATGGCCGGCACGTCGGTTGCCTCGATGTCTCGTTCGACCTCTGGCCGGGCGAAGTGCTGGCGATCGTCGGGGAATCGGGCTCCGGAAAGACGACGCTCCTTTCCTGCCTCTACGGCGTGCTCGAGCCGACGCGCGGGCTCGTGCGCTACCGCATGCGGGAGGGCGGGCTGCGCGACATCGCAGGTATCAGCGAGGCCGAACGGCGCCGGCTGATGCGCACGGACTGGGGGTTCGTGCATCAGAACCCGGCGAACGGCCTGCGCATGGGCGTTTCGGCGGGCGCCAACATCGGCGAGCGGATGATGGCGAACGGCGTGCGGCATTACGGCAGTATCCGCGCGGCGTCCGAAGCATGGATGGCACGCGTCGAACTCGATGCGACGCGCATCGACGACCGGCCGAGCACGTTCTCGGGCGGCATGCGCCAGAGGCTGCAGATCGCGCGTAATCTCGTCACGGAGCCACGCCTCGTCTTCATGGACGAGCCGACCGGGGGGCTCGACGTCTCGGTGCAGGCGCGTCTGCTCGACCTCCTTCGCGGGCTCGTTGCCAATCTCGGCCTGGCCGTGGTGCTGGTCACGCACGATCTCGCGGTCGCCCGGCTGCTTTCGCACCGGATCATGGTGATGAAGGGGGGAAGCGTCGTCGAGTCAGGTCTGACGGACCAGGTGCTCGACGATCCGAGGGAGGCCTATTCGCAATTGCTCGTCTCGTCGATCCTGCAGGTGGGGAGCTGAGGATGGAAAGCGTGATGCGAATGGGCGCCAGAGCGCCGGCGATCGAGGTGCATGGGCTGGCAAAGACGTTCGTCATGCACCTCCAGGGCGGTATTCGTCTCCCCGTTCTCTCGGGTGTTTCCTTCGACGTCCGGGCGGGCGAGTGCGTCGTCCTCGCCGGTCCCTCGGGGGTTGGGAAGAGCTCCATCCTCAGGATGATCTACGGCAATTACCGAGCCGACGGCGGGAGCATCATGGTGGCCGACGGGACCGGGGGGAGGATCGACGTCGTCAGCGCCGCGCCGCGTCAGATCGTTGCCCTGCGCCGCAGCGCGATCGGCTACGTCAGCCAGTTCCTCAGTGTCATTCCGCGCGTATCGGCGCTCGAACTCGTTGCCGCTGTCGCGGTGGAGCAGGGGACGAGCGAAGCGGAAGCAAAATCGCGGGCCTGCGACCTGCTGTCCAGGCTCAACATTCCGGAACGGCTCTGGGGGCTCGCGCCGGCGACGTTCTCATGCGGCGAGCGCCAGCGCGTCAACATTGCGCGCGGCTTCATCGGTGATCATGGCATCCTCCTGCTCGACGAGCCGACCGCTTCGCTCGATGCCGAGAACCGCGCGGTCGTGGTCGCGATGGTCGCGGAAAAGAAGAAAGCGGGCGTCGCGATGCTCGGCATCTTCCACGATGGCGACGTGCGCGCGGCGGCCGCGGACCGTGCGGTCGATGTCTCGGGGTTTGCCGCAGGACGCGCCGCGTGAAGCCTGGAGCGCCGCCAATGCTGAGTGATGAGAGGGCATGCTCATGACGAAGGCACCGCAAGAGAAGGTTTTCCGCAACGCCCGGATCGTGTTGGGCGACCGCGTCGTATCGGGCGCCGTTCTGACGCGTGGAGGACGCATCGTCGAGGTCGATGAAGGGGTGACGACGGTCGGCGAGGATCTCGAGGGGGACTATCTCATCCCGGGTCTCATCGAACTCCACACCGACCACCTCGAGCAGCATTTCCAGCCGCGTCCCGGCGTCAAATGGCCGGCGCCCTTCGCCGTACAGGCACACGACGCGCAAATGGCGGCCTCCGGCATCACGACCGTATTCGATGCGCTCTGCGTCGGGCTCGGTGACCAGCGGCTCACCACCACGGACCTCGTCGATCTCCTCGACCAAATTCAGACCTCCCTTGCCGGGGGCCACCTCAGGATCAACCATTTCACGCACATCCGCTGCGAGGTGCCGAGCGAGAACGTGCTCGGTGAGTTCGAGCGCCTAGCGGAGCGCCCGGACCTCAAGCTCGTCTCGCTCATGGATCACACGCCCGGTCAGCGCCAGTACGTCGATCTCGACAAGCATCGCACCTACACCATCGGGCAGAAAATCGTCTCGGTGGACGAATACGACAGCTACGTGGACGAAAGACGCGCGCGTGCCTCCCGTTTCGTGGTGAAGAACAGACTGGCGCTCGCGGCCCATTGTAGGGAGCGTGGCATCGCGCTCGCCAGCCACGACGACGGCACGCTCGAGGAGGTGGCGGACGCGGTGCGCGACGGCGTCAGGATCGCCGAGTTCCCGACGACTCTCGCGGCCGCGGCAGCCTCGCGCGAGGCTGGCATGCACGTGCTGATGGGGGCACCCAACCTCGTTCGCGGGGGCTCGCACTCGGGCAACGTCTCGGCTCGCGAACTGGCGGAGGCGCGCGTGGTCGATGTGCTCTCCTCGGATTATGTGCCCTTGAGCATGATCCAGGGAGCCTTCCATCTGGCGGGGCTCGGGCTCGGCTTCTCGCTACCCGAGGCGATTGCGCTCGTCACATACAATCCCGCCGAGGCCGTCGGGCTCGAGGACCGCGGCCTGATCGCGCCGGGCCGGCGGGCGGACCTCGTGCGTGTCCAACCGTCCGTGTATGGTCCGGTGGTTCGCGAGGTTCACATCGAGTCAAGGAGGGTATCATGACGAAGAGGTCAGGCGAGGCAGTCGTCGACATGCTCATCGAGCGGATGCAAGAGGAAGGCGGCGCAATGTACGCGGGCGAGGCGGTGACGCAGCTCCAGCACGCGCTGCAGGCGGCGGACCTCGCGCGCTCCGAGGGTGCCAGCGGCCATCTCGTGGTGGCGGCGCTTCTGCACGACTTCGGCCACCTCCTCAACGACGACGACGCGGTGGCCGCCGCGCGCGGCGTCGATCAGTTCCACGAGGAGATGGCGGCCAACTATCTCATGAAGTGGTTCCCAGCCGAGGTGACCGAGCCGATCCGCATGCACGTGCCGGCCAAGCGCTATCTCTGCGCCGCGGTGAAGGGATACTTCGACAGCCTCTCGCCAGCCTCGAGGCAGTCGCTCGCGGTCCAGGGGGGCACCTTCAGCGAGGCGGAGGCGGCGGCCTTCATCGCCCGGCCCCACGCTCCGGCCGCCGTCGACCTCCGGCGCTGGGACGATCTCGCCAAGGACCCGACCCGTGCGGTGCCGGGCCTCGGGACCTACCGTGAGGCGATGCTGCGCGCGCTCGCGGCACCGGCCAACTGATGCAGAAGGCGCGCCCCACTGGCCGGCTCGTCCTCGTCGTCGGGGCTTCCGGCGTCGGCAAGGACACGCTCATCGCCGGGGCGCGCGCGCAACTGGAGGGCCATCCGCGCATGCGCTTTCCAAGGCGCGTCGTCACGCGCGCGAGCGATGCGCACGAGGAGGTGCTCACCACCTCGAGCGCCGAATTCGAGAGTGGGGAGCGGGCCGGCGACTTCCTCGTCGCCTGGCGAGCGCACGGGCACGGTTATGCGATTCCCGCCACCGTCATCGACGAGATCGCCCGGGGAGCGATCGTCGTCTGCAACGCCTCGCGCGGCGTGCCGGGCGCCGTCGCCGCTCGCGGCATCCCGGTCTCGGTCGTCCTCGTGACGGCGCCAACGGCGTTGATCGCGGCGCGGCTCGAGCGGCGCGGGCGCGAGACGGGCAGCGAGGTCGGCACGCGACTCGCCCGGGCAGGAGCGGCGCTGCCGGAGGGGCTCGAAACCGTCGAGATCGTCAACGATGGCACGCCCGAGGATGGCATCGCCCGGCTCTGCGGCCACCTTCTGGCGCTCGCCGGGGGCGGTTCCTAGCGACCGGCGCTGTGCGATTGGCGCCGGGTAGACGGCCCGAGCAAGCTGCTTGCATCCGGCATTCGGCGAAGGGAGCCTTGCGCGCGGCCTTGCACTCTGGTTGCGTGGGGCAAAGCGCTGGCGGGCGAGGTGGGGGCCGCAGCCGACCGGCGTCGTCCAATCGGCCGGAGTCGTCGTCGGCCGTCAGCGGAGCACCCCGATGTCGAAAACGCCCGAGGCCCGGTCCTCGCTCCTGACGCCCCTCGTCTCGCTCAGAGGGATCGTGCTGGACACCGAGACGACCGGGCTCGATGCCCGCGCCGCACGCGTGGTGCAGGTCGGTGCCGTCACGGTGGTCGGCGAGCGCATCGAGCGCACGCTCGCCTTCGATCGCCTCGTCGATCCGGGCGTGCCCATCCCGCCCGCCTCGACCGCGATCCACGGGATCGGCGATGCGGATGTGGTCGGGGCTGCCTCGTTCGGCGAGCTCTGGCCGGAGCTGACGGCCTTCATCGGCGATGGCGTTATCGTCGGCCATACCATCGACTTCGATCTCGGTGTCCTCGAACGCGAGGCGCAACTTGCCGGCGTCAACTGGTCGGGGCTCGGTGCGCTCGATATCCGCAGGCTGGCGCAGATCGCCAACCCCAGCCTCGCCAACTACAGCCTCGACGGGCTCTGCCGTTGGCTCGAGGTGACCATCGAGGGACGGCATACGGCGCTCGGCGATGCGATGGCGACGGCCGAAGTCTACGTACGGTTGCTACCCATGTTGCGCCAGCGGGGCATTCGCACGCTCGCGGAGTTGCATCTGGCGCTGCATGCGCTCGCCGACCGCACCGCCAAGCAGGAGGGGGCGCTCGCGGCGGTCGGTCCGACGCTCGCCGGACGTGACGAGGTGCCGGCACCGGCGGCGCGAGTCGACAGCTATCCCTACATTCACCGGGTCGCGGACGTGATGAGTTCACCGCCGCTCACCGCGCCCGACAGCATGACGCTGCGGGAGGGCATGCGGCTCCTCGTCAAGCGCGGTGCGAGTTCCGTCTTCGTCATGGACGAGGCGGGCGTTGCGGGCATCGTGACGGAGCGCGACGTGCTGCGCGCAATCGATGCCGATGGGCCGGCGGCGCTCGAGCGTCCGCTCGGGGAATTGCGCAAATTGCCGCTGCAGGTGGTGCGCAGCGATGCCTTCATCTACCGGGCGATCGGGCGCATGGACCGGCTCGGCATTCGCCACCTCGGGGTGGTCGACGCAACGGGCGCGCTGGTTGGGGCGGTGACGACGCGTAACCTGCTGCGGCACCGCTCGACGACGGCGATGATGATCGGTGACGAGACGGTACTCGCAAAGAGCGAGGCGGAGTTGGGGAACGCCTGGGCGAAGGTGCCAGCGATGGCTGCCCGGCTCGTCGAGGAAGGGGTGGAGCCGCGCACGATCGCCGCCGTCATCAGTTCGGAAATCTGCATCCTGACGCGCCGGGCAGCGCAGATCGCCGAGGAACGCATGCGCGAGGCCGGCCGTGGCGGGCCGCCGGTCGCCTATGCGGTGCTCGTGCTCGGCTCGGCCGGGCGAGGCGAGAGCCTGCTCGCGGCCGACCAGGACAACGCGATCGTCTATGCGAGCGGTGATGCGGGCGGTCCCGAGGACCACTGGTTCGAGGAACTCGGGCGGCACATGACGGACATCCTCGATGCGATCGGGGTGCCGTTCTGCAAGGGGGGCGTCATGGCGCGCAATGCGCAGTGGCGGCGCAGTGTCGGGGCCTGGAAGGAGGTTGTCGACGGCTGGGTGACGCGGCAACGTCCGGACGACTTGCTCAACGTCGACATCTTTTTCGACATGCGCCCGGTGCATGGCGACAGCCGGCTCGCCCATGAGGTCTGGGCCTATGCCTACGAGCGAGCGAGCAAGGTGCCGAGCTTCTGGCGGGCGTTGTCGCACGTGCTCGGCAACTGGCGCAGTGTTCTCGGCATGTTCGGGTCGATCCGCACGGATCAGAACGGGCGCGTCGATCTCAAGATGGGCGGGTTGTTGCCGATCGTGACGGCGGCGCGCATCCTCTCGCTGAAAACCGGCGTGATGGCGCTCGCAACGCCCGATCGCCTGCGGGCCGCGGTCGAGAAGGGCATCGCCTCGGGCGACCAGATCGAGGAGATCATCGCCGCGCACAGCACCATCCTCGGGGCAACGCTCGGCCAGCAGCTGGTCGATGGGCAGGCGGGCAAGCCGCTCGGGCCGCGCATCGAGGTCAAACGCCTTTCCCGGCCGGCGCGCGACGACCTCAAGGATGCGCTGACCAGCATACCGGGCGCCGTCGATCTCGCTCGCGAGGGAATGCTCTAAGCGGGCCACCCGACGGTTGACATCGGCATCCGGGACGTGGTCGTCGCGCTCAGCGCGTCGGCCCGAACGTGCTCCAGATCATGCGCGCGATCTCGCCCTCGAGGGGGAAGGAAAGCATGCCCATGACGGAATAACCGAGCAGCCAGGGCATCACGTAGAAGCGGAACATATAGAAGAACCAGGCGACGTAGAGCGGCACGAGCGGGTCGATCAGGAACCCTGGCGTGATCGGCTTGAAGAGGCGGATCAGTGGGTTGGTCGATTGGACGAAGAACTTCATGAAGAAGAAGTTCGAGTCCTCGGGCAGGAACATGTTCATGCCGAAGCGCCCGATCAGCGTCCACATGATGGCGCCGAGCACATAGTCGATGGCGATGACCCAGATCGGGAAGGGATCGACCATGCGATTGTCTCCGAGCGGCTCCCGCTGGTGGAGCCTTGGGCGGGGTGAACGTCATCGTGTTGCAGCATGGCTGCGCCGACAGCACAAGGGGCGGGAAGTGCTCCCGCCCCTCTTGGTTTCCTCGAGGCCGCTGTGAGAGCGGCCTCGTGCTGACAGCGCCAGAGCCGCTAGTGCGACTGGTCGAGGATTTCCGCTCCACTCGGGATACGGACCTGATCGACCATGTCCTGCGTCTCCTGGTCGGGCGCCTCCGTCATGAGGGAGACGACGACCATGGCAACGAGGCTCACCGGCATGCCGATGATGCCGAAGCGCAGACCGTCGAGGCCCAGCACGGGATCGATGATCTTGTTGTAGATCAGGTAGAGGTAGAGCGAACCGGCTCCGAAGCCGAGCACCATGCCGGCGATGGCACCGGCGGCGTTGGCCCGCTTCCACCACACGCCGAGAACGAGCGGGAAGAAGAGGCCGGAGCAGGCGAAGCAGAAGGCCCAGGCGACGGCGCCGAGAATGCCGGTCAGCTTCAAGCTGGCCACCAGGGCGGCACCGGCCCCCAGGATGACGAGCAGGACGCGCGCGACGATCAGGCGTGTCTTGGTCTCGGCCTTCGGGTCGATGATCTTGTAGTAGAGGTCGTGGCTGAGGGCGTTCGCGATCGCGAGCAGCAGGCCGTCGGCGGTCGACATGGCAGCCGCCATGCCGCCGGCGGCGACGAGGCCCGAGATCACGTACGGCAGACCCGCGATTTCCGGTGTCGCGAGCACGACGATGTCGGCCCGCATGAAGAACTCGTTGATCTGCAGTATGCCGTCGGCGTTGCTGTCGCGGATGGCGAGGAAGCCCACGTTCGACCAGTTCTTGATCCAGTCCAGGGCCGCGACATCGGCGAACGGCTTGCCGATGATGGCCGTGGGCAGGTTCGGATCGAGGAGCTGCAGCTTCGTCAGCGTCGCGAGCGCGGGCGCCGTGAAGTACAGCAGGAAGATGAAGAACAGCGACCAGGCCACCGAGCGGCGTGCATCACGCACCGACGGGGTGGTGAAGTAACGCATCAGGATGTGCGGGAGGGAGGCCGTGCCCGCCATCATGCAGAGGGCGAGGGTGGCGAACTTCCAGCGGTCGATCCAGGCATCGCCCGGGGCGTTGTGAAGCGTCGTCAGGACGCTCACGCCCGGCACGCTCTCGGTCGCCTTGGTCCCGACGCCAATCGTCTTCTCCAGCTCGGCGATGCGTTGAACGGCATCACCATAGGTGAAGTGCGGGATGATCCCGAAGTCCTGCTTGTTGGACATCCAGATCACCGGCACGAGGTAGGCGATGATCAGCACGATGTACTGGGCGACCTGCGTCCAGGTGACGGCCCGCATGCCGCCGAGCATCGAGCAGAGCAGGATGCCGAGGAGGCCGAACCAGACGCCCCACTCGTATGGGATGTGCAGAGCGCGCGATGCGATCGTGCCCGTCGCGTCGATCTGGGCCGTCACGTACGTGAACGAGGCGACCACCAGGATGACGACGGCAATGAAGCGTGCGAGGTTGCCGCCGTAGCGCGTGCCGATAAAGTCCGGCACCGTGTAGCAGCCGAACTTGCGCAGGTAGGGCGCCATCAGCGAGTTCACCAGCACGTAACCGCCGGTCCAGCCCACCACGAAGGCGAGATAGCCGTGGCCGCCGAAGTAGATGCCGCCGGCGAGCGCGACGAACGAGGCGCCGGACATCCAGTCCGCCGCCGTCGCCATCCCGTTGAAGACCGGTGGCACCTCACGACCGGCGACGTAGTAGGCGCTCACCTGCATGGTGCGCGACATCCAGCCGATGGCCGCGTAGATGAAAATCGTGAAGGCGACGAAGAGAATGCCGATCGTGTCGGCGGCGACCCCCATCTGCTCCAGGATGGCCATGAGGCCGATGAAGACGAGGAACCCGCCCGTATACATGCCGTAGATCTTGGGCAGGTTGTCGACGAAGGACTTGCCCCCCGTCGATCCATTCGATGACTGTGCCATGCCAGCTTCCCCCTCAGTTCGCGCTGTGGTCGATGCCGGCCTGCTCGTCGATCACATCCTGGCGCCAGTTCTGATAGAAGATCATGACGACGAAGATGATCAGCGAGCCCTGCACGGCCATGTAGTAGCCGAGCGGGAAGCCGAGGAACGTGTAGGCGTTGAGCTCCCTGGCGAACCAGTGCACCACGAGCGAAAAGATGAACCAGAGCAACATGATCATGGTGTTCAGGTTCGACGTTCGATTCCAGTGAATCTCTTGAGTTCGCTTGTCCATCGAAACGGCTAAGGCCATCCTCCCCAAATAGCTTGTCCCGCGGTACGGAGCACTCGGGCGGCGCTTTCCAGCACCCCCTCGGGACCACCCACCGGGCCGAACACCGTCGCGAACGACAGCGCCAGCGCCCGATGATGCGTCCGCACCCTCCGGCCCGGGCATAGCGTGACGTCGTAAAGGGGGGCACTGTCAAGACAAGCGAAGGTCTCTATCGACCAAAGTTGGCACGCAATGTGGCCCCGGAAGTGTAAGTGTGGCCAGGGTTTTCATGTTGCGCCGCAATAGATTTCGCAGTTGCAGTGCAAGGCGCGGCGAACGGCGCGGGATGCTTGCGGGCGCCGGAGGCGGCCGTTAGCATGGCCGTCGGTTGAACTGAAGCGGCGCGCCGAGGCATTGTGCGAGCGCGAAGGCGGATCCAGTCGTGCGTGGTGTGACGTGAGGCAAGGCGCGAAAGTGGTCGTCGGTCAGGTCGTCGGCTGGCTGAAGGAGACCTGGCTCGTCGGCCGGCGGACGCGAATCGCGCGCGGGCCGATCGACAGTGAAGCCGCCCTCCTCGAATTCATCGAGACGCGCTCGGCCTTCATCGCCCAGACCTCGCTCTACGGCTACCTCAAGACGCGCATGGGGACGCGGTATCCGGAGTATTTCCTGGACGATGTGTTCGTTGCCGCGATCGACCGGGCGAAGTGGCTGGTCTATTGCGCCTGTGTTTCGGACCTGACCGTCTTCTGCCTCGCCTATGCCAGCCACGGGGCGGCCTTCTCCAAGCCGGAGATGGACGCGCTCGCGCTGCGGCTGCACGACGCCAGCGTGAGCGATGCGCTGGCCGCGCTCGGCGAGCCGACGGCGGGCGAGATCGGCACGCGCTTTGCCGCACGTGTCGAGGCGACGATTTGGCCCACAGTTCCCGGTGGCGACGGCGCCTTCAAGGAGAGCCCGGAGGCGCTCTCGAGCGCGGCGCCCGTGATCGAGGCGTTCCGGCGGGCCGACAAGGAGATCGTCATGAACTCCGTCCTCTTTCGCTGGAAGAACGTGCGCGACGAGGTGCGCAAGCGGCTCGACCCGCCGGCCCTTCTCGCCGACGTGCGGGCGGTCGGGCGCTAACGGGTGCCCGTGACAACCGCTCCGACCGGGGCCGGTACGCTCGCGGATCGCTATTGACTGGCGGCCGCGCGCAACGTCTCGACGATCTGAGGCATTTCGCGGTGCAACCCGACGGCGAGCGCGGTGGCGGTGGCGCCGGCGGTGAAGGCGAGAGTGATCAGAAAGCCGAGGACGCGAAGGACCACGAGCGCGGACGCAACGAGAGCGGCGGCGGCGACGGGGGCGGCGAAAGCTGCCTCGGGAGGAAGCGTTGCAACGAGGCGCTCGAGTGGGCCGATACCCGGGGCAGCGGTGGCGGCCTTGAGGGCCACGTAGCCGGTTGCTGCGAGCGCGCTGCCGGCGAGCGCGACGATAGAAAGGATTGAAAGCCGTAGGAACATCGTACGCACCCCGAACCTGAATGCCTGCAGCCACCCGCCTTCTGGCGCGTGAAGATGACGAGGCTATGGCAGTGGTCAGAAATTCGGGCGCAGACGCACGCGGGCGACTTCCTTTTCGACGATCCGGTCGCGGATTGCCCCTCCCACCCAGGTGTAGAGCGCAAAGATGAGCCAAGCGTAGGTGAGCATCTGGGCCGCCCCCGGATAGCCGAGGTCGCGGATCGCGAGGCGGGCGACCCAATAGACGACGAAAGCGGCCAGGAGAACGAGAACCGCCCGCTCGGTGCCGAGGCGCGAGATCCACACGTTCCAGCGGAACCAGAGACCCATGAGCCAGCTCTCGCGCATCTTGATGTTGGCGAGGAGGGATAATGCGTCCTGGTCGGTGGCATCGATCTGGAGCGCCCAGAGAGCGAATTCGCGGGCCGCTTCCCGGTCGCCGCCCCGCAGGAGGACCTGGCCCATGAGGGCGAGGGTGGCGGCATCCTCGGGCTGCAGTGCTAGCGCCCTTCGGGCGTCCTCCTCTGCCTCGGCGAGACGGCCGGCCTCGAGGTGCATTCCTCCCCGCAGGACGAGGGAGGCCGGCTCGACCTCGATCTCGAGGGCCTTTTCGACGAGGGCCAGTGCCTCGACCGGCTCGTCGCAGACATCGAGAAGCCGGGCGAGGCCGAGGAGGTTTTCCGTCGAGCGCGGGTCGAGTTCGACGGCGGCGAGGAAATCGCGCCGTGCACGCACGAGATCGGCCTCGGAGATCGCCACATAGCCGCTGACGCGGTGGCAATCGTCCAATTCCGGGGCGAGGCGCAGGGCCGCATCGGCCTCGAAGCGGGCCGCGTGGATACGCCCCTGTCCGAGCAGCGCATAGGCGAGGAGCGTGTGCGCGCTGGCGTGCTCGGGGTCTTGCGTCAATGCGTCGCGCAGCGTCTCGATGGCACCGGAGTGGTTGCCGGTCGCCATCGCGCGGCCGGCGAGGAGCACGAGATGGTCGACGTTCTGGCTCATTTCTCACCCCTCCGACGCGCCAAGTGCTCGCGAATATGGTGGCTGCGGCTCTGCAGGAGGAAAACCTGGTAGGCGAGCCAGAGGCCGACGGCGAGCGGGATCACCTCGAGATAGGGCAGCACGGGCGCGAGATCGGGGGTGCGCGGCCAGCCGATCGCGAGAGCGGCGCCGCCCGCGTCCTTGGCGAGAACGGCGAGGCACGCGAAGGCGATCTCGCGCGCCCTGGTGGGACCGCCGAGGGCGAGCGAATTCAGGATGAACAGCAGCCCGCCCGGAGACAGCACGTACCAGAAGGAGCCGAAAATCATGAACACGATGATCGGGATCATCGGATTCATGGCAAAGCGCGCGAGCGCACCCGGTCGCGGTTCGTCGACGATCTGATAGCGTCCGTCGGACCGCCGCGCCGTGCTCGCCATGCTGTCCTCTCGCGTTCGCTGCCGCCGGATGGCGCGCAGGCTATTTCGAATTCTTTTCCAGGAAGGCGACGACGTCGTCGTACTGGCCGCCCTGGTTGGAGTAGCGGGCATAGTTGCGTGCCGTCGTCAGCCATTCGATGGTGGAGGGGCGCACCTCGCCGAGTGCCGCTTTCATCATCCGCGGATCGAGTTCGGCAAGTGTTCCGCTCTCGATGCTGGCATCGATGGCCATGTCGCTCGCGGTCTCGACGAGGAGGCGCAGGTCGGCGCCGGAGAGCCCGCTCGTGCGGCCTGCGAGTTCGGCGACGTCGATCGAGGCGCCGCCCGGCACCTCGGCCAGGAGCAGGGAGAGGATGTGGGCGCGCGCCTCGCGATCGGGCGGGGGAACGAAATGCATGCGGTCGAAGCGGCCCGGCCGCCGGAAGGCGCTGTCGACCGCCCACGGGACGTTGGTCGCGGCAAGAACGAGCACGCCGGTGTTGTTGCTGGAAAAGCCGTCGAGTTCGGATAGGAATGTCGAGACCAGGCTCGCCGAGGAGTCGTGTGTGCCGTAGCGCCGGCGCGCGGCGAATGCCTCGATCTCGTCGAAAAAGAGAACGCTCGGGGTCTCGCGGCGGGCCTCGGCGAAGAGCGCGGTGAGGCGCTTTTCGGACTCGCCGATGTACATGTCCAGGACCTCGGCGATGGCGACGGAGATGAAGCGGGCGCCGCATTCGCCGGCCGTGGCGCGTGCCAACATGGTCTTGCCGCAACCGGGGGGACCGTAGAGCAGCACGCCGCCACCGGACTTGCGGCGGAAGCGTTCGAAGAGGGAGGGTTTCTGGAACGGCAGGATGATGCGGCGGCGGACCTGCGCCTTGACCTCCTCGAGGCCACCGATATCGGCGAACGTGATGCGCTCGCGCGCCTCGGCCATGCTCGGTCGTGCGAACGGTGAGACGGTGGCCGCCCCGCTCGCGCCCGCGGCGTCCGTGCCCGCGCCACCCGAAGCGCTCGTTGCGGGCTTGGGCTTGGCTTCCCGCCGGCTCGCGATCGAGATGACGTTGGCCAGCCGTTCGCGCTCCTCTCCGCCGAGCATGGCGGCGAGCATGATCTCGAAATCGCGGTCCTGCAGTTGGGGGCTGTCGACCAGCAGGCGTTCGTAGACGCCTTTGGCCTCCATCGCCTCCTCGAGGTGGAGCAGTGCATGCGCGAGCAGCAGGCGGTCCGGCCCTTCGGGGCGCCCGAGGAGCAAGTCGCGGGCGAGGGCATACTCCTGGTCATCGAGGAGGTGGCGGGCGGCGGCGCGGCGCAGATCTTCGTCGTCGAAAAGGCCCTGGGGCAGTTCGGAAAGGAGCCTTGAGACGTCGTCCGCCAGTCCGGCCCCCGGGCCATGCTCGAGGAGCAGTCCGAGAATGCGCGGGTCCGGAGCACTCCGGCAGCTCGCGATGAGGGCTCTGATCGTGGTTTCGTCCATCCGATCGACCTTTCCGCCCGCCCGGTCCTCGATCGGCCGGCGCGTGGGTACTGGCATTCGTTTCGTGTGAGCGAGGTTGCCCGCTCACTGCCAGCCTCGCGGGGAGCGAACGAGTCCTTGCGCCATCCATCCCGAAGCGATGGTTGCGCCATGGCGATCCGCCGATCCCGGCTGGCAGCGTTAGGAGGGGCGTTGGGCAGTGTCAACCGGCCCGAAGACGCCCACCGCGCGATCGAGGCGGCTACGATCGAGGGCAGGTGGATGGCGGCGGCCGCCCCGTGGGCAGGCCGCGCGGTCAGCTCTCGAATGCGGCAGTGCGGCCGGGTTCGTGCATCCTTGCGACGCCGGCGCGGAGCGGCGCTGTTGCGGAACTGTCGTGCAATTGACATGGTGACAATTCGATGTCACTCGTCAAACTCTTCGGTACGGCCGATTCCAGCCCTCACCGGGTGTATCCAACCCCATGAAAAACGCGGATTTTCAGGCGCGCGGTCGCGTAATCTGGGGGGTGAGCGTGCTGCTCGCCGGAGCTGCGCTCAACGTCCTCGTGGTCTACGTCAGCCGTTCCCTCGAATACGAATGGTTGCGTTATTTCCTGGGCGAGGCCGGGCCGCTCGAGATCATGCAGTCCTGCCTGCTGCTGGCCATCGTGGTGATCTATCTGCGCGCCGCAACGAGGGCGCGGGGACCCGTCGGCTCGTCATCGGCGGTGCTGACGATGCTGTCCCTCGCGTTCCTCTTTCGCGAACTCGACCTCGGCAAGGCGATCGGTATACCCGACTGGCTCAAGGCCGCGACCGAGAGCCCATATCACGACATCGGGTTCATCGGGGCGATGCTGCTCGTGCTGGCCATGACGGTGTATCACCGGCAACACTGGTGGGCTTGGGTCAGACTGACGGCCGCCCCGCGTTCCCTGCCGCTGATCCTCGCCGGAGCGTTCCTCTTTGCCGGCATGATCATCGACAGCCGAATTGCGACGGACAACGCGGGCCGTCTCTGGGAGGAACTCCTCGAGTGCAACGGCTACCTGCTGTTGCTGCTCGCTGCCGTCATCCAGCTCGAACTCGCGGTTTGCTCGGACTAGGTCACCGGGCCCGTCCTGGAGCCTGGTGTCGCCGCTGCCCGCCGGCTCCACTCTGCGCTATTGGTGCGGACCATCGTGGTCGTCAACCGAGGTGCTCGAGGCGCTTCCGGGCACCCTTCAAATTGGCCAGCGTTGCCTCGAAGGCGGCTTTGCGCTCGCGCTGCTCCTCGATGACGTGCTCTTCCGCCTTGGCGAGGAATTGCTCGTTGGCCAGCTTGGCCTCGACCTTCGCCATCTCCTTTTCCGTCTTGGCGATCTCGCGCGCGAGGCGGGCGGCCTCGGCCGAAACATCGATGATGCCGGCGAGGGGGAGGGCGTAGTTCTCGCCCTCGACGACGAGCGCGACGGAACCGCGCGACGATTCAGCGGGGAAGAGAACAGCGTCGAGACGGGCGAGCCGTTTCAAGGTTTCCTCGTGGCGGGCGAGGCGCGCGCGGGTTTGGGCCGCGGCCCCGACGATCTCCAGCATGGTCCTGGCGCCCGCCGGCACGTTCATCTCGGCGCGAACCGAGCGAATTTCGCCGACCAACTTGATGAGCCAACCGATTTCGGCGTCCGCCTCGGCGTCGGCAAGGGCCCGGTGGGTGGGCCAGGGGGCGAGGGCGAGCAGCGTCTCACGGCCGTGACCGTGCGCGGAGGTCTTTTCCCAGAGTTCCTCGGTCAGGAACGGCATGAAGGGGTGCAGGAGCTTCAAGGTCTCGTCGATCACCCAGGCGGTGGCGGCCCGCGTCTCGGCCTTGGCGGCCTCGTCCGAAGCGTTGAGGGTCGGCTTCGCGAGTTCGAGGTACCAGTCGCAGAAGGTGTTCCAGATGAAGCGGTAGACGGCGCCGGCCGCCTCGTTGAAGCGGAAGGCTTCGAGTTCGGTGGTGACGCTCGTGGCCGTACGTTCGAGTTCACCGGCGATCCAGCGGTTGAGCGTCTCGCGGCAGGTGCGGGGATCGAAATCCGGGCGGGCGACGCACTCGTTCATTTCGGCGAACCGCGTCGCATTCCATAGTTTGGTCGCGAAATTGCGATAGCCCTCGACGCGATCGAGCGAGAGCTTGATGTCGCGGCCCTGGGCGGCCATGGCGGTGAGCGTGAAGCGCAGCGCATCGGCGCCGTACGCTCTGACGCCGTCGGGATAGGCGGCTTTCGTCTCCTTGACGATGCGCGGGGCGTCGGCCGGATTCATGAGGCCGGAGGTGCGCTTGACGAGGAGCGCGTCGAGATCGATGCCGTCGACGATGTCGAGGGGGTCCATGACGTTGCCCTTGGACTTCGACATCTTCTGGCCCTTCTCGTCGCGGACCAGGGCGTGGATGTAGACCGTGTGGAAGGGGATTTCCTTCCTGAAATGCAGGCCCATCATCATCATGCGGGCGACCCAGAAGAAGATGATGTCGAAGCCTGTGACGAGGACGCTGGTTGGATAATAGCGCGCGAGTTCCGGGGTCTCGTCCGGCCAGCCGAGGGTGGAAAACGGCCAGAGCGCGGAAGAAAACCAGGTGTCGAGGACGTCGGGGTCGCGCGTCAATTCGCTCGCGCTGCCGTAGTGGGCTTTGGCGAGCGCCTGTGCCTCGGCGTCGCTGTCGGCAACGAATATCTTTCCGTCCGGCCCGTGCCACGCCGGGATCTGGTGGCCCCACCAGAGTTGGCGCGAGATGCACCAGGGCTCGATGTTGCGCATCCACTCGAAATAGGTCTTCGACCAGTTCTCGGGAACGAATTTCGTCTCCCCGCTCTCGACCGCCGCGATCGCCGCCTCGGCCATGGTCTTGGCGTCGACGTACCACTGGTCCGTCAGCCACGGCTCGATGACGACGTTGGAGCGGTCGCCATGCGGGACCGTGTGCGTCGTCGGCTCGATCCTGGCGAGGAGGCCGGCGGAATGGAGGTTCGCGACGACGCGCTTGCGCGCCGCGAAGCGGTCGAGGCCCCAATACACATCGGGAATCGACGCCTCCTCGGCATCGGCGCCAGCGATGACGGCCGCATGCCCGTCCAGTACATTGATCTGCGCCAGCCCGTGCCTTTTCCCGACCTCGAAGTCGTTGAAATCGTGGGCCGGCGTGATCTTGACCGCGCCGGTGCCCTTCTCTGGGTCGGAATATTCGTCCGCGACGATCGGGATTTGCCTGCCGACCAGCGGCAGCGTCACCGTCTTGCCGACGAGGCCCTTGTAACGCTCGTCCTCGGGGTGGACGGCAACGCCCGTATCGCCCAGCATCGTCTCCGGCCGCGTCGTTGCAACGACGATGAAGCGAGAGGGATCGTCGGAGAGCGGATAACGTAGGTGGTACATGTGCCCCGACGGGTCCTTGTCGAGGAGCTTGCCGAGGGCGGCGAGGTCGAGCGGCTCGCCCGAGGCCTCGTCCCACTTGAACTTGCCCGATGCCTCGACCTGCACGACTTCGAGGTCGGAGATCGCGGTCTGGAATTTCGGGTCCCAGTTGACGAGGCGCTTGTCCTTGTAGATGAGGCCGGCGCGGTGCAGCTCGACGAAGACCTTGCGGACCGCCGCGCTGAGGCCCTCGTCCATGGTGAAGCGCTCGCGCGACCAGTCGCAGGAGGCGCCGAGGCGTTTCAGCTGGTTGACGATGGCGCCACCCGATTCCTCTTTCCAGGCCCAGATGCGCTCGATGAACTTGTCGCGCCCGAGGGCGTGGCGGTCCGGTTCCTGGCGCTGCATGAGCTGGCGCTCGACGACCATCTGCGTTGCGATGCCGGCATGGTCGGTGCCCGGCTGCCAGAGCACGTCCTTGCCGCGCATCCGCTCGAAGCGGCAGAGCACATCCTGGAGCGTGTTGTTGAGGGCATGGCCCATGTGCAGCGAACCGGTGACGTTCGGCGGCGGGATGACGATGCAGTAGGTGGGCGCGCCGGCCTCGACACGGTCCTTCGGGCCGGCCCTGAAGGCCCCGGCCTGCTCCCATTTCTCGGAGATCCGCGCTTCGATGGCGGCAGGGTCGAACGTCTTGTCCAGCATGACGGGGACGGCTTTCTCGCTCTGTTGCAGGAGGCGAGCGATAGGGGGGGCGACAGTTGGTGTCAACCGAACGACCGCGCCCGCCGGGTGTGGCGGGGGCGCGGGATTTCGGTTCGGGTGCCCGACACGGGCGGCCGGTGAGGGCGGTTCGCGCGCCGTCCCGGTCAGCTTGCGCCGTTCTCGTCCGGTGCCTTCGTGGCGGGCTTGGGCGAGGTCATGAGGTGCGGATCGCTGAGAGCCTTTTCGAGGATGCGCGGCATGTTCTCGTTGAGCCATTCCTTGAGGGCAGGCTTGAGAAGTTCGGCGAGCGCTTCATCGAGCGGACGGGAGGCTGTGGCCGGCGCGGCGACGGCCGGCGCGACGACAGCAGGCGATGCCACCGCCACCGCCACCGGCGTCGGAGCGATGGGCGCGACGGCGGCGGCGGGAACGCTCGCGGCAGGGGCAGCCGGTGCGGCTGCCGTCTCGGCTGGCGCGCCTGCCGCAGTCGTCGCCTCGGCCGGCTCATCGATCGGTGCGGCCTCGGCCGTGGTATCCGTCGGCGCATCGGCGGGTGTGGCTGCGATCGCCTCCACCTGCGCATCAGCTTCACCTACCGGGGTTGCCGGTGCCGCTGGCGCCGCGTCGGGGGCAAGTGTCGCGGGCGGCGTGTCTGCCGCTTCGGGCGCATCGGCTCGCGCCGCTTCGGGCGTGGCGGGCGCCGCGACCTCCTGCGACTGGGCGACCGGCGGCGGCGGCAGAACGATCACGGACGGATCGGCATCGTCCAGAGCCGTCGCCAGTGTGCCCTCGGCGATGGCCTCGCCCGGCGCGTCGGCCAAGCTGTCGCTCATCCCGGCAATCGGGGCATCGAGGAGTTCCGTCTCGACGGCGGTTGCCGCGAGCGCCGCAACGACCTCGTCATCGGCGGTGATCGCGAGATCACCGAAGGCCGATGCCTCGTCTTCGGGCGCGGCGATTTCAGCCTCGAACTCGGGCGGAAGAGCCCAATCGGAGTCGGCTGCGGTCGCCTGGGCGGCGTCCCAAGGATCGAACAGCCGGTTGTCGCCGGCGTCGTAGACGTGGGCGGTGCCGACTTCGGGGGCTGGTGCGGCGACCTGTTCCGGCTGGCGGGGCGGGGCTGGCGGCGCCGGCGGCGCCTTCACCTCGGCGCGCTGCGGGGCGGACGGGGGCACGTCGCCGAAGACGTTGCCGCCATTGTAGCCGAAGGGGCTGGCCATCGGCGGGGCGGATTGCGGGCGAGAGCGCTGGTCGGCCTGCGCGGCAGGACGAGCTGCCATGGGTCGCGTGGCACGGGGCAGGTCGACCACGTCGTCGTCGGGCAGCGCCGTCGCCGCGTGCGGCGGGGCGGCGGGGCGGGCTGGCGGCACGTTCTGCGCGAACGAAGGATCGGGCCGCGAGAACGAGGATTCGGGCCAGTCCTGACGGGGACGGGGCGGCGCCACGGGAGCGATCGGGATGTCGGTGCTCTGGGGGCGTGGCGAGGGCTCGTGCAACGGCGCATGCCGGTCGGCTGGCGGGAAGCCGCGGTCCGGGGCTGGCGCGGACCGGGAATAGTCCGGCGCGGGCGCCGCGCCGCGGGCGTCCCGCGGTGTCGCCGCACGGTGCATGCCGCCAGGCTCGTCGGCGATGATCCGCCGGATCGAGGACAGGATGTCCTCCATGCTGGTGTCCTGATTGCGGCCGGTATTGCTCATCACATGCACCCGTTTCGCTGTCGCCGCCAGGAACCCCAATGGTCGACGTTCCCTCTCACGAAGGGCAGTCGAGCCCACGACGATTCGCCGGCCATCCCCGTTGGCTTACGGTATCGCGGGTGGTTATGACAATTCTAGGATCAATTTTGCTGATCCGGAAAAGGGGATATCGCCCGTTGAACGCAATTCACGCAGCATCGCGGCCGTCGAGAGGGAGTCTCAGCACGGACATACCGGATCAGAGATCGAGCTCGACCCAGGCGGGCACGTGGTCGGAGGGCTTCTCCCAGCCACGCACGTGCTTGTCGATGCCCGCAGCGGAAAGGCGATCGCAGGCCTGAGGCGAGAGCAGCAGGTGATCGATGCGGATGCCGTTGTTCCGCTGCCAGGCACCGGCCTGATAGTCCCAGAACGTGTAGATGTCGGGACCCGGCAGGCAAGCGCGCACGGAGTCCGTCAGGCCGAGATGGCAGAGCCTGCGAAAGGCTTGGCGGCTTTCTGGCTGGTAGAGGGCATCGGTCAGCCAGAGCGCCGGGTCGCGGGCGTCGACGGGATCGGGAATGACATTGTAGTCGCCGGCGAGGACGAACGGCTCCTCCAAGGCCAGTAGAGCGCGGGCGTGCGCCTCCAGCCGCTCCATCCAGGCGAGCTTGTAGGCGAACTTGTCGCCGGGAACCGGGTTGCCATTCGGAAGATAGAGCGAGGCGATGCGCAACGCCCCTCGCGTGGTCGCAACGACGGCCTCGAGGTAGCGGGCCTGTTCGTCGGCATCGTCGCCGGGCAGGCGGGGCGTCGCATCCTCGAGGGGGGAAAGGGACAGGAGGGCGACACCGTTGAAGCCCTTCTGGCCGTGCGTTGCGACGTTGTAGCCGAGGTCCTCGATGGCGGCGCGCGGGAAGCCTTCGTCCTGCGATTTGATCTCTTGGAGACAGGCGACGTCGGGCCGCGTCTCGGCGAGCCAACGCAGGAGGCCGTCGAGGCGGGCCTTGACGCCATTGATGTTCCAGGTGGCGATGCGCATTCCGGCCCCCCTTGCTTGCGCGAGCGATCAGGAAGGCCACTCGAGGGGGCGCGGTCAAGTCCCGGGGGCCGGTTCGTGCGCCACGACCCAAAACCAACGCCTGAGGCATCGGAATTTGTCACGAATTGCGGGACGGTCCTTCACCACCCATTGTGATAGGTGTGACATAAGACTTCCACGGCGATCCGCAGATGCGTCGTTGATATAGGGTGCCCAGAAATGACCAGTCTCTTCTACGAAGAAAAACAGTGGGAACAGCAGACGATGCTGCGTCTGCTGGTCTGCATCAACATCTGCTTTTCGTTGGCCGTCCTCGTGGCCTGGCACCTGATCGGGGAATACGTGGCCGAGCCGGCGACGATCGTGGCCGGCGGCGCGCTCAGCGGGCACGGTCGGCCGGAGTTGTTCGAGTACCCCTACGTGCTCCTCTGGAGCGGGCCGATCGTGGCGAGCTTCCTCGGCTGGTGCGCGTTCAGCATGAAGCGCTTCTCGCTCGCGCGCCACATCTGCTTCTATCCGATCGTGCTCTTTGCGCTTTCCTACTTCTGGAACACGTACTTCAATCAGATCCTGATGCTGGAGAGCCTGTTCGCGGCAATCGATATTCCTTCGCCCGTGAACTTCTTCTGAGGGGGCGGGCCTGCCGCCCGCTCGAGGGCGGACCGAGCTCAGACCGCGAAACTGGTGCCGCAGCCGCAGCCGGCGACCGCATTCGGGTTCTTGATCTTGAACGATGCGCCGATGAGGTCGTCGACATAGTCGATCTCGGCGCCACCCATGTACATGAGCGAGATCGGATCGACGAGCACGACGGCTCCGTCGCGCTCGATGACGAGGTCGTCGTTGGCGCGTTCGCGAACGAGGTCGAACTTGTACTGGAAGCCCGAGCAGCCGCCGCCTTCGACGCTGACGCGAAGCATCGTGCCAGCTGGCTCGCGCGAGACGATCCGCTCGATGCGCTTGGCCGCTCTGGCGGAAAGCTGGACGCTCGGTTGGCTCATATTCATCATGACGTTCTCCACGTGATGCTCACTGCCTCGGGCAGCGACCCGGACCCTTGGCGTTACCCGGGTGGCGCACCGGCTGGCCACGCGCGGCCGAATGGCATAACGCTCTTCCCAGTTGCGGCGCGGCAATTCTAGCACGAAGACGGGTGTCCACGGAACGCCGAGCGCGCCCTGCGCACTGGCAATCGCCAACGCTTCGCGCGGGGCACGGCTGAGACATGGGGATTCTGACGGCGATGTCAAAGGTGGGCAGGGTCGATGCGACCGAGGCGGCGGGCGATGTGCCGGCTGCCCGGCCCTGCGAGCCGCGGCACGTGCAGCGGGCGGGGCATGCTGCGCGGGCCACGGCGAGCGGTGGTCGTCTCGTTCCCGAGCAGGCCTGCCCGATGCGCAACCCATTCCAGCGCGATCGGGACCGCATCATCCATTCGAGCGCCTTTCGGCGGCTGACCCACAAGACGCAGGTCTTCATCTACCACGAGGGCGACCACTACCGATCACGCCTAACCCACACGATCGAAGTGGCGCAGATCGCGCGGGCCCTGGCGCGGCTGCTGCAACTCGATGAAGACCTCGCCGAAGCCGTTGCGCTCGCCCACGATCTCGGCCATCCGCCGTTCGGGCATGCTGGCGAGCGGGCCCTCGCAAGCGTCATGACTCCCTATGGCGGCTTCGACCACAACGAGCAGAGTCTCAGAGTGGTCACCCTGCTCGAGCGCAAGTATGCCGCATTCGACGGTCTCAACCTCGCCTTCGAGACGCTCGAGGGCATCGTCAAGCACAATGGACCGCTGCTCTCCGACGGCGACGAGGCGACCGAAGTGCCGCGCACCGTTCTGGAGCTCGATGCCCGGATGCCCCTGATGCTCGCGGGGCATGCGACGGCGGAGGCACAAGTTGCCGCGATCGCCGACGATATCGCCTACAACAATCACGATCTCGACGATGGGTTGCGGGCAGGGCTGATCGACATCACCCAACTGCGGGAGATCCCGCTCACCGGCCGGTTTCTTGCGGAGGTCGCGGCAACCCACGGCGAACTCGGCGGGCAGCGCTGCATCTACGAGGTCAACCGGCGGCTCATCACCGCGATGATCTTCGATGTCGCGGCCGAGACGCGGCGACGGGCCGCCGAGCACGCGGTCGAGACAGCGGACGACGTGCGCCGGCTCGGCGCCAACCTGGTCGACTTTTCGCAAGCCCTGGTGTGCGAACTCGACGTGCTGCGCGCCTTCCTTTTCGCCAACGTCTATCGCGATGGCCGGGTGGTGGCGATCATGCGCGACGCCGAGCAGGTCGTGCGCGATCTCTTCGAGCGCTATATGAGCGAGCCGTCGGCCTTGCCCGAATCCTGGGCGGGGCTCGCTGCCGACGCCGATCACACCGCCCGCGCCCGGCTCATCTGCGACTACGTCGCCGGCATGACGGACCGCTTCGCGCTGCAGGAGCATCGCCGGTTGTTTGACGCGACGCCGGACTTGCGATAGCCGGCCGGGATATCGCCGAAGACCGAAATACGGAGCCGTTCGCGATGGTCGCCCGTGCGAGGTGATCCCGCGGACATGACGGGTGGTGCACGATGAACCTCTTTACACACTTCGAGATGGCCGTTCGTGAAGCGGTGGCCGGGCTGGCGGCCGACGGTCAGTTGGCGCAAGGGCTCCCGAGCGCCGCGATCGTCGTCGAGGCGCCGCGCGATCCGGCACACGGTGACCTTTCGACGAATGCCGCCATGGTGCTCGCCAAGCCGGCCGGACTGAAACCGCGCGACCTCGCCGAGCGGCTCGTGACGCGGCTTGCCGCGCATCCCGACATCACCGAGGCGAGCGTGGCGGGGCCGGGCTTCATCAATCTTCGCGTGGTGGCCGATGTCTGGCAGCGCGTGGTGCGCGCCGCGGTTCGCGAGGGAACCGGATACGGTCGCTCGGGAATCGGGGCTGGGCGCAAGGTCAACGTCGAATACGTCTCGGCCAATCCAACGGGGCCGATGCATGTCGGGCATGCGCGGGGTGCGGTGTTCGGCGATGCGCTGGCCAACCTCTTGGCGTTCACGGGCCACGAGGTGACGCGCGAATACTACATCAACGACGCGGGGGCGCAGATCGATGTGCTCGCGCGCTCGGTGAACTTGCGTTACCGCGAGGCGCTCGGCGAGGAAATCGGGGCGATCCCGGAGGGGCTCTATCCGGGCGACTATCTCGTGCCGGTCGGGGAGGCTCTCGCCCGCGAGCACGGCGAGCGGTTCCGGCGCTCGAACGGCGAGGACTGGCTCGAGCCGTTCCGCGACGCCGCGGTCGCTGCGATGATGGACATGATCCGTGACGACCTCGCCGCGCTCAACATCCGGCACGACGTGTTCTTTTCGGAGCGCTCCATGCACGAGAGCGGGGCGATCGCGGGCATGCTGGAGGAATTGCGTGGCCGCGACCTCGTCTTCCAGGGCAGTCTGCCGCCGCCCAAGGGAGAGGTGCCGGAGGACTGGGAGGATCGTGAGCAGACGCTGTTCCGCGCCACCGCCTATGGCGACGACATCGACCGTCCGCTGGTCAAATCGGACGGCTCGTTCACTTACTTCGCCGCCGACGTCGCCTATGCGCGCGACAAGCTCTCGCGCGGCTTCGAGGAACTCGTCTACGTGCTCGGTGCCGACCATGGGGGCTACGTCAAACGGCTCCAGGCGGTCACCCGGGCGCTGTCGGCGGACAAGGCGAAAGCGACCGTCCTGCTCTGCCAGCTGGTCAAGCTCTACCGGGCCGGCCAGCCGGTGAAGATGTCGAAGCGGGCCGGCACGTTCGTGACGCTGCGAGAGGTGGTGGACGAGGTCGGCTGCGACCCGGTGCGCTTCATCATGCTGACCCGCAAGAACGACGCACCGCTCGATTTCGACTTCGCCGAGGTCACCAAGAAGTCCGCCGAGAACCCGGTGTTCTATGTTCAGTACGCCCATGCGCGGGCGCACTCGATCTTTCGGAACGCGGCCGATGTCTATCCGAAACTCGGGTTCGACAGTGGCGAACTCGCGAATGCCGACCTTTCACTGCTCACCGATGTTGGCGAGGTGGCGATCGTCAAGAGACTGGCGCAGTATCCCAAGATGCTGGAGGGCGCGGCGACTGCTTACGAGCCGCATCGCATCGCATTCTATCTCTATGAGCTTGCTTCAGAACTTCACGGCCAGTGGAACCGAGGCAAAGACTCGCCACATTTGCGCTTTATCCGGGAAGATGATGTCTCGGTCACAACCGCCCGACTCGCGCTGGTCCGAGCTGTGGCCTCGACGATTGCCGGTGGGCTGGCGCTCCTCGGCGTTCATGCACCGGTCGAGATGCGCTAGAGTCTGAGTCGCGGCAACGAGCCCTAACTGAGGACGAGTGCATATGTCGAGGTCGGACGATCGCACAAGACACGGGGATGCAAGGCACTTTCCATCGGTGAGTGGCGATCAGCGCGGCGCACCGGGAGGATTTGCCGACGAGCCCTCGCGTCGCCACCACAACCTCCAGGGCGGGGCGAGCCAGCCGGTCCGGGAGGCGCCGCGACCGAGTTATGCACCGCGTTTCGACAGTTTCGTGGAGCGTGGCGCCGGAGCGCCGCCGCCACCGCCGCCCGGTGTCGCGCGGGGCCAGGGCGGCGCTGCGAACGAACGCTTCGCCGAGGCGCCGCAAGGCCATCCTCGCGGGGCCGTGCGGCAACCGGCGCCCGTGCGCGATCCCTACGACGTACCCGCACCGGCCGAGGAGCCGAATTATTACCACCCGGCGCCGAGCCGCTATGCCGAGGACGCCTCTCTGGCACCGATCACGCGTCCGCAGGACGCCGGTCGTGTTCCGCCGTCGCGTCCCACCGCGCGCCAGACCTATGACAATCAGCCGCCGCCGTCCGAAGACTTCGGATACGCCGCGGCCGCGAGGCGGCGTTTCGGCGACGAAGACCAGGGCCACGGCTACGAGGATTCGTCGGCGGCCAGCGGGTATCGGCGCCAGCCCGCAGGCACGTATTCGGACGATGGCTATGCCGAGGCGACCTATGACGGACATGGCGCGGCTGCGGGCCATGTCGAGCCGTCCGGATACGATGCGAACGAGTCCGGTCTCGGCTATCCGGCCGGCGGTCATAGGCAGGTGACGCACGCGGAGCAGGGCTATTCCGGCGTCGATGGTCGGCACCCTACTGGCTTCGAGGATGCCGGCGCGAGCTGGTCACGGACGGCACCGCGCACGGCGGACGTCTACCAGGACGACGCGTTCGGTCGTGCCGCCGGAGGCTATGCCGGGGAGCAAGGCGGGTCCCACGGTGGTGAGTACGCCGACCAGGATTCCTATGCGGATCAGGTTGCCACTGGGCACTACGACAACCGCTATGGTGATGACGGCGGCTATGCGCACCAGCCGAGCGGGCGGGATCATCGGTTCGACGGGCGGTATGACGAGCCGTTGGGCGAATCGTCGGGCTATCCGACAGGGCACGGGGGCTACGGCACCGTGGACCATTCCGGCCGGCATGCGGTGCCCGCCGGCTACGACCACGATGACTACGGCCAGGAAGGGCAATACGGGTACGATGCTCCGGACCCGCGCTCGACCGGTCGCTACGACGCTTACGAGCCGAGCTTCGATGGGCACGGTGAGCACCACCACGGCGCCGAACCGGTCGCACATGCCCAGGCCCGTCAGATGGGCGAGGAGCGTCCGAGACGGGGTGGAATGATGCTCGTCGCCGGTGCGCTCGTCGCCGCGATCGCGGTCGGCGCGGCGCTCGGGTTGGCTTACGAGTTCGCCTTCGAGGGGAGCGAGCAGACGGCAAGCGGCGATGTTCCGATCCTCGGAAACAACAACGCACCCGTGAAGGTCGCGCCGACCGATCCGGGCGGACGGCGGTTCGCGGACCAGGGCAAGGTGATCTACGAGCGGCTCGGTGAGCCGGCCTCGCAGACCGGTTCCGGCAACGGCGAGCGCGTCATCGCGCGCACCGAAACCGTACAGCCGCGCCCCGTCGGCAGCGGCACGGAGGCGGCCGAGCGCGTGCTCGGCGTCTTGCAGGAAGGGGAGCAGGCGGCCAATGGTGCCGCGCGGCAGGTGGTCGAGGCGCCACGCCAGCTCGATGGTGTTCGCCGTGTGCCCACCGTGCAGGTCCGCCCGGATGGGACGTTCACCGCCCAGGCTCCGGCGCCACAGACCCGCGTTGCCTCCAACGAGGCGATCGTCATGCCGGGCATCACGATCGACACGGGGCTGCCCACGCAGCCCGCCCGCCAGGTGACCCGCCCCGTCACCGCGCCCGCCCCGGAGGCATCGCCACAGCGCACCGCGTCGCTGCAGCCGCCAGCTGCGGCGGTCCCCGATCAGCAGCGGCCGCAATTGCAGATCCAACGTGCGGCGCCAACGGCCGTTCAGCAGCCGCAGGCACCGCAGCAGCCGGCCGCGACGCGCCAGCCTGTCGCCCAGCCGACGACGCTCGCGAGCGCCGACCCCTCGGCGGGCACCGGCGCCGGGGGCTACGTGGTCCAGATCGCGGCCCGCAAGAGCCGGCTGGACGCATTGGCTTCCTTCGCGAACCTTCAACAGCGCTACGCCGCGCTGCTGTCCGGCCGCCAGCCGGACATCCAGGAGGCGGACCTCGGGAGCCGTGGCGTCTGGTATCGGCTTCGCATCGGGCCGCCCGTTTCTCGTGAAGCGGCCAATGATCTCTGCAACCAGTTGAAGTCGTCCGGGCTCGATGGGTGTCTGATCAAGGCCTACTGACGTGACCAACGGTCCACGCAGGAGTGCCGCGATCCCCACGGGTTGGGCAGGCGGCCGTGCCGGAACCGGTGGCGGCCCCACAGGGGGGAGCCGATGGCGCGCGCCTTCATAACCGGCTGTGCCGGACCAGTGTTGTCGGCAAACGAGGTCGCCTTCATGCGGGCGGCACAGCCGGCGGGCCTCATCCTCTTTCAACGCAACTGTCTCGGGCCGGACCAGGTCCGACGGCTGATCGCGTCCTTCCGCGAGGCGGTCGGTGGCGCGGACGCGCTGGTGCTGGTCGACCAGGAAGGCGGGCGCGTGCAGCGGTTGCGCGCGCCGGCGTGGCGTGAGCTGCCGGCCGCGGCCCTCTTCGGCAAGCTCTACGAGCACGATCAGCGGGTCGGGCTGACGGCGGCGAAGGTCGTGGCGCAACTCGTGGCGAGCGAACTCGCGGCGGACGGGTTCAACATGAACTGCGTGCCGGTGCTCGACGTCCCGGGCGCGGGGGCGCACGAGATCATCGGTGACCGGGCTTTCTGCTCCGACCCGGCGGCCATCGTGGCGCTGGGCGAGGCGGTGGCGATCGGGCATCTCTCGCAAGGCGTTCTGCCCGTCATGAAGCACGTCCCCGGACACGGGCGGGCGATGGCCGACAGCCACGAGGAACTGCCCGTTGTCGATGCCCCGCTCGAGGAATTGGCGAACGTCGATTTCATTCCCTTCCAGGCGCTGCGCAACATGCCGGCTGCGATGACCGCCCACGTGCTCTATCGCAATCTCGACCCGGACCAGCCGGCTTCGACCTCGCATGCGATCATCGCCGAGGTGGTCCGACGGTACATGGGCTTCGAGGGGCTCTTGATGAGCGATGATCTCTCCATGAAGGCGCTGGAGGGAAGTGTCGCCGAGCGGGCGCGGGCCGTCATCGCGGCCGGTTGTGACCTCGCGCTGCACTGCAACGGTCAGCTCGGCGAAATGGAAGCGGTCGCGTCGAACGTCCCGGTCCTCGGGGGAGCGGCGGCGGTTCGCTTCGAGGCGTGCATTGCCTTGACCGGTCGCCGCGAGGCGTTCGACCGGGAGGGCGCGGTGGCGATCGTGCGCGAGATGCTCGGCGGCGGCGGTTGGCATGCCGCCGTCGGCTGAGCCGATGCGCCCCGGCGAGCACCGGCGACGAGCCGCGCTTGCGCAGGTGGTCGCGGAGTAACGGCGATGACCGCGACGCACACGGGTGAGCCCGATCCCGGGGGCGATTTCTTTTCCGCCTCCGACCGACCGGAGAGCGCACAAGAGGGCGCCCTCCTCGTCGATGTCGCGGGCTTCGAGGGGCCGCTCGACCTCCTCCTCGCGCTCGCGCGCACGCACAAGCTCGATCTCACCGCGATCTCGATGCTCGAACTCGCCGAGCAATACCTCGCCTATGTCGAGGCGCTCGGGCCCGGCAGCCTCGAGACCGCCGCCGACTATCTGGTGATGGCGGCGTGGCTGGCGTTCCTCAAGTCGAAACTGCTGCTGCCGCGCGAGGTGGGGCAGGCGGACGAGCCGAGTGGAGCCGAACTCGCCGCACGGCTCGCCTTCCGCCTGCAGCGGCTCGCTGCGATGCGGGATGCGGCAGCCCGGCTGATGACACGCGACCGGCTCGGTGTGATCGTGGTGGGGCGCGGGGCGCCTGAGGCGGTGCGGCACGAGCGCGACAGCGTGCATGCAGCGACGTTGCACGACCTCGTTGCGGCCTACGCGGGGTTGCGCCAGCGGACCCTTCCGGCCGAGGTCCGGCTGCCCGAGCGGGTTGTCTGGTCGATCCGCGAGGCGCGCGAGCGGTTGGAACGGTTGCTGGGAGAGACGCTGGACTGGGCACCGCTCGAAACTCTGATGCTCCACTATCTCGCCCCCGGGCTGGACGTGCGTGGCGTGTTGGCGAGCAGCTTCGGGGCGAGCCTCGAGCTGGCCCGCGAAGGCGAGATCGAGCTGGCGCAGACGGAGGCATTCGCACCCCTCTATCTCCGTCGCCGTCACGGCGGCACCGAGGGGCCGGCGGGCGGCGAGGCAGTGGGCGTGCAGGACGGGACAAGAGGCGGAGGGGCCCCGGATGGCAAATGACACCGAGGGGGCGACCGAGGCCGGCGATGGTGAAGGTGCCGCGGCGCCGGGTGCCGGGGGTGGCGCGTCGCGCGACGGTGAGCGCAAGGGTTCCGGCGTGGTCAGCCTGCTGCCGGCCCCGGAAGACCGCGAAGCGCTGCGCGCCCTCGAGGCGCTGATCTTTGCCTCGAGCGAGCCGGTCGATGAAGCAACGCTCGCCCGCCAGCTCGATCCCGACTGCAATGTGCCGGAGCTGCTGGCGGGACTTCAGCGGCTTTACGAACCGCGCGGGGTCAATCTCGTCAAGCGTGGCCGTGGCTGGGCCTTTCGCACCGCCCCGGACCTGGCGCACCTCATGGTACGCCACACGGTCGAGCAGCGCCGCCTGTCGCGGGCCGCGCTCGAAACGCTCGCCATCATCGCCTACCATCAGCCGGTGACGCGGGCGGAAGTCGAGGAAATCCGTGGGCACGCGACGAGCAAGGGAACGCTCGACGTGCTGCTCGAACTCGATTGGGTGCGCATGCGCGGGCGGCGGCGGGCGCCGGGCAGGCCGGTCACCTACGGGACGACGGAGCGCTTTCTCGACCAGTTCGCGCTCGAGAGCCTCAAGGATTTGCCGGGATTGAATGAACTCAAGGGGGCGGGACTGCTCGATTCGCGGCTGCCGCCGGGCTTTACCGTGCCCGAGCCGGACGGCCTCGAGGGCCTCGCGGACAACGAAGACCCGTTGGAAGACGACGGCATCGGCGAGCCGGAGCTGGAGCTGGACCCCATCGGGGACGACGACGAGGCGGAGCCCGAGGCGGAAGACGGCGATGCCACGGGTGGGACGGCGGCCGGGAATGCGCGCCCCCCGGGAGACGAACGGTCGAGCTAGGCGCCGGGAGCGCGCGGCATGCCGCGTGATTTCGGCCGTCGGGGGCCGATGGTGACGCAATTGTCGCTCCAATGGTGCGCTTTGCCGCGACAGATGCCATATGCTGTCGTTGGACACCGGCGAGGCAGCGGTCGTGAACAAGCATTTCGTTCAGGCGGACGGGGGAGAGATGGCGGGCGATCCGCAACGGCCATGGTCGGGGCGGGCGAGTGCGGCTGCAACCATCGCCGCGCGTCTGAGGTTCGATGCCGTCGAATGCCGTTTCGACGGACATCCGGCGGTCGCGGGCATCACCCTCGAGGTGGCGCCCGGCGAGATCGTGTGTCTGCTCGGGCCATCCGGGTGCGGTAAGACGACACTGCTGCGGCTCGCGGCCGGCATTGAGCGGCCGAGCGCGGGACGGATCCTGCTGGACGACCGCGTCGTCGCGGGTGACGGCCAATTCGTGCCGCCCGAGGCGCGCAATGTCGGGCTCATGTTCCAGGACTTCGCGCTCTTTCCGCACCTCAGTGTCCTCGAGAACGTGGCCTTCGGCCTGCGGGCGCTGCCGAAGGCCGATGCGCGCAGTGCCGCGCTCGCCGCGCTCGAGCGCGTCGGTCTCGCGCGCCTCGCCGATCTCCACCCCCATACCCTTTCGGGCGGTGAACAGCAGCGGGTGGCACTCGCGCGCGCCATCGCACCGCGCCCCCGGGTGCTGCTGATGGACGAGCCGTTCAGCGGGCTCGACGTGCAGTTGCGGGAGCTGATGCGCGAGGAGACGCTCGCGATCCTCCAGGAGACGCGGGCGACGTCGGTCATCGTCACGCACGATCCCGACGAGGCACTGATGCTCGGGGACCGCATCGCGGTGATGCGCGAAGGGCGGATCGTGCAAATCGACACGGCCGAGGAACTCTATCGCCATCCACGAGACCTCTTCGTAGCGCGCTTCTTTTCAGAGGTGAACGAGGTGGCCGTGCGGGTCGAGCAGGGGCGCCTCACACCCAATCTCGGTGACGTGGATATCGCGGGCATGCGGGAGGGCGAGACCGGCGTGCTCTGTATCCGCCAGCGCGGCATCCACCTCACAGAGCCTGGAACGGGGCGGGCGGGGCGCGTGCGCAATGTCCGGTTCCGCGGCGACCTGGCGGTGATCGAGGTGGCGGTGGCGGGGCTGGAGCGGCCGCTCAAAGCGCGCGTTCGCGATGGCCATGCGCCCGCCAAGGGGGCCGATGTCGGCGTCATCTTCAGCGAGGGCGCGCTGCTGCTGTTTCCCGACAAGCCGGGCCCGGCTGGCGCCGGAGACGGGCGCCGGGCCCCGTGATCGCCGCAATGGCGGGCCAGCGTGTTGTTGCAGGTCAGCCGGCGATTCTGTATGTGTTGCGGAAGTGCAAGCCCGCGTCAGTCAAGGAGATAAACCATGAGCCTCGGGCCCTGGCAGATTATTCTGATCGTCGTCCTCGTGGTGTTGCTCTTCGGCCGCGGTAAGATTTCCGAGCTGATGAGCGACGTCGCAAAGGGCATCAAGAGCTTCAAGAAGGGCATCTCGGAAGACGAGGCCCCCAAGGATCCCAAGGTCATTTCGGCCGATGCGACGAGCGCGGAAGCGCGCGATCGCGAGAAGACGCAGGCGAGCTGACGCCGCCGCGCCTTGCAGTCGAGGTTGGCGGGGGCCGCCCGTGCGGCTCCCCTCCGCCCCTCTTGGGATGATTGGCCATGTTTGACCTAGGTTGGAGCGAGCTCCTGGTGATCGCGGTCGTCGCGATCATCGTCGTCGGCCCGCGCGACCTGCCGGTGCTGCTGCGCAACGTCGGGCGCTTCGTCGGGCAGATGCGGCGCATGGCCAACGAGTTTACGCGCCATTTCAACGAGGCGGTGCGCGAAAGCGAACTCGATGACGTTCGCAAGAAGATCGGTACGGTGACGACCGCCAACCCGCTCAAGGACATCGCACAGGACGTCAAGAAGGCCGTCGAGCCGGTGGCGAGCGTCGCGGATAAGGCCCGCGCGGCGGTGGCCGAGCCGAGCCCGTCGGCGGCCACGACGGGCGCACCGCCAAAGGGCACCGCGGGCGGAGCCGCGCCTTCGGCCGGTGCTGCGAGCCCCGCCACACCAGCGGCGAACACGCCAACCACGGCAAGCAACGTCACGCCGATGCCGGTGGCCGCGGCCAAGACGGAGGCGGCTTCCGCGGATGGGACGGCGGCGGACGGTGCAAAGCGCGGCAGGGTCGCGGAGCGCGCCGAGCAGGCCTGGAAAGCCGCCGCCAACGACGATAGCGCGAACCAGGGCGGTTGAGCGTGAGCGATCAGGACATCGAAGCCTCTAGGGCGCCGCTCGTCGAGCACCTCGGCGAACTTCGCCAGCGCCTCATGTGGGCGATTCTGGCGATCGCCGTTGCCTTCGTCGTCTGTTTCTACTTCGCAACGGACATCTACAACCTGCTGGTCTACCCCTACGCGGTCGCCGCGGGCGTGCCGATCGGTGAGTTGAAACTGATCCAGACGGCGCCGCAGGAATGGTTTTTCACGCAGATCAAGCTGGCGCTCTTCGGGGCGATGTTCATCGCCTTTCCGGTCATCGCGACGCAAATCTACATGTTCGTCGCGCCCGGGCTCTACAAGAACGAGCGCGGAGCCTTCCTGCCGTACCTGTTTGCGACGCCCGTGCTCTTCGCGCTCGGCGCGGCGCTGGTCTATTTTTTCATCATGCCGCTCGCCATGGCCTTCTTTCTCAGCCTCCAGCCGACCGGCGAGGAACAGGTGAAGGTGGAGCTGACGGCCAAGGTGTCCGAGTACCTCGGGCTCATCATGACGCTGATCCTGGCCTTCGGGATCTGCTTTCAATTGCCCGTCGTCCTCACGCTTCTGGCGCGCGTCGGTCTCATCGGATCCGACACGCTGCGCCGCAACCGCAAGTATGCGGTGGTCGCGGTATTCGTGGTGGCCGCGGTTCTGACACCGCCCGACCTCATCAGCCAGATCGGCCTCGCGGTGCCGACCCTGCTGCTCTATGAGGGTTCGATCTGGGCCGTTCGGATCATCGAAAGAAGGCGCGAACAGGAAAGCCCGGCCGAGGAGGCGTGATGCCGGGGCGCTCTGACCGGTCGCTCGCACCGGAATGCATCGGGCGACGGGCGGACGGGCGGCGGATGTGGAGCGCCCGCAGGTCAGATCCTCGCGCTAGGCCGACTTTCCGGGCGCCACCTCGCGAGCGCGTGGCCATTCGATGAGAATGAGCGCCAACCCCGCCAACACGATCGCACCGCCGACGAGCAGGCCCGGCGTCAGTGCCTCGCCGAGGAAGACGATGGCGCCCGCTGTCGAGAACACCGGCAGTAGGAGCAGGAACGGGGCGATCGAGGAAATCGGGTGGCGGCGGATGAGCGAGTTCCAGAGCCAATAGCCGAGAGCCGTCATGACGAGCCCCATGTAGGCGACCGTAATCCAGACGACGGGGCCGGCCGTTCGGATCGCCTCGACGTGCCCCTCTTCGAAGATCAGCGAGATGACCGTCAATTCGACGGTGGCGAGAACCGCGACCCAGGTCGTGACGGTAAGGCCATCGACACCTTCGAGCCGGCGGATCAGGGCCTGGCCGATCGCCCAAGTGAACGCCCCAGCCATGACGAGCAGCAGCGCATGGAGGGCGCCGGCAACGCGTGGCTCGCCGGCGATCAGGTAGACCCCCGCAAAGGCGAGCGCGATGCCGATCCACTTGCGGATCGCGACCCGCTCACCAAGGAAGATGGCGCCAAGGAGCGTCAGGAACGGCACCTCGAGTTGGAGGACCAGCACGGTGGCGGAGGCGTCCAACCCCTTCAACCCCGTGAAGGTCATCGAATATTGCAGGGCCGAGCCGATCAGCGAGATCACCAGCAGTGCCCCCATGTGCGCGAGCGGCGGGCGCACGAACCAGACGAGCGCGAGCGCGGTCACGCCGAACCGCAGCGCCATGAGCAGGATGGGTGGGAAATGCGCCACCGCCGCCTTGGCGAAGACGAAGCCCATGCCCCAGACCAGGGCGACGGCAACGCCCATGGCGTAATCGGCGAGGGTGAGGCGCATGGCGGCTCCGATCATGAGGGGCTGGCAACGAGGTGGGCGAGGCGTGCCCCCAATATGCTCACATCGGGGGCGGCGCGTCGCGGAATTTGCGGCATCGCCGCCGATCGATCCAGTCGGTAACCTGCCGGTAAGCAGGTTGGGCGATGCTCGGTTCGTCCGGGATCGTTGAAACAGGTCTCGATCGACCGCTCGAGATCGCGGCGCTTTGCCAATTGGCGGCGCGAGCGCGGTTGGGGCTCATCGGGTGACCGGGCGTGATGGCAAAGGCCGAGGTGTCCCGTTGGGGCCGAACCCGGCAGACCGGGCAGGCGAGCACCCTCCATGCAATTTCGAATGCGGCCAACGGTCGTGCGGCTCTCGGCCGCGTTCGTGCTGATGCTCGTGGCAAGTGTCGTCGCATTCTCGGGCGGCCGTGAGACGGGGCCCACTTTCGGCGAGGGGCATGGCGGGGCAGGCGACTTCTTTGCCGCGACCGGCCTCTGGATCGCCGTACTTCTCGTTGGACGCCAGCTCTCGGGATCGTTCCGCAGCCTGCTCGCCGTCGCTCTCGTGGCGGTTTTCGGGGTGTTGGCGATCGTCGCGGGGATCGGTGCCTGCCGGCTGCCGCTGCTTTCCCTGGAATTCCTCGCCACCGCCCTCGCCGGGCTTTCCTGCCTCGCATCGGCAGCACTCGGCATGCGCCGGATCCGCGCCCTACTGAGCGCGGCAGAGGCCTAGTGGACGGCGCCGCCGCAAGCGCCTAGACAGCCCCGGAGACATGCGCGCGCAAGGCGCAGCGCGGCGGACGGGGTTCTGTCATGTTCGACATCAAGTGGATCAGGGAGAATGCGGCGGCGTTTGACGGCGCACTCGCAAGGCGAGGGCTCGCTGGTGAAGCCGCGCGGCTCATTGCGCTCGACGATGCGCGCCGCGCGGTCATTGCCCGGGTGCAGGACGCCCAGACGACGCGCAATTCCGCCTCCAAGGAGATCGGCAAGGCGAAAGCGGCCGGCGACAGTGCACGCGCCGAAGCGCTGATGCGGCAGGTGGCGGAGGCCAAGGCGGTGCTGGCGACCGGCGAGGACGAGGAGCGCCGCGCGACCGCCGCCCTAGAGGATGCCCTCTCGCGCATCCCCAACCTGCCGCTCGCCGAGGTGCCGGACGGCAAGGACGAGAACGACAACAAGGAGGCGCGGCGTTGGGGCGAGCCGCGCACGTTCGATTTCACGCCGCGCCAGCACTTCGAGATCGGCGAAGGTCTCGGCCTCATGGACTTCGAGACGGCGGCGAAGATCTCCGGTGCCCGCTTCGTCGTCCTCAAGGGAGAGATCGCGCGGCTCGAGCGGGCGCTGGCGAACCTCATGCTGTCGCTGCACACGGCCCCGGCCGAGGGCCAATACGGTGGCTATACGGAGTGCGTGGTGCCGCTGCTGGTGCGCGATGCGGCCGCCTACGGCACCGGCAACCTGCCGAAGTTCGAGGAGGACTTGTTCAGAACAACCAACGACTTCTGGCTGATCCCGACGGCCGAGGTCTCGCTGACGAACTTCGTGCGCGATGCGATCACCGACGAAGCCGAACTCCCGATGCGGCTGACCGCCTGGACACCGTGCTTTCGCTCGGAGGCGGGTTCGGCCGGCCGAGATGTGCGCGGCATGATCCGCCAGCACCAGTTCTCCAAAGTCGAATTGGTCTCGATCACGACGCCGAAACAAGCGCTGGACGAACACGAACGCATGCGCGCCAACGCCGAGCGCGTGCTCGAGGTGCTGGGCTTGCCCTACCGGACGGTCGTGCTCTGCACGGGCGACATGGGGTTCGCCAGCGCCAAAACCTACGACATCGAGGTCTGGCTGCCGGGGCAGGGCGCCTATCGCGAAATTTCCTCCTGCTCGGTCTGCGGCGATTTCCAGGCCCGGCGCATGGGCGCGCGCTACCGCAAGGCGGGGGGCAAGGAGCTCGGCTTCGTGCACACCCTCAACGGTTCAGGCCTCGCGGTCGGGCGCACGCTCATCGCGGTGCTCGAGAACTATCAGAACGCCGACGGAACGGTGACGGTACCGGAGGCGTTGCGCCCGTTCATGGGCGGCGCGGAGGTCATCGGCCGCAAAGGCTGACACACGAATCGGCTCCACCGACCCGAGTTCCGGGCTGGAGCGGGAGAGGAACCATGCGCATTCTGCTGACCAACGACGATGGGATCGAGGCGCCGGGCCTCGACGTGCTCCAGCAGATCGCGAGCGAGCTTTCGTCCGACGTCTGGGTGGTGGCGCCCGAGACGGACCAGAGCGGGGCGGGCCATTCGCTGACGCTGCGCGAGCCGTTGCGCTGCCGAAATGTCGGCGAACGCATCTACGCGGTGCGCGGGACGCCGACCGACTGTGTCATCATGGCGGTGCGCCATCTGATGGGCGGCGAAAAGCCGGATCTCTTGCTGTCGGGCGTCAACCGGGGCCAGAACATGGCCGACGACGTCACCTATTCCGGCACCATCGCGGGCGCCATGGAAGGCGTGCTGCTCGGCATCCCGTCGATCGCGATGAGCCTCTGCATCCGCTTTCAAAGCCCCGATTCGATCCACTGGGAGACGCCGATGGCGCACGGCTCGGGGCTCGTTCGCCGGCTGCTCGGGGCGGGCTGGCCGTCCGACGTGCTGGTCAACGTCAACTTCCCGGACCGCCCGCCCGCCGAGGTCGAAGGCATCGCCATCACCCGGCAGGGCCGCCGCGACCAGGGCCTCCTCAATATCGTCGACCGCATGGATACGCGCGGCCACCCCTACTACTGGTTCGGCTTCGAGCGCTCGAAGTCGCCGCCCGAAAGCGGCACCGATCTCTGGGCCACCCAGGAGGGCATGATCTCGGTGACGCCGCTGCATCTCGACCTCACGCACGAGGTGACGCGGAGGGCCCTCGCTGGCATTGCCGGGCCGATCATCTGAACGCGGGCGGCCCACCTGCGTTCGGTCGGGACGGCGCAACAGCGTTGCGGCGCGCGCCGGGCGTCTCCGCGATATCGTCACAGTGCCGCCGAGTTTGCCTCACTTTTCCGCGCTATTCGCTTGGAAGCGGACCAAGTGCGCCGCGCCCGGGCGCTTCGCCCGTGGCAGCCACTTGCAATACGTCACGCGCATTCCGTTGCAGGCTCCTACGGCTTGGGCGGGATCAGTCCGGCAGCTCGGTTGCCCGGGTCGTGCCCAGGTGGTGCGACGATCGTCGACGACGCGGGGTCGCGACGAAGGAGCGTCGGTCGCTCTCCATGGGGCAGCCTCGGTCGGGCGCGGGACGTGCCGGCATCCGAGAGGGCCGGCTGAGGAGAAAACGGATGCGCATTAAGCCCACGTTAACCCAGTCTCGGTTAACTGACCCCTGTCCTTCGTATCGGGTAATGGGGCGTGTCGTGCGTAAAGCTCAATCACTGGTCGGTCTGCCGAGAACTCCTGTGCTCGCCGCGGCCGCCAGTTGCATCCTCCTGGCCAGCTGCAGCGCGGATGTGACGCGCTTCGATTTCCCAGTGCTCGGCCTCACCGAGGATTCATCGACCAACTCCCTGCCGGTGCCGCCGGAATCGGTGCCGCGCTATGCACCCAACGAACAGGCGCGCCCCTATCAGAACGAGCAACGTGATCCCAACTGGGGCGGCACGTTCGACAGCGGTACGGCGCGCTCGCGGGAACTCAGCCCCGACTATGGCGCGCGGGCGCCCGAGCCGTATCCGGCCAGCCCATCGGACGGCGGATATACCTATGGTGGCGCCGCGCGCTCGACGCCGAGCTATCAGGCGCCCGTCGCCGAGCCGCGTTCGCTCGAGCGGCGCCGCAGCTATTCGACGTCTCCGAGTGCCGGGACGCGGAGCGGTGCCTACGAAAGCGAGGGCAGCGCGACGCTGAATTCCACGACCAGCGGAGCGGACGAAACGGTGACGGTCGCCACCGGCGATACGCTCTATGGCATCGCGCGCCGGCATGGCGTCAGCGTTTCGGCGCTGATGTCGGCCAACGGCCTCACCAACTCGAGCATCCGCGTCGGCCAGAAGCTGGCGCTGCCGGGCTCCACGGCGGCTCGATCGCTGCCGACGCGACAGGTCGAGACGCGTGACGTCGTGCGCGAGACGCCGCGCGTGACCGCAGGCTCGGGCGAGTATCGCGTGGCACCGGGTGACAGCCTCTATCAGATCGCCAGCAACCACGGTGTCAGCGTTCGTGATCTGCAGGATGCCAACGACATATCGGACCCGACGCGGCTCAAGATCGGTCAGGTTCTGACCATCCCGGGTGGCTCGAGGTCCTATACTTCCGGCGGCCCGGCCTTTGCGGAGGCGCGCAGGACGGGCGACATGCCAAAGCTGCCGGCCTTCGAGGTGGAGAGCCCGCAGGTCGACGAGCCAGTCGACGCGCCGCGTGAGCGCACCGCCTCGATCGACGAGAGCGGCGGTCGCAACCTGCCCTCCGCGGCCGAGGCGACGGGTGGCGGCGATGCGAGCCTCGATACCGGCGGACAGTTTCGCTGGCCGGTCAAAGGACGCATCGTGATGGGCTTCGGGCGGCGCAGCGACGGCTCGCACAACGACGGCATCAACATCGCGGTGCCGGCCGGCACCTCGGTCCGGGCCGCCGCCGACGGCGTCGTCGCCTATGCCGGCAGCGAGCTCAAGGGGTACGGAAACCTCGTGCTCATCCGCCACGACGACAACTGGGTCTCGGCTTACGCCCACAATGAGAGCCTGCTGGTCGCGCGCGGCGACAAGGTGCGGCGCGGTCAGGTGATCGCAAAGGCCGGACTCACCGGTTCGGTCGATCAACCGCAGGTGCATTTCGAGTTGCGCAAGGGCTCCAAACCGGTCGATCCGATGGAGCACCTGGCGAGCGCCAGCGCCAGCAACTGAGCAAGGCTCGAGGTCGCAAGCTCAACAGGTTCCGACTGATGGAAGCGCCCCGCTGCCGGCTTGGCAGCGGGGTTTTTTCGCTCCCCCGGGGATCAGGCGTCGATCGGCACACCAAGCCGACCGGCGAGGTCCTGGATGAACTGCCAGGCGACGCGGCCCGAGCGGCTGCCTCGCGTGATCGACCACTCCTTGGCCTCGGCGGCGAGGCGCTCGTCGTCGACGACCAGCCCGAAGTGCGACGCATAGGCGCGCACCATGGCGAGGAAATCGTCCTGCGAGCAGTTGTGAAAGCCGAGCCAGAGACCGAAGCGATCGGACAGTGAGACCTTTTCCTCGATCGCCTCGTGCGGGTTGATGGCGGTCGAGCGTTCGTTCTCCATCATATCGCGCGGCAGCAGGTGGCGGCGGTTCGAGGTCGCATAAAAGAGGACGTTGCGCGGCCGGCCCTCGATGCCGCCCTCGAGTACCGCCTTGAGGGACTTGTAGGAGGTGTCGTCGTGGTCGAAGGAAAGGTCGTCGCAAAAGACCACGAAGCGCTCGGTCGCGGCACGTAGATGCCGCAGGCAGGTCGGCAGACTGGTGATGTCCTCGCGGTGGATTTCGACGAGGCAGAGGCGCGCGGCCGGCTCCAACCGTCGGACTTCGGCATGGACGGCCTTGACCAGTGAACTCTTGCCCATGCCGCGCGCACCCCAGAGGAGGGCGTTGTTGGCGGGCAGGCCCCGGGCGAAGCGCAACGTGTTGTCGAGCAGGGCGGCGGCCTGGCGGTCGATGGCGCGCAGCAGGGCGATCGGCATGCGGTTGATGCGCGCGACGGGTTCGAAGCGCTCATCGGGAGCGGACCAGACGAATGCCTCGGCGAGCGTGAAGTCGGGTGGTGGTGGTGGTGGCGGGGCGAGGCGCTCCAGGGCTGCTGCAATACGCTCCAGCACGGCGCCTTCGCCGCCGGTCGTCACCGCGCCTGCCGAGGGTTTCCGCGCCATGTCGTGCTCCGTTCCCGGGCTCGCCAGCGGCCACCCGTCAGTGCGCCCGCATATCGCCGGGTCGGGTCGCTGGCAAGCGCGCGCTGCCGATCGTGAAGGTGAGCGGTCCGACAAGAGCGGTGGCGCCTGCGCGGCCGTGGCGCCGGCGGGACTTGCGTGCTAGTCGGTTGCATTGCATCGGGGCCCCACTATAGTCGCCACATTTTCCGGAGCCGGCGGCTCAGGGAGCAATCGACCGAACTCGAACTGCAAGGGCGCGGCGCTCGACGACGAGGCAGCGCAGCGGATGTCTCACGAGAGGATCACATGCTGATTACGCCAGCCTATGCTCAGGGTGCGCCAGCCGCCGGCGGAGGCGACTTCCTTTTCTCGCTGCTCCCGTTCGTGCTGATCTTCGTGATCATGTACTTCCTCATCATCCGGCCGCAGCAGAAGCGGATGAAGGACCACCAGGAGATGATCAGCAACATCCGCCGGCGCGACGAGGTGGTGACGGCCGGCGGGCTCATCGGGCGCGTCTACAAGGTCGGCGACGAAGAACTCGAGATCGACTTGGCCGAGAACGTACGCGTCAAGGTCGTGAAAGGCACCATCACGCAGGTGCGAACGAAGGGCGAGCCGGTGCGCGACAAGCCCTGAGCCGCGGTTGTGCCGGCTGGCGGCGTCGTCCGGATGGATCGGACATGATGCGCCGCCCGCGCACCGCAATGAATTCGACCGTTTCCGGAACCACGACGGGCTGCTCGAGATATGCTGCACTTTGCACGCTGGAAGATCATAGCCATCTGCGCGGTCTGCCTTGCAGGCCTCGTCTTTGCGCTGCCGAACGTGTTCCCGCGTTCGCAGACGGCGCAGTGGCCGAGCTGGCTTCCAAACAAGGGGGTCAGCCTCGGCCTCGATCTGCGTGGTGGCTCGCATCTCCTGCTCGAAATGAACATGCAGGAGCTGGTGGACGAGTGGCTCGAGGGCGTGGTGGACGACGTGCGCCAGCGGCTGCGCAGCGGCGGCGTGCAATACACCGGCCTGCGGCGGACGCCGAGCAACGTCGAAGTGCGGATCACCAAGCCCGAGGACCTCGAGAAGGCGCGAACCGCGCTCGCCGAAATCTCCCAGCCGCTCGAGACCAACGTCTTCACCGGCGTCCAGGGCAACGATCTGACGATCGCGACGGGCGCGGGCAATCTCATCAGCCTGACGCCAACCGAGCCGGCGCTCGTGCAGCGGGCCAACAACGCGATGGCGGCCTCGATCGAGACCATTCGCCGGCGCGTCGACCAGCTCGGCACGACCGAGCCGAACATCCAGCGCCAGGGACGCGACCGCATCCTCGTGCAAGTGCCGGGCCTCGATGATCCGCAGCGCCTCAAGGACATCATCGGCAAGACCGCCAAGCTCGCCTTCCACGAAGTGCATCCGAGCGTGACGGCGAGCGACGCGCGCCTCGCGCGGCCACCGGCTGGCTATGCGGTCTATGCCGGGCGTGAGGCGGACGGGGGCTTCGAATACGTTCTGAAGGTGCGCCCGGTCGTCACCGGCGAGGAGCTCGAGGACGCGCAGCCCTCGTTCGACCAGCGTGACAACCAGCCGGTGGTGACGTTCCGCTTCAATTCGTCGGGTGCGCGCAAGTTCGGACGCTACACGCAGGCCAACGTCGACCGCCCGTTCGCCATCGTGCTCGACAACGAGGTCATCTCGGCGCCGGTCATCCGCGAGCCGATCCTCGGTGGTACGGGACAGATTTCGGGCAACTTCTCGGTCCAGGAGGCCTCGAACCTCTCGATCCTGCTGCGTTCCGGCGCGCTGCCGGCTTCGCTCACCATCGTCGAGGAACGCACCGTCGGGCCGAGCCTCGGGGCCGACTCGATCGCGGCCGGTGAAATCGCCGGGGTCATCGGTCTCGGCGCGGTCGTCGTCTTCATGATCGTGACCTACGGCATGTTCGGCATTTTCTCGACGGTCGCCCTCCTCGTCAATATCATCCTCATCCTCGGCGCCCTCTCGGCGCTGCAGGCGACACTGACGCTTCCCGGCATCGCCGGCATCGTGCTGACCATCGGCATGGCGGTCGATGCGAACGTGCTGATCTATGAACGAATACGCGAGGAACTGGCGGCCGGAAAATCGCCGATCAACGCGATCGACACGGGTTATTCGCGGGCGATTTCGACCATTCTCGATGCCAACATCACGACGTTCCTTGCCGCCATCATCCTGTTCTGGCTGGGCTCGGGGCCGATCCGTGGCTTTGCCGTGACACTCTCGATCGGCATCTTCACCTCCGTCTTCACCGCATTCGTTCTGACGCGCCTCATGGTCGCGGTCTGGCTCAAGGGCCAGAAGCGCCGGGCGGTCGAATTGCCGATCTAGCCAGGGAACCCCAGACATGTCCTTCCGTGGCTTCGATTTTCTTCCACGCAACACGCGCATCGGCTTCGTTGCGTTGCGCACCATCGCGTTAGGGCTCTCGTCCCTCGCCATGATCGGCTCGGTCATCCTCTTCCTGACGGCGGGGCTCAATTTCGGCATCGACTTTCGTGGCGGCACCCTGATCGAGATCAAGACCCAGGAGGCCAAGGCTGACATCGCCGGTCTGAGGGCCAAGCTCTCCGGGCTCGGCCTCGGCGACGTCTCGATCCAGGAGTTCGGCGCGCCGAACGACGTCCTCATCCGCGTGCAGGAACAGGAAGGGGGCGAAAAGGCACAGCAGGAAGTGGTTGCCAAGGTGCGCGCAGCGCTCGGCGACGGCGTTACCTACCGGCGCACCGAGGTGGTCGGGCCGACGGTCTCGGAGGAGCTGAAACGCGACGGAACCTATGCGGTCGTCGCGGCGATCCTCGCGGTGCTGCTCTACATCTGGTTCCGCTTCGAATGGCAGTTCGCCGTCGGTGCGGTCGTCGCGCTGGTGCACGATGTCGTGCTCACCATAGGGATCTTCTCCCTGCTGCAACTGGAGTTCAATCTACCGATCGTGGCGGCGCTGCTGACCATCGTCGGCTACTCGCTCAACGACACGGTCGTCGTCTACGACCGCATTCGTGAAAATCTACGCAAATACAAAAAGATGTCGCTGCACGAGTTGATCGACATATCGATCAACGGCACGCTCTCGCGCACGATCCTGACGTCCGGCACCACGCTGCTCGCGCTCATTGCACTCTTCGTTTTCGGCACCGAGGTGATCAAGGGTTTCACCTTCGCCATGATCTGGGGCGTCGTGGTCGGCACCTACTCGTCGATCTTCGTTGCCGCGCCCTTGCTGCTGGTACTCGGGGTCAGCCGGGAGTGGTCGGGAACGGGCGGCGCCAAGGTCAAGGAGCCGAAGCCGAGCAACAGCTGACGTAGCCCAATGATGGCGGCCGGCGCGAGCGAAGGTAGGACGAGGCGGTGGCCATCGAGGACAGGAGTGCGAGGGGCGCGGCCGGGCAGACCGGTCCGACCCACTATTTTTCCGGGCGCGCGCCGATCGATGCCTATGGCAACGGCGGCTTCCGATTCGCCGAGATCGGTCACCGGGGTTCGCTGCTCATTCTCTCCGATCGGATGTGCGCCTGGCCGGTCACCGGTGCCGAAGGGGTGCGGCTCGAGGACTTCGCCCTCGTGCTTGCCGAAGTCGGACGGCTCGAGCTGCTGCTCTTTGGCACCGGAACCACGCAGATTTTTCCTCCCACGTCGATCGCGGATGCCTTCGAGGCCGCGGGGATCGGCCTCGAGGCCATGGCGACGGGGGCGGCCTGCCGGACATACAACGTGCTGGCGGGCGAGCACCGCGCGGTCGGCGCCGCGCTCATCGCGGTCGACTGAGGGCTGACGTCGAGCCGTTGAGGTGCCGACGGCGGAGCAGGCAGCATGGCGAGCCAGGAGCCAGAACAGAATCGGCAATCCGTCGAGCGCTCGACGGGCACGGGCGCGAGGGCGCTCGTCGACAGTGCGCGGGCACATGCCTACGATGCCTATCTTTCCGCATTGCTCGCGCCGCGCCGCGTGCGACCGCAGCTTCTCGCGCTCGCCGCCTACGAGGGCGAGGTGTCGCGGGTTCCCGATCTCGTCAGCGAGGCGATGCTGGGCGAAATCCGTTTGCAGTGGTGGCGCGATGCGGTCGCGGCTGCGGCTGCGGGAAGCGGCGAGCCTTGTGGGCATCCCGTCGTCGATGCGCTGTCGGTTGGTCTCGCGGCCGGTCGGCTCAACGCGGCGTTGCTGATCGGGCAGGCGGATGCGCGCTCGTTCGATCTTTCCGGCGGGCGCATGGAGGATATCGGCGCGCTCCGGGTTCACATGATGAAGACGCACGGAGCGGCGATGCAGCTGGCCGCGAGCGTTCTGCTCGATGGTTCTCCGGAGGTCGGCGATCGGTCGACCGGTGATCTGAGAACTGCGCTCGAGGAGGTGTGCGCGGCGGCCGGCATCGCCTATGGGATCGCCCGGTTGCTCGCCTCGCTCGCGCGCTACCGGCGGCTCGGTGCCGATCCGCTGCCGCCGGAAATTCTCGAGGGCGGTTTCGAACCAGGGTGCGACCGCAAGGCACTTGCGGCAGCGATGGCGCACCTGGCTGCGGAGGCGCGCTCGGCGCGGGCGCGGGCATGCGGCGGGTTCGTCGGGCTCGGCGCGGCGGCGCGCACGGTGGCGCCGGCGCTCCTGCGCCTTTCGCTGGTCGAGGCCTATCTCGCGAGCGCGCTGGCCGGCCGGCACGATCCGTTCTTGGAGATGGTGGAGATCAATCCGCTCGGGCGGGTTTGGCGGCTGGCGCATGCGCGCTTTCGCGGGCTCTGCTGAGTGGCGCCCGCACACCCCATCGTCAGAGACCGGTGGCGCATTCCGCAAGCGCCACGGGTCCGCCATGGGGCCGGGTTAATCCCGGCGAACCAGCGGGCCGAAACTCCAGCGGCCTCGGGGTTGTGTGCAACGGCGACAACGGATGGGCGAAATGGGCGACAACGAGCGACCGTGGTGGCGGCGACTGGCGGATCTGGTCATTCCGCGTATCGGTCTCGCGTTCGCGCGGTTTCCGATTTCGATGGCCTTCGCGGTGGCTCTCACCCTTTTCTATTTCTTCGACCTCGACGAGGCGGTCGGGCTCTCGCTCGATCACGAGTGGCGGCCGCTGATGATCCTCGTCAGCGGCTTTGCGATGGCCTTTGCGGCCGAGCTCGGGGCGGGGCCCGAGGGGCGCAGCGGTCTTGCGTTGCGCATGGCCGCCATTGGTGCGCTGACGTTGCTGGTTGGTCTTGCCGTCTGGAACGATGTCCGGATCGCGTTGGAGCCGCTGATGCTGCTGTCCGCCCTCTGGCTCGCCATCGGCGTCTGGCCGAGCCTCGTGCGGCCGGTCGACAACGACGGGTTCTGGGCCTTCAATCACAATCTCTGGGTCGGCTTTGCGATGGCAGGGCTTGGAGCGATCCTCTTCGGCGCCGGTCTTTCGGCGATCATCTGGACGCTCGACTACCTGTTCGGACTGAAATTCCCGGATGAAGCACACGAGAAAATCTGGATCCTCGCGCTCTGTTTCGTGGCGCCGCTCAATTGGCTGACGCTGGCGCCGAAACCCGGCGAGGTCGAACTCGAAGAGGATCGCAGGGAGTTCACCTCGCGGGCGGTGACGGTGCTCGTTGCCTACATCCTCGTGCCGCTGCTCATCGCCTATACGGCCATCCTCTATGCCTATGGCGCGACGATCGCCGCCCAATGGGCACTGCCACAAGGCAGGATCGGCTGGATGGTGCTGCTGTTCGGCTCGGTCGGCATGCTGTCGGCGCTGCTCGCCTATCCGGACCGGCAAACGGGCAATGCCATCGTGCGCTGGTTCTGGCGCAATTGGTTCTGGCTGGTTCTCGGCCCGACGCTGCTCATGTGCGTGTCCATCTACGAGCGGGTCGCGGCTTACGGCTGGACCATCGAGCGCTATCTCGTCGCGGCGGCGGCTCTCTGGTTCGTGGCGATCGCGGGGGTCTATGCGCTCGGTGCATCGCGCCGCGACCTGCGCCTCATGCCGGGGCTGCTCGCGGTGCTGCTGCTCGTCTCGAGCGCCGGACCCTTCGGTGCACGCGGCCTGTCGGTCGCGAGCCAGGTCGAGGAGCTGAGCGATCTGGCGGAAAAACACGGGCTGATCGAGGGTGGCCATCTCGTCAAGAACACGGACAAGGCGATCCCAGAGGCCGACCGGGAGCGCTTTTCCTCCATCGTCTATTATCTTGCGCGCGACGACCTCGATGCGCTCGCCCCCCTCTTTCGCGCCGACGATCCGGCGAGCCCCTTCGCGGAAACGGTTGGCAGCGGAGATCGCGCAGGAGCCGTGCTCGCCTATCTCGGCGGTCCGACGGCGCTCGCCTTCAGGCCGTTGCTCGGTTTCAACCACGCCAATCCGGTCTTTTCATTGCCGGGTGGATTGAGGGTTCTCGCCAACCTCTACGTCGCGAGTACCGATCACAAGGGAGGACAGGCCAGCTACGTGCTGAATGGAGCCGCCCTCGAGGTGCGGCTCGCCGGGGACGTGCTCACGATCGTCATGACGGACGGAGAGCAGCACACCTTCGATCTGACCCGGGTGGCGGTCGAACTCGGCTTTGCACCCGGCAGCACGGAAAGAAAGGCGCCGGGGAACGATACGGGCGAGGCCAAGCCGCCGGCGAAGGAGGCATCGATCGCGCCGGGAGGACCTGTGTTCATGCCGGTCTCGCTCGTTTGGGACGACAGCGGACAGCAGCGCGCAGGCATTCTGCCACAGATGCTCAACGGGAACTGGCGGGACGACGGGCGGCTGGCGGGAACCTATTTGAGCTTCCTGCTGGTGCTTCGCGACAGTGAGGGGCGCTAGCTGCGGGCAGGTCGGCTGGCGAGCGATCAGCTCGCGGTATCGGCAAGGGCCGTCCAGTGCTCGGTCCATGCCGCAAAGTCGACGAGTGCGCGGCGGGCGGTGGCCGTCCGCCGCGCCGCGGTCCTCTCCTTGCCCTTGATCCGTCGACCAGCGCTTTCGGGCGCATCCTCGATCGGTGGAAAGAGCCCGAAGTTGACGTTCATGGGTTGGAATGAGCGCGGGCGGGGCGGTTCATTTGTTTCCTCGCCATCCTCGTTCGCCGCGACGTGACCGCCGGTGATGTGTGCGAGGAGGGCGCCGTGGGCGGTGGTGGCGGGTGGTGGAGCCAAGGCGATGGCGCGCCTTTCGGCCGCCGCGAGGCGGCCCGCGATCAGGCCCATGGCGGCCGATTCCACGTAGCCTTCGACGCCGGTGATCTGGCCGGCAAAGCGCACGAGTGGACGTCCTTTCAGTCGCAGCCGGGCGTCGAGGAGGCGCGGGCTGTTGATGAAGGTGTTGCGATGGAGGCCGCCGAGGCGAACGAACTCGGCGCTCTCGAGACCCGGGATCATGCGAAAGACGCGCGCCTGCTCGCCGTATTTCAGCTTCGTCTGGAAGCCCACCATGTTCCAGAGCGTGCCGAGGGCATTGTCTTGGCGAAGCTGCACGACGGCGTAGGGGCGTTCCGTTGGCTTGTGGGCATTGGTCAGTCCGACCGGCTTCATGGGCCCGTGGCGCAAAGTTTCGCGGCCGCGCTCGGCCATGACCTCGATCGGAAGGCAGCCGTCGAAGTAGGGCGTGTTCGCCTCCCACTCCTTGAACTCGGTTTTCTCGCCGGCCAGCAGCGCGTCGATGAAAGCCTCGTATTGGGCGCGGTCGAGCGGGCAGTTGAGGTAGTCGGCGCCGGTGCCCCCAGGACCCGGTTTGTCGTAGCGCGATTGGAACCAGGCGATGGAGGTATCCACGGTGTCGATCGCCACGATCGGGGCGATGGCATCGAAGAAGGCGAGCTGATCCTCGCCGGTTTCCCGGAGAATGGCCTCGGTGAGGGCGGGCGAGGTCAGCGGGCCGGTCGCCACGATGACGTTCGAGGCACCAGGCGGCACCAGGGCTTGGCCTTCGCCACGGCGGATGGTGACGAGCGGGTGGTTTTCGAGTGCCGCCGTGACCAGCGCGGAAAAGCCGTGGCGGTCGACGGCGAGGGCGCCACCGGCTGGCAGCTTCGCGGCATCGGCGCTCGCCATCACGAGCGAGCCGGCGAGCCGCATCTCTGCATGGAGAACGCCGACCGCATTGTTCTCGGCATCGTCGGAGCGGAACGAGTTGGAGCAGACGAGTTCGGCGAGCCTGTCGGTCTGGTGCGCCTCGGTCGCACGGGCCGGGCGCATCTCGTGCAGGACGACCGGTACGCCCGCAGTGGCGAGCTGCCAGGCCGCCTCGGACCCCGCAAGGCCGCCGCCGATGACGTGAACGTGCTCGAGTGTTGCCATGCAGCGACGACTAGGGGAATTGCGCACCGGCGGCAATCTCCAGCAATTGGAGAACCGCTCGGGGATCGGCTATCTCTCGGTTCGGGATTCTCGTGGCTGCCGCAAAACCATCCAGGGTCGACAGAACAGCATGATGCGACGGGTGATCATTGCACTGGCCGCAGCGGTCGGGTTGTCCGGGTGCACCTACGAGCGCAACCATGGACCTCAGGCGCATTTCTACGACTTCAAGACGCAGGAGCCGCGCGGCAATACGGTGACGGTCTGCGCCGCCTACGGCTGCAAAGTGCAGACACGGGTGACCTTCTCGAAGGCGCACATCGCCGAAATCAGCCAGATCATGGAAAAGACCCGCAAGGCCGACACTCCCGATGAGGAACGGCGCGCGGTGGCCTATGCGATCGGCTGGATGGAGCGTCACACGGGCGCGATCACCGGCACGTCCGCCGATCGGCCCGGGATGGAGTACGCTGGCTCCGGTGATCCGACGCAGCAGGACTGTGTCGACGAGGCGACCAATACGACGAGCTATCTCCTCGTGCTCCAGAACAACGGGTTCCTCCGGCACCACAAGGTCGGCACGCCCTTCTCGAAGGGCAATCTGCTGCTCGGCGGGATCAAGCAATGGCCGCACTGGACGGCTGTGCTGCTGGAAAACAACAGCGGCACGCGTTACGCGGTCGACTCCTGGAACTACGAGAACGGCGAGAACCCGGCCATCGTCGATGCCCGTGAATGGTATATCGACGATCTCGACAATCTGCCCAAATCCACGACCTGACCGTGCGCGCGACGTGAGGCGCTGCTTGCCGGCGGTGGCCATTCATCGGACGCCGCCGTGTGCTCGGCTGCCGGACCTGGCCGTACGCTCTCGGCGGGAATTGACCTCGAATCGTCGATCTCTCGATAGCGCCTGGAAATCGTTCAGGGTTTTGAACTAGGATGGAGGCACTCGAAGCACTCCTGCCCAGGCTGTCGTCATGGTACCGCGTTCGCGATCGTTGCTTTGCCCGACCATCATGATGCTCGCCCTGTCGGGGGCAGTGGTTGCGTGGGCGAGCGATGGAGGCCCGACCGTTGCGGTATCGACGCCGGTTGCGGGCGCCAACGCCGGGGGGCCGGCACCGTCAGGAGAGCCGGTGCGCGCTTCTGGTGCGCTCCCAGCGGCAGCGCCGGCGGTGCCGAGCGATGAAAAGGCCACCAGCTTGCCGGGCCTCGACGGTGGCGCAAGTCCGTCCACCGGGGGCGCGGGGGGCGCATCGTTGCCGGGCCGCCGCCTCGCCATCGGCGATCCCGATTATCTGCCGCGGCTCTGCGACCTGATCGAGCGAGAGGCGCGTGCCAAGGGGTTGCCCCCGTCGTTCTTTGCGCGCCTGCTCTGGGTCGAGAGCAGCTTCAACCCCAACGTCGTCAGCCACAAGGGCGCGCAGGGCATCGCGCAGTTCATGCCGGGCACGGCGGCGCTGCGTGGTCTCGCCGACCCCTTCGATCCCGAGCAGGCGATCCCGGCCTCGGCCGCCCTGCTCGCCGATCTCAAGGCTCGCTTCGGTAACCTCGGCCTCGCGGCGGCTGCCTACAATTCCGGTGAGGGCCGCGTCTCACGCTGGCGCCAGAAGCAGACCTTCCTGCCGCTCGAGACGATCAACTATGTCGTTGCGATCACCGGGATCGAGGCTGAGCGCTGGGCGGCCGAGGATTTCGCCGAGCCGACCCCGCCGGCCGAGACGAGCGAGGCATTCCAGAAGGATTGCCGGGCGCGCAAAATTCGTCACCTCAAAGGGCCGGGTGGGGGTGCCGGTGCCGCCGCCAGCGCGCCACGTCAGCCCTGGGGCGTGCAGATCGCGGGTGATTTTTCGCATGCCAAGGCCATGCGGATGTTCGAGTCGGTGCGCAAGAAGCACGCAACGATCATCGGTTCGCGCCGCCCGTTCCTGGTCAGCGAAACGAACCGCAGTTTCGGGCGCAAGCAGCGCCACAACGTGGTGCTGGGTGAAGCGACGCGCGAGGGAGCCGAGGCGCTCTGCGCGCGCCTTCGCAAGTCCGGCGGGTTCTGCGTCGTGGTCAAGAACTGAGGATGGCACCGAAGCGCCATCGATCGCCGCTGGTCAGACGTCGAGTTCATCGCTCGAGGTGAAGGCGGCGCGCTCCTGGATGAAGCGGAAACGCGTCTCCGGCTTGTTGCCCATGAGATCGTTCACCGAGCGCTCCGTCGCCCCTTCGTCGTCCACGATCGCGACGCGCAGCAGTCGGCGGCGCGATGGGTTCATGGTGGTCGCCTTCAGTTCCTCGGCATTCATCTCCCCGAGGCCCTTGAAGCGCGAGACCTCGATCTTGCCCCGGCCGGCAAAGCCGCCTTCGATGAGGCGATCGCGCTCGGCGACGTCGAGGGCATAGAGCGTCGTGGTGCCCTGGCGCAACTTGAAGAGGGGGGGGACCGCGAGGAAGAGGTGCCCCTGCTCGATGAGCGGACGCATCTGGCTGTAAAAGAAGGTGATCAGGAGCGAGGCGATGTGGGCGCCGTCGACGTCGGCGTCGGTCATGATGATGACGCGCTCGTAACGCAGGTCCTCCTCGCGGTAACGCGATCCCGTGCCGCAGCCGAGGGCCTGGACCAGGTCGGTGATGAGCTGGTTCTGGGCGACCTTGGCGGAGGTGGCGTTGGCGACGTTGAGGATCTTGCCGCGCAGCGGCAGGATCGCCTGGATCTCGCGGTCGCGGGCCTGCTTGGCGGAGCCGCCGGCCGAATCACCCTCGACGATGAAAATCTCCGTACCGTTCGCGGACTGGCGCGAGCAGTCCGTGAGCTTGCCGGGAAGGCGCAGCTTGCGCGTCGCGCGCTGACGATCGACGTCCTTGTCGCGCTTGCGTTTCAGGCGCTCCTCGGCGCGCTCGATGACCCAGTCGAGGAGGCGCGTTGCCTGAGCGGGGCTCTCGGCCAGCCAGTGGTCGAACGGGTCGCGCAGGTTCTGTTCGACGATGCGCTGGGCCTCGGCCGTCGAGAGGCGGTCCTTGGTCTGGCCCTGGAACTCGGGATCGCGGATGAAAACGGAGATCAGGCCCGCTACGGTGCCCATGACGTCGTCGGCCGTGATCTGGGCGGCCTTGCGGTTGCCGACGAGTTCGCCATAGGCGCGCAGGCCGCGCGTCAGCGCCGTGCGCACGCCGGCTTCGTGGGTCCCGCCGTCGGGGGTCGGGATGGTATTGCAGTAGGAATCGAAGAAGCCGTCCTGATTGGCGATCCAGGAGATCGCCCATTCGAGCGAGCCGTGGCCGCCTTCGCGCTTGATGTGGCCGGCAAATGCGTCGCGGGCGACGAGTTCGGCCTTCTCGAGGCGGGAGGCGAGGAAATCCTTGAGACCGCCAGGGAAATGGAACACCGCCTCGGCGGGCGTTTCGGTTCCCTCGACAAGAGCGGGATCACAGCTCCAGCGGATTTCGACGCCGCCGTGCAGATAGGCCTTCGAGCGGGCCATTCGGAACAGCCGCGCTGGCTTGAGGCGGGCACCAGTTCCGAAGATCTGCTCGTCGGGACGGAATTTCACCGACGTGCCGCGCCGGTTGGGTGTGGGGCCGAGGGCGCGGAGGGGACCGAGGGGGAGACCTCGCGCGAAGCTCTGGGCATAGAGCTGACGGCCGCGAGCGACCTCCACCTCTAGGTGCTCGGAGAGTGCGTTGACGACGGACACGCCGACGCCATGGAGTCCGCCGGCGGTGTTGTAGACCTTGGTGTCGAATTTTCCGCCCGAGTGGAGCGTGGTCATGATGACCTCGAGGGCGGACTTTTTCTTGAACTTGGGATGGGGATCGACGGGGATGCCGCGGCCGTTGTCCGTGACGGTGAGATATCCGTCTGACTCGAGGTGGACGGTAATGCGGTCGGCATGACCGGCAACCGCCTCGTCCATGGCATTGTCGATCACCTCCGCGAAGAGGTGGTGCAGCGCTTTCTCGTCCGTGCCGCCAATGTACATGCCGGGGCGGCGGCGCACGGGCTCCAGCCCCTCGAGCACCTCGATGTCGGCGGCGGTGTAGTTCGCCTCGGGGTTGGCATCACGCGTGCCGCGCCGGCGCGGGGTCTCGGCCGGCTCGTCGAGGGGCAGCGAGAGGTTGGATTTCGATGCCATTTTCGATCCCCAAATGGATGGCCAGGCGAACGCGCCGCCACGATGCCTCGGCAGGGCGGGCGAGGCAGGCGACTCGTCCCTGCGGACGTTGCCGCAACTTCCCTGCCGCCTTACGAAATGCTCGCCGGTCGGCAACGAATGACGGCACCGACCGGCGAGCGCATGAGGTGCCATGCCGCAGGGCAATTGGCAAGTGACGGCAGGCCACATCGGCGCGAGAGACGTGGCGCGCGATTCGGCGCCCTGTGTGACCGGACGGGGGCGCTGCGCGGCTCTGGCTTGCACGAGCGCCTTCCCGGAAAACCGAAGGCCTCCGCTCTTGCGAGCGGAGGCCCTCCTTGCGATCTCCCTGTCGGGAGGATCCTTTGCGTCCCTATCGCGGCGCCGATTCGCGCAGGGGGACGAACAGGCGCCCGAGCGACGGGCGCTCAGTTGTGATGCGCGTTGCCGAGGCCGGCGAGATGCGGCGGCAGCGTCGCACGCTCCGACGCCTGCGGTTCGCGGGCCGGGCGCGTGTGCGCCTCCTGGAGATGGCGAAGCGCATCGTGGAGGCTTTCCATCAGCGGATCGCCGGCGCGCGCCTGGCTGCCGAGCCCGAGCGTGTCCATTTCCTTCTCGAGTTCGTGCGCATAATTATCGAGGATCGGCTTCACCGCGCGCTCGAGCTGCTCGATGAACCGCTTGCGCGACTGGCCGAGGGCGACGAAGGAATCGCGGTTGTCGAAATTGAGGACGCCCTCGGGTCCCCGCATGCCGCGGATGCCGCTGGCGAGGAGATCCCGGCACGCCCGGATCTCGTTGATATAGTCCTGCTGGTATTCCCGCTTCAGCGCCTGCAAAGCTTCAGAACGTTCCATGGTGCCCTCTTGCCCCCGCGTTACCAAACAGTTGCCGCTTTAATTTCCCGAAAAGCCGCCGCGCGATTTCCCCCTGAGGAGAGGAGTTCCTTCGCGTGGAGCGACTCGATCAAGAATCACCATGACGACTCTTCCGATAGGCGGGCTCGAGCGCAAGAGACATTCACGCGACAATGTGGATAAGCAACACTCCGGAAGACATTCCGGGGAGGAATTGCAACAGGCCTCGCGGCGGCCATTGACGAATCGACAGGTCTTGCCTGCAAATTCGTTTCTTCTGCCGCAACCGCTGAGGCCGCTCGTGGCCCGAACCGGCTCAGGCCGGAACGTTGTCGATCAGTCGCGTCGCCCCGAGGTTGACGGCCGCGAGGATACGCGCGCTGCCTCTCGCGGCATCGGCGGCGAGCGGGGCGAGGGAGACGGCATCGCGCATCTCGAGGTAATCGACTCTGAGGCCTTCCCGTTCGAGGCGGGCGATGCCTTCGGCGACGGCGACGGCTGGCGGCCGGCCGGCATGCCAGTTCGCTGCGACCTCGAGGAGCGTCGCGTGGAGTACCGGGGCGCGGCGACGCTCGTCGGGACCGAGGTAGGCGTTGCGCGAGGACATCGCCAGTCCGTCCGGCTCGCGCACGATCGGTGCCCCGAGGATGGTGGCGCGCAAATCGAGATCACGGGCCATGCGCCGGATGGTCAGCAACTGCTGATAATCCTTCTCACCGAAGATCGCGAAATCCGGATTGGCCTGGATCAACAATTTGGCGACGACGGTGGCCACCCCCTCGAAGAAATGGGGGCGCGAAGCGCCGCAGAGGCCATCGGTCAAACCCGTGACGCGCACGCGCGTCGCAAAGCCCTCCGGATACATCTCGGCGACGGACGGGGCATAGACGAGGTCGCATGGCACCGTCGCGAGGCGCGCGAGGTCGGCGGCTTCGTTGCGCGGATAGCGGTCGAGATCCTCGTGCGCGGCGAACTGGGTGGGGTTGACGAAGATCGTGACGACGACACGCTCGGCTTCCTCGGCCATGGCGTGCACGAGCGACAAGTGCCCGTCGTGCAGCGAGCCCATGGTCGGAACCAAGCCGACCCGCAGCCCGGCCGAGCGCCAATAGCGCATGCGGTGACGCAGTTCGGCAATGCTTCGGACGACCTCGATCTCGGGCAGCGGGTCGGTCATGGTGCCTCTCCTCTCGTCCTCGGGTCCAACCGGCCAGTCGGGTGGCCCGGGCCGCGCCGGCGGTGCCGATAACCTCGGCGCAGGGTTCGACGCCCGGGGCCGGCTTGGTCTATGATTTGCGGGTTCGCGGCCCGTACGGCAAGACCGTCGGTGACGCCGTGGTGTGCAACCTGTGGGCAGTGCAGGGGGTTTCAGATGCAAGGCGACGAAGCTCGGGACGTGCTCGCAGCGCTCGGGCGCGAGATCGCGGCGGCGACGTTCGCCAACGAGGACGCCGTCGTCAGGGACCTCGTCGAGCGGGCCCGTCTGCGGGCCGGAGAGCGGCGGCGGGTCGAGGACCTCGCCAGCCGGCTGGTGCAATCGGCGCGGGACGGGCGGCGGCAGTACGGCGGGGTCGACAAATTCCTGGCCGAGTATGGGCTTTCGACCGACGAGGGCATCATCCTGATGTGCCTTGCCGAGGCACTGTTGAGGGTGCCGGACGCGGCCACCGCCGACGATCTCATCGACGACAAGATCGCGGGCGGCAACTGGGAGCGTCATCTCGGGCAGTCGGACTCGCTCTTCGTCAACGCCTCGACCTGGGGGCTCATGCTGACGGGCAGGGTGATCGGCCTCAAGGATTCCGACGGCGGTTCGGCCGCCAAGGCGGTCAAGCGCATGATCGGGCAGACCGGCGAGCCCGTGATCCGGCAGGCGATGCGCCACGCCATGCGCATCCTCGGCGACCAGTTCGTGCTCGGGCGGACCATCAAGGAGGCGTTGAAGCGGGGCCGCGACTCCGAAAAGCGCGGCTTTCGCTATTCCTACGACATGCTCGGCGAGGCGGCGCGTACGGCCGAGGACGCCGAACGCTATCAGCAACGCTACGTCGCGGCGATCGCCGAGGTCGGGCGCCATGCCGGTCGCCTTACCGACGACCGGTTCGAGACGCTGATCGCGCGGCCGGGTCTGTCGGTGAAGCTCTCGGCGATCCACCCGCGGTTCGAGGTCTCGAAGGCCGATCGCGTCTCGCGCGAGCTGACCCCTCGGCTCGTCGAATTGGGCCGTCTCGCCCGCGAACAGGGGCTGACGCTCAACATCGACGCCGAGGAGGCGGATCGCCTGGTGCTGACACTCGGCGTCTATGCCGAGGCGCTGGCGCACAAGGACCTCGCGGGCTGGAGCGGGCTCGGCATGGTGGTGCAGGCCTACGGCAAGCGGGCGCTGCCGACGCTGCGCTGGCTGCGTGAATTGGCGCGCGAGCGCGGCACGCGGCTGCCAGTGAGGCTGGTCAAAGGCGCCTATTGGGACAGCGAGATCAAAATCGCGCAGGAGCAGGGGCTGGCGGACTATCCGGTCTTCACGCGCAAGGCCAACACGGACGTTTCGTACCTCGCGGCCGCCCGTTACCTGCTGGCCGAGCGCGAGGCGTTCTATCCGCAGTTCGCGACACACAACGCCCACACCATCGCCGCCGTCGAGACCATCGCGGACGGCGCCCCGTTCGAATTCCAGAGGCTGCACGGGATGGGTGAGGGGCTCTACAAGGAGGTCGTGGACAAGGACGGGCTCGGGCGGCCGTGCCGGGTCTATGCGCCGGTTGGTGGTCACGAGGACCTGCTTGCCTACCTCGTTCGGCGACTGCTCGAGAACGGTGCCAATTCCTCGTTCGTCAACCGCCTCGCGGACGATGAGCTGCCGATAGCGGAAATCATCGCCGACCCGGTCGAGCAGGTCGAGGGGTTCGAGCCGAAGCGCAACCCGCGCATTCCAAAGCCGTCCGAGATCTTCGAACCGGTGCGGCGGAACAGCCAGGGCCTCGCGCTCTGGGAGCGCTCGGTGCGTGAGCCGCTGCTCACCGACATGCGGGCCGAGTTGGCAAAGCCGCGCGCCGTCGGGTCGATCGTCGGGGGCGAGGCGGTGTTGGCGGGCGAGGTTGGGGAGGTGCGCGCGCCGCACGATCGCCGGCTCATGCTCGCAACCGTCGCGAGCGCCTCGCCGGAGAGCATCGACAAGGCGTTGACGTTGGCGCGGGCGGCGGCGGTCCAGTGGGATCGGCGGGGCGGCGCGGAACGGGCGGCCATCCTCGATCGGGTCGCCGACCTCTTCGAGCGAGACCGCGCGCGGCTCATGGCGATCATCGTACGCGAAGCGGGCAAGACGATCGGCAATGCCCTCGCCGACCTTCGAGAGGCGATCGATTTCCTGCGCTATTACGTGCATTTGGCGCGCACGACCTTCGAGGATGCCGTGCGCTTGCCGGGGCCGACGGGAGAGGCGAACACGCTCTCGCTGCACGGGCGCGGCGTCTTTGCCTGCATCTCGCCCTGGAACTTTCCGATCGCCATCTTCACCGGCCAGATCGCGGGCGCGCTCGCGGCCGGCAATGCGGTGGTGGCCAAGCCCGCCGAGCAGACCCCGGTGATCGCCTTCGAGGCGGTCAAGCTGATGCTCGAGGCGGGGGTGCCGTCGGGGGTCATACAACTGCTCACGGGTGATGGAACGGTGGGTGCCGGCCTCGTGCAGGATCGCCGCGTCGACGGGGTCGCATTCACCGGCTCCAACGCCACGGCCGAGCGCATCAACCGCGCACTCGCCGGCAGGGGTGGACCGATCGTTCCGCTCATCGCAGAGACGGGCGGCATCAATGCCATGATCGTCGATTCCTCGGCATTGCCGGAACAGGTGGTGCGCGATGCCGTCGCGTCCGCCTTCGACAGCGCGGGGCAACGCTGCAGCGCGCTGCGGGTCTTGATGTTGCAGACGGATGTCGCCGACAAGATGCTGACCATGCTGGAGGGCGCGAGCCGGGAGCTGCGGATCGGCGATCCGCTCGATTATTCCACGGACATCGGACCGGTCATCGACAAGGCGGCCCAGGAGATGCTCGATGCCCACCGCCTCGCGATGCGGCGCAAGGCCCGGACGATCTTCGAGGCCAAGTTGCCGGCCGAATGCGAGCACGGCACCTTCGTGGCTCCCTCGATCTACGAGATCGGCGGGATCGGCGAACTCGACCGCGAGGTCTTCGGGCCGGTGCTGCACGTCGTGCGTTACGAGCGCAGTCACCTCGACAAGGTTTGCGAGGCGATCAACGCGACCGGTTATGGTCTGACGCTCGGTGTGCACAGCCGCATCGAGGCGACGATCGCTTTCATCGCCGAGCGCGTAAGAGTCGGAAACCTCTATTGCAACCGCAACCAGATCGGTGCCGTGGTCGGTGCCCAGCCGTTCGGTGGCGAGGGGCTGTCCGGCACCGGCCCCAAGGCAGGAGGGCCACACTACCTCCACCGGTTCGCGACCGAGAGGGTGATCTCGAGCGATCTGACGGCGCGGGGCGGCAACACGGAACTCCTGTCGCTGGCGAGCGGCGAGCCGCGCGGTCGGTGAGGTTGTCCGCGAGGGCGATTGGGGCTTGAGTTCGGCTTGGGCATTGGCCACTTGATCGCCGTGGGCCGGGCGCTCGTAAGGGTGGCCGCGAGCCCAAGCGCGCCGATGCCCGCGATGGCCGGCCGGTCGACGTGACGGGCATAGGGCGCCGCAAGAGGAGGAATGACCACGCCATCATGAGCAGCGATGATCGCAAGACACCGGCACGGCGCCCCGACGGACGAGCACCGGCGGCCGGCGCCGCGCGAGATGGCGAAGTCGCAAGCTTCATCGAGAAGGTGAAGGCGCTCGGAGAGGCGAAGGTCGGGCACACCGGCGAGCGCGGGCGTCTCATCTTCGCCATGGACGCGACCATGAGCCGGCAGCCGACGTGGGATATCGCGCTCGCGATGCAAGCCGAGATGTTCCGCACCGTGGAGGCCATCGGCGGGCTCGACGTCCAGCTGGTCTACTTTCGAGGGTTCGGCGAGTGTCGGGCATCGCGGTGGGTCGGCCGGCCGGAGGAGTTGGCCCGTCTGATGACGACGGTCGGTTGCCGGGGCGGGATGACGCAAATCGGTAAGGTTCTGGTGCATGCCAGGCGCGAGACGGACGGCCGCCGCGTGCACGCCCTCGTCTACGTCGGCGACTGCATGGAAGAGCCGGTCGACGAACTCGCCGATCTCGCCGGCCAGCTCGGCGTGCGCGGGCTTCCGGTGTTCCTCTTTCAGGAGGGCATGGACCCGGCGGCCTCGACCGCGTTTGCCGAGATCGCGCGCCTGACCAAGGGGGCCCACTGTCGTTTCGACCAGGGCTCCGGCGAGCAACTGAGGAAGCTCCTGACGGCTGTCGCGGTCTATGCGGCCGGCGGGCGGAGCGCGCTCATCGAATACGCGCGTGGCACCTCCGGTGGTGGGGCTCGGTTGCTGCTCGAGCAGCTCGAATAGGCGGATCGATGGGATACTTCCTCGCTGGCGTCGTGCTGCTCGTTCTCCTCGTTCTCGGGGCGAGGGCCTTTGCCGCGGCAAATCCGGCCAGTCTGGCGCGCGGGCTGCGCTCGCTCGCGGCCTATACGCTGCTCGCGCTGGCGGCCGCGTTCGCACTCACCGGCCGCTTCATGCTGTCACTGCCGCTGGCCGGCGTGGCGCTGATGATCCTGGCGCAGAACCGCGCGCGGGCGCGGGCAACGCCGAGCCCCGGGGGCCGTTCACAGGTTCGCACCGCTTGGCTCGCCATGGAACTCGATCACGAGAGCGGGGAACTCGATGGCGCAATCCTGCAGGGTCAGCACGCCGGGCGTTGGCTCGGCACGCTCGATGAGGTCGAGATGGCCGAGTTGATTGCCGAGCTGGACGGGGATGGCGAGTCGCTGCAGCTCGTCGAGGTCTTTCTCGATCGGATGCGGCCGGGATGGCGCACGGGCGGCCAGGGCGAGGCGGGGGATGGTGCCTCGGGTTCGGGCAAGGGTTCGGCTGGAGGCGCGGCGCCGAGACCTGCAACCGGAATGACGGAGGCAGAGGCCTGGATGATCCTCGGTCTCCAGCCGGGAGCCTCCATCGATGAGATCCGGTCGGCCCATCGCAAGTTGATGAAGGCGGTGCACCCCGACCACGGCGGATCGAACTACCTGGCGAGCCGGATCAACGCTGCCAAGGACATGCTCGTGGCGCGGGCCGGGGGCTGAGGCAGAACGTCGCGGTCGTCGCTCACTGCCCCGTCATGACGACACACTCGACGGAGCGCGCCTTGAGCGCGGCGCAGGTCGACTGTGCCTCAGGTTGGGAGAATCCAGCAAAGCGGGCACGATAGTAGGCGCGCCCCCCCTTCTCGAACCGCATCGTCAGGTCGTCACGACGATCGAGCAGCGAGCTGGCGGTGCCGCGAACATTTGCCAGCCGGCGCAGGGCCTCGGCCTCGGTCGTGTAGGCGCCGACCTGGACGTGAAAGCCGCCGCCGCTCACCGTGGGGCCGGTGTTCGCGGGCGCAGCCGGAGCGGTGCCAGCGCGAGCCTCGGAAGGCGAAGGCGCGGGTTGCGCCGGCGCGGCGGCACGGGGAGAGGGTGCCCGCAGACTCGCAACGACAGGTAGGACGTTCGCGGCGGGTGAGGGAATTGGTGGGGCTGCGACGCGGCTCGTGAGCGCGACGGGCGTCGCGGGAGAGGGGGCCGGCGACCGGGTCGCGGCCAGTGCCAGCGAGGCGATCGTCATGGGTGCAGGAGAAGGCCGCTCGCCGGACTCCGAGGCGAGGCGCGATGAGCCGGCCTGCGGCGGGGAATGCACCAGATAGGGCGTCGGAACCCGCTGGCGCAGCCGGGTCGGCCTCGTCGAGGCGCGCTCGAAAGCCTTGTTCATGAGCGTGCGCATCGTCTGGTTGCGTCGCCCGGCGCTCGCGCCGCCCATGACGACACCAACGAGCCGCTTCGGCCCACGCCGGACCGAGGCGACGAGATTGAAGCCCGAGGCCCGGATGTAGCCGGTCTTGATGCCATCGGTGCCGGAATAGCTGTGCAGCAGGCCGTTGTGGTTGCGGTGCGAGCGTCCTTTGTAGGTGAATGTGCGCTGGCTGAAGAAGTGGTAGTGCTGCGGATAATCGTCCATCACCGCGAGGCCGAGCGTCGCCATGTCGCGGGCGGTGGTGACTTGGCGGCTGTCCGGCAGTCCGGAGGCGTTACGGAATACTGTGCCCGTCATGCCGATCTGCTGGGCCTTCCACGTCATGTAGCGCGCGAACTTCTCCTCCGTGCCGGCGATGTTCTCGGCCAGCGCGACGGCGATGTCGTTCGCCGAGCGCGTGACGAGGGCGGAAATGGCATCCCGGACCTTGATGCGTGCGCCGGCCGGCAGCCCGAGCTTCGTGGGTTGCTGGCGGGCGGCGGTCTCGGTGATGAGAAGATCTGCGTCGAGCGAGAGGCGGCCCGCCTCGATCATCTCGAAGACGATGTAGATCGTCATGATCTTGGTGAGGGAGGCGGGAAAGCGTGTCGCGTCACCGTTGGCGTCGTAGAGGACATCGCCGGAATTGGCGTCGACGATCACTGCCGCGTATTTCGATTCGGCGCGAACGGATGGGGACAAGGCAATCAGTGTAACCAGCGTGAGCACACACAAGGCGGCGAACCGCAATGCCGACGTGCCCAGCCATGCCCTGACGCCGGGTGCCAACCGCTGCGCGTGGCCGCGCTCGCGCAATGTTTCGTGCTCGTACACGCCGCACTCCCGTACGATCGCCCATTCGGTGGCGACCGCATTCTTCTTGCCGCCTTCGTGGCTCCAAGCATCATCCCAATTGGGCGATTTGAGGGAGCCGAGCAGCGGCGATGTTTACCTTCCACTATATGATTCCTTTGGTAAGCATCCGGTTAATCGGGTGGGGGACGGACCGCATTCGAGAGGAGCGGTCGGTTGACGGCTCGCTGCGCCGCACCTAAAATTTTGCGATGCAGCATCAAATGGTCGACGGGGGTCGTCGACGGGCGAGCACGGAGAATTCGATGAACACGATCGAAGGGTTCAGGCAGCTCAGCCAGCAGAACGTCGAAGCGACGATGCGGGGCTATGCCGAACTGAACAAGGGAATGAATGCCATCGGGCTGGTCATGGTGGATTTCGTACGCCGGACGATCGCGCAAAACACACAGATGCTGGAGCGCATGGTCACGGCCGGGTCGGTCGTGCAGGCCCTCGAGATCCAGTCGGAGCACGCCCGGTTCCTCTACGAGGACTACATGGGTGAGGCCTCGCGCATCGGCAACATCTATGCTGAAATGACGCGGGACAGCCTGCGCCCCTATGAACGGTTGGTGCATGGGTTGCACGGGGTGTCGTGAAAAATTGCGCGTTCGGGTCGGTCGGGACCGTGAGACGGTTGCACTCGGACATGCGACTGCCAATGTTTAGGGCGATCCGTTGCACGGGGTCGCCCTTTCGCGCGTCGGTGGCGGGCGCGGAGGGTGCTGGGGCGGGGGCAGAGCCGGACGTGGCTCGATGGACGACCAGGTCGGCCGGCCGCGCAGTGGCCAAGCGTGGCAGGGTGTGGGCCAGTAGAAGGTGCCAGACGTGTGGATGATGACCGGAAACCGTGACGGCGATCGCGACGGCCAGACCGGGATCGTCACCAAGACGCGGCCGAAGACGCAGCGGCCGAGCCGCTACAAGGTGCTGCTGCTCAACGACGACTACACACCCATGGAGTTCGTGGTCTACGTGCTCGAACGCTTCTTCCACAAAGCTCACGACGAGGCTTACCGCATCATGATGCATGTCCACCAGAAGGGCGTCGGCATCTGCGGGGTCTACACATTCGAGGTGGCGGAAACCAAGGTCGCGCAAGTGATGGACTTCGCACGGCAGAACCAGCATCCTCTGCAGTGCACGATGGAAAAGGAGTGAGATAGGGCCGTGACGGCGTTTTCACAGAGTCTCGAGAAGGCCCTGCATCGCGCGCTCTCCTATGCCAAGGAGCGCGATCACGAGTACGCGACGCTCGAACACCTCCTGCTCTCGCTCATCGACGACCAGGACGCGTCCGCCGTCATGCGGGCATGCAGCGTCAATCTGGACGAGTTGCGCGAACGGCTCGTCGATCATCTCGACAACGAACTCGACAACCTCATCACCGATCCCGGCAGCGAGCCGGCGCCGACGGCTGGGTTTCAGCGCGTGATCCATCGCGCGGTGATCCATGTGCAGTCGTCCGGGCGCGACGAGGTGACGGGGGCCAACGTGCTGGTCGCGATCTTCGCCGAGCGCGAGAGCGATGCCGCCTACTTCCTGCAAGAGCAGGAAATGACCCGCTTCGATGCCGTGCAGTACATCAGCCACGGAATATCGAAGCGTCCAGGCATGACCGATGCGCGTCCCGCGCGCGGCGTGGATGAGGAATCTGCGACAGTGGAAGGCCAGGATGAACGGCGGCAGGGCGCGGACGCGCTCGACAACTACTGTGTCAACCTCAACCGCAAGGCGCGCGAGGGCAAGATCGATCCGTTGATCGGTCGCGACGCCGAGGTGCGGCGCACCATCCAGGTGCTGTGCCGGCGCCAGAAGAACAACCCGCTCTTCGTCGGCGACCCCGGCGTCGGCAAGACCGCGATCGCGGAGGGGCTGGCGCTCAGGATCGTGCGCGGCGACGTGCCGGCGGTACTCTCCAAGTCGGTGATCTTCGCGCTCGATATGGGCGCCCTGCTCGCCGGCACGCGCTATCGCGGCGATTTCGAGGAGCGGCTCAAAGCCGTGATGAAGGAGATCGAGAACTACGAGGGAGCGATCCTCTTCATCGACGAAATCCACACGGTCATCGGCGCCGGCGCCACCTCGGGCGGGGCGATGGATGCCTCGAACCTCCTGAAGCCGGCGCTGCAGTCGGGCACGCTGCGCTGCATCGGCTCGACCACCTACAAGGAATACCGCCAGCATTTCGAGAAGGACCGCGCGCTCGTGCGCCGGTTCCAGAAGATCGACGTCAACGAGCCGAGCATCGACGACACGATCGAGATCCTCATGGGCCTCAAGCCCTATTTCGAGGAATTCCACGACCTCAAATACACCAAGGAGGCGATCAAGTCGGCGGTCGAGCTTTCGGCGAAGTACATCAACGACCGCAAGCTGCCGGACAAGGCCATCGACGTCATCGACGAGACCGGAGCTTCGCAGATGCTGGTCCCGGAAGGGCGCCGCAAACGCACGATCGGTGTCAAGGAAATCGAGGAAACCATCGCGACGATGGCCCGAATCCCACCCAAGACCGTCTCGCGCTCGGACGCCGAGGTCATGCGCAAGCTCGACCGTGATCTCAAGCGCGTCGTGTTCGGACAGGATAATGCCATCGATGCGCTGGCCGCCGCCATCAAGCTCGCGCGGGCCGGCCTCAGGGAGCCGGAAAAGCCGATCGGCTGCTATCTCTTTTCCGGCCCGACCGGCGTCGGAAAGACCGAGGTCGCCAAGCAGCTCGCCAGCATGCTCGGCGTCGAGCTGCTGCGCTTCGACATGTCGGAATACATGGAAAAGCACACCGTCTCACGGCTCATCGGTGCGCCGCCCGGCTATGTCGGTTTCGACCAGGGTGGACTCCTGACCGACGGCGTCGACCAGCATCCACACTGCGTTCTGCTGCTGGACGAGATCGAGAAGGCCCATCCCGACCTCTTCAACATCCTGCTGCAGGTGATGGACCACGGTAAGCTCACCGATCACAACGGCAAGAAGATCGATTTCCGCAACGTCATCCTCATCATGACGACGAACGCGGGGGCGGCCGACATGGCCAAGCCCCCGATCGGCTTCAACCGCACGAAGCGCGAGGGCGAGGACACCGAGGCGATCGAGCGCCTCTTCACGCCGGAATTCCGCAATCGTCTGGACGCCGTCGTCGCGTTCGCCGCGCTGCCACCCGAGGTCATCGAAAAGGTCGTCGAGAAGTTCGTCTTCCAGCTCGAGGCGCAGCTCGCGGACCGGGGCGTCACCATCGAGCTCAGCGAGGAGGCTTCGCGCTGGCTCGCGGTGCGCGGCTATGATGCCAAGTTCGGCGCCCGCCCGCTCGGTCGCCTGATCCAGGAGGTCATCAAGAAGCCGCTCGCCGAGGAGTTGCTGTTCGGCAAGCTCGAGCACGGCGGTACGGTCAGGGTGATCGTCGAAGGCGAAGGAGCCGAAAGCAAGATCGGATTCGTCATCATCGAGGGGGAGCGGGCGGAAGCGCGGCCGCGCGCCATCAAGGGTGAGAAGCGCAAAGCCCTCGCCGCGCCGAAGACGGCGGCGTCCCTGCCCGGCCCCGACGATGCCGGCCCGGTGGATGAAGCCGAAGGTGACGGGGGCGAGGCGGAGCCGGCATCCGGTCGGGCGCGCCGGTCGGCCGGACGCGGCAGCAGCAAGCCCGGCAACGGCCCGACCGTGCCGAGCGTGCCGCGTAAGAAGGATACCGAATAGCTCTGGGCGCGGGGACCGGGCGGCGCCGGATGGCGATCGCTCGGACAGGTGCGGATGGCGTGTCGCCGCTGTCACGGCCGCCGACATGTGACTTCGGATCCCTCGCATCATCGGGGAGCCGAGGTGGAAGACGGCAAGTGGATCGCTCGAAACGCGTCGGTTGCTCGATCGGGGCTTGCCGGTAGCGCCCTGTTGCAGCATGTCGGGTGTACGGTGGCGGTTCACGGGTGATGGGCGAGACCGCCAGGTCGATGGAGCACGGCGGATCGTGGACGGCGACAAGGGGGCAGAACGGGGGCTGCCCGCATGGACGCTCGCGGCGTCACGCCGGCGGGCCTTCGCCCGTGGCGCATTCGAGGCGCTTTCGACGCCAGGGCTCATCATCCTCTTTTTCGCCATGCTCGGCTTTGGAGCGCTGACCCACGACCTCGGCATCAGCGCAGGGCAAGCGCTGTTCATGACAGCGGCGATTTTCCAGTTGCCCGGTCAGGTGGCGCTCGTCGACCAGCTCGCCCACGATGCCGCACTCGGGGCGGCCGCGTTCGCCGTGATGCTGACGGCGGTGCGGATGCTGCCGATGACGGTGGTGTTGATGCCGTACTTGCGCGGCTCCGGCCTGCCGCGGATCGTGGAGGTCCTGGGCGTGCATTTCGTCGCCATCACCGCCTGGATCGAGTCGCTGCGCCGTCTGCCGGAACTGCCCGTGCGGCTGCGACTGCCCTACTTCCTTGGCTTCGGCGGCACCCTCTGTCTCTCGACGATGCTGGCCACGCTGGTCGGCCATCAGATGGCGGGTGTCGTGCCGCCGGTGGTGACGGCGGCCATGCTGTTCCTCACTCCGGTCTATTTCATCGTTTCGCTCCTCGCGACGGCCAGGGACCTCGGCGACGCGGCGCCGCTCGTCATCGGACTCCTGCTCGGGCCGTTGTTCTACCTCCTGGCGCCTGGCTTCGATCTCATGCTGACTGGCCTCATCGGTGGGACAGGGGCCTATCTCATCGGCCGGGCGGCGCGGCGGCGCAGGCATGTCACGGAGCCAGGCGCGTGAGCGGCGAGGCGATTCTTCCGGCGGGGGCCGCAGGCTATGCAGTCATCCTCATTGCCGGTGTTCTGATGACCGAGCCCTGGCGCTGGGCCGGGGCGCTGCTCGCGCGCGATATCGACGTCGACAGCGAGATCTTCCGCTGGGTGAAGGCGGTTTCGACGGCGCTCGTTGCGGGACTCGTGGCACGCATGGTGGTGTTTCCTTCCGGTGCGCTGGCCGAGGTCGCGCTCGCGAGCCGGGTCGGGGCATTCCTCGTCAGCGTCGGGGTTTTTCTCGGGCTGGCAGGCCGGCTCGCCTACGGTGTACGCATCATCGTCAGCGTCCTCGCTGGCCTCGCGTGCCTCGCACTCGCCATCGTGCTCGGCGCCTGAACGCGCATGTCCCTCGGCCCGCGGGAGGGCCGGACGGCCGTCGATGTTGCCATACTCGGTCAAATGTGTAGCTTTTGATGAACGTCGTATCGGGAGCGCGAACCGCGTGGTTCCGAGGGCTCCACCATTCGACGTGCGACGATGACGTTCCCTTGTCGTCGAAGACCTGGGGGCTCGGGTTGTCCGACATGAATGCTGAAATCGCCACGGAGGATGGAATGCCATTGGAACGGCGCAAGCGCGAGACGGTTGCACAAGCTCTCTCGATGGTCCGCGGAGCAGGTGAACTGCGGAACGCCGCCAATCGGCCCCTGCGAGTCGTGGCACGGATCGCCTTCGCCTCGAGCGTCGCCTGCCTCTCCTTCGGCGTTCTCGCCCCGGATGCGCGGGCACAGATCGGCGGCAATCCGGTGAAGCTCACGCGCGATGTCTGTCGCCAGAAATCGACGATCCAGACGGTTCAGTCGCCGGGTGCGTGGGTCGACGAATGCCGGCAGGCAGGCATGGCGGTGCTGCGGCAGAACCCGCACACGACCCTCGGTCGTACGGCATGCGGCTCGCTGGGGGCGGGTTGGAGGCGCCAGAGCAAAGTCTCGACGAGCCACGTGTCGACGCAATATCTCTCCGGAATTCAAGGCTCCATGCGCTGCACGATCCGCTACGAGGTCTGCTTTCGCTGCCAGCGTTAGCTTCCTCTCGAACGCCCGATCGGCGCGCGTTCACGCCATGCTCGCGAGGGCGGCGCGGAGCTTTTCCGCGTGCGCCTTCAGCACGTCCTGGTCGGCCATCGTTCCCGGCGGGCGGAGCGAGACACCTGTGTGGCGCGGCAGGATGTGAACGTGGAGGTGAAAGACGATCTGGCCACCCGCCTCCTCGTTGAACTGCTGGATGGTGAGGCCTTCTGCCGCAAAAGCGCGCATGGCGGCCCGCCCGACGGTCTGAACCGAGCGCATGACGGCGGCGAGCTGGGCGGGGCTGGCGTCCAGCACGTTGCGGGCCGGAGTCTTGGGAATGACGAGGGTGTGGCCGTCGGCGCGCGGCATGATGTCCATGAAGGCGAGCGTGTCGGCGTCCTCGAACACCTTGTGGCAAGGCAGCTCACCCCTGAGGATGCGCGCGAAGATGTTGGCGTCGTCGTAGGCGGTCATGATGTCCTCCCGTGCTCGCCCGACTAAACCCGGCTCGAGAGAGGTCGGTCAAGCGTCCGGATCGTCCTGGTCGCCGCTCTCGCCTTCGGCGGGGCCACGCCGGTAAGGCGCCTGGCTGGCGAGCGCCTCGCCCATCTCGGCGACATAGGCCCGCTCGCGCTCGAGATAGTCGGCAACGGCGCGGCGAAAACCGGGATCGGCGATCCAGTGCGCGCTGTATGTCGTGGTCGGCAGATAGCCGCGCGCGAGCTTGTGCTCGCCCTGGGCGCCGGCCTCGACGACGGCGAGCCGGTGGGCGATGGCGAAGTCGATGGCCTGATAGTAGCAGAGTTCGAAGTGCAGGAAGGGGTGGTGCTCGGTGCAGCCCCAGTAGCGGCCGTAGAGCGTGTCGCCGCCAATGAGGTTGAGGGCGCCGGCGATCGGGCGCCCTGCACGGCGCGCCAGCACGAGGAGGAGGCGGTCGGCCATGGAGGTGCCGATGAGGGAAAAGAACTCCCGGTTGAGATAGGGCGAGCCCCACTTGCGCGAACCGGTGTCCTGATAGAAGGTGAAGAAGGCGTCCCAGTGGTCTTCGGTGATACCTCCGCCAGTGTGCCAGGTGATGGTGAGGCCGGCCGCGCGCACCGCTTCGCGCTCCTTCCTCAGCGCCTTGCGCTTGCGGGAGGCAAGCGTGGCGAGAAAGTCGTCGAAGGAAGAATAACCGGCGTTGTGCCAGTGGAACTGCTGGTCGGTTCGCTGGAGGAGGCCGAGCGCGCCGCAACCCTCCCACTCCTGCCGCGTCAGGAAATTGGCGTGGAAGGAGGAAATCCCGTGCTGTTCGCAGAGCTGGATGGCGGCCGAGAGCAGCATGGTGCGGGCGCCCGGATCGTCGGTCGCCGAGGGGGAAAGAAACCGGCGGCCGGTGACGGGGGTGAAGGGGACGCCCGAGAGCAGCTTGGGATAGTAGCGCCCGCCGGCCCGCTCGTAGGCCTCCGCCCAGCCGTGGTCGAAGATGTACTCCCCCCGGCTGTGGCTCTTGAGGTAGCAGGGCATCGCGGCGCGGAGGCTGCCCGAGGCATCCTCGATGACGATGTGGCGAGGCTGCCAGCCCGTGCGCGGGGCGACCGAACGGCTTTCCTCGAGGGCGAGGAGGAAGGCGTGCGAGAGGAACGGGTCGAGCGGCCGGCCGGCCGGATTGGCGCAGGCGTCCCAGGCCCCGGCCGCGATGGCGGAGATCGCCGGCAGGATGCGAGCGACGGGCTGGCCTCGTTCGATCACCTCGGTTCTACTCCAGTTCTGCCGGTCGGGCGCCCCGCTCAAAGGCCGCGCGGATCGGGCATGAAGCCCTCGAAGACCATGGCGTCGGCGAGGCGGGCGGCGCGTGAGCGCTCTGCCGGCGTACGCACGGTCCAGGTGAGCAGCGGCAGGCCCATTTCGCGTCGCGCACGCTGCGGCGGCGCGCTCGCCAACGCGGCGATCTCGTAGTTCACGAACGCGGCAGCAATGCGCTCCAGATCATCGAGCCGGCGCAGACGGATGCGATCGGCCAGCCCGCCCGCCTCCGGAAGCCAGGCCCGGTTCGGGTAGCTGCCAGAAACGAGGCCGCGCGGGACGTGAGGAATGTGCTCGCGGCACCAGGCCATGGCGTCCGGATCGAAGGACATGAGGGCCAACGGCCCGTCATAGGCCTCGAGCGGGCCGACGAGTGCCTTCTCGAGGGCGCGGTCGCCGTCGAAATGGCTCTTGGTCTCGACGAACAGCGCAACGCGGCCGTCGACGAGGTCGAGGAGGTCGGTGAACGAGATTATCGGCTCGCCGCCGACCGTATGGCGGATCCGTGCGAGTTCTCCGGCCGAGCGCGCACGCACGGGGCCGCGCTCTCCCGTCAGCCGGTCGAGGGTGTCATCGTGAAAAACCATCGCGACGCCATCGGCGGAGACCTGGAGATCGACTTCGACGGCGAGACCCGCGGCGATGGCCGCGGACACGGCACCGGCCGTGTTCTCGATGCAACCGGCCGCGCAATCGTGGAGGCCCCGGTGCGCGACGGGTCCGAGGTCCCAGTCGATGCGCGCCCGGCCGGCGAGTGCTGGCGAGCCCGCGCGCAGGGACTTGGCTGGTCGGCCAGGGCCGTGTTTCACGACGCTTTCACCGCGAAGATGGCATCGATCTCGACGGCGGCGCCGAGCGGCAGGGAAACGACGCCGACGGCCGAGCGGGTGTGGCGGCCGCGCTCGCCGAGGATTTCGGCGAGCAGGTTCGAGGCGCCGTTGACGACGGCCGGCTGATCGGTGAAGTCCGGCACCGAAGCAACGAAGCCCGTCAGGCGCAGCGCCTGCTCGATACGCTCGAGATCGCCGAGAGCGGCCTTGGCCTGGGCGAGGATGTTGATGGCGCAGATCTCGGCGGCGCGCTGGCCTTCGGCGACCGTGACGCCGGCGCCGAGCTGTCCGGCAACGGCGATCTTGCCATCGACGAAAGGCACCTGACCGGAAACGAAGAGGAGGTTGCCGGAGAGGATCGCCGGAACGTAGTTGGCGACGGGGCGGGGGCCCACTGGAAGCTCGATGCCTTTGGCCGCGAGCCGTTGGGCGATGGTGTCGGTCATGCTCGGTTCCTCGTTGCTCCAGGGGCTGATGGCGTCGTTTGCGCCGATGCAGGGGTCGGGATGGTCTTTGCGCACTTGTTGCACATCGCCAGCGGACGTGTCACCGGATCGCAAGGCTCTGCGCGCGGCGTCGAGGTGTTCGCCTCATTCAGGCCCGCGCGCGATCCTATGGATCGGATAGCTGAGGATGACGCCTATATGTCATGGGGCTTGCAACGCATGCGAGGGCGAACGAGGGAGACAGTCGTCGCCGGGCTCGTCCTCGGCCTGCTGGCCGGCGGGGGAGCCCGCGCCGCGATGCCTGGTACCGCAGCGGGTGAAATCCTTCGCCCGCATCGCGCGATCTACGAGCTTCGGCTGGCCGAATCGGCGAGCGGCTCAGGTGTGACGGCGTTGCGCGGTCGGCTCGTCTTTTCGCTGCAAGGAAGCGCGTGCGCGGGCTACGAGCAGGCCATGCGGCTCGTGACGCAGATGACGGACAGGGAGGGCAACAACCTCGTCTCGGACCTGCGAACATCAAGCTCCGAGGATGCCGGCGGCCAGACCTACCGCTTCCAGAGCGACACGTTCCGCGACGATTCCCTCGCCGAGACGACGGCTGGCGAAGCCCATCGCGAGGGCGAGGAGGCCATCGTGGTCGAACTCAGCGAACCGGCGGCCCGCCGGGAGCGGTTCGAGGGGCGTATCCTCTTTCCGATCCAGCATTCGCTGGCCATGCTGGCCGCCGCGCGCCGGGGAGACGAACTGCTCGACGTGCGGCTCTACGACGGCTCCGACAACGGCGCCAAAGTCTATCAGGCGACAACCGTGATCGGGCACGACAGCGGTGCCAGGGATCGGTCTCCGGCACCTGGCAGCGGCGATGGCGACGATGACCGGTCGCGCATCGCGGGGCTGGAAAAGCTCCCGTCCTGGCCGATGCTGGTCAGCTATTTCGAGCCGCTCAGTCTGCCCGGCGAGGTCGTGCCGGCCTACGAGATGGGATTTCGCATGTTCGAGAACGGCGTGGTTCGCGACCTCAGGATCGACTATGGGGATTTCGCGCTCGACGGCGAATTGAGCAAGCTCGAGTATCTCGAACTGACGGCCTGCGAGTGATCGTGCCCGCTGGCACTCACCTTTCCCCTCGGTGCGCCTTGCCCGGAAACGGAGACTGCGCCAGTCTGATGGACACATCGGATGGGAGTCATGGGTATGGCGAAGGTGGTGCGAGCGGGGCTGCTGATCGCCGTGACGTGGCTGGCGGCGGGGACGACGGCGGGCGGGACGGCGCACGCAGGCGATTGCGTCCAGGTGCGCTTCCAGTTCGTCAATGATCATGCAACTCGCGTGCGTGTGCGCAGCGTGCACATCGTGGGCAACGACGGGACCTGGATCGAGGACGTCGGCAACCGGGTGATCAATTCGGGTGCCGCGGTCCTGACGGCGCCACGCCGGCTCAACCGGTTGGACTCCGGTGCGACCGGCCAATTCACGGTGATCTATCAACTCTGGGACGCGGGCAACGCCCAGTGGTCCAACCGCTCGGCGAACAGCCGCAGCCACACCTGCCGTGACGAGGATCGGATCGAGCTGCGGATGCCCGGCTGATGGGATGTGCCGATGAGCCGGGCATGGAGCCGGACCCGGTTGGAGCCGGCGACGAAAAAAGAGGATGGTGATCGCGAGGATCACCATCCAAGTCCCCCCATGTGACCAAGTCCATCCCCGATCACGTTGCGGGAGTTGCGTGCAACCGGAACGGTTCCGGTGTCAGTACTGATGGCCCGTGCAGAACGGGTTGGACGGACGACGACGCGTGCAATCGTTCAGCGCGAAATTCGAGCGCCGGCCCCTGCCTCGACCGCGTCCACGACCGCGACCCCTGCCGCGCCCGCGGCCACGTCCCCGGCCTCGGCCGCGTCCATGCCCGTCATCGTCACCACTGAGGCTGGCTTGGCCGCGACCACGACCGCGCCCGCTGCCATTGCCGCGTCCTCTGCCACGACCACCACCGCGACCGCTGCCCGAGTCGTCTCCTGGCCCATCGTCGCTGCCGCGGCCACGTCCCCGGCCACCGGAATCGTCGCCCGGACCATCGTCGCTGCCATTGCCGCGCCCACCGGAATCATCGCCCCCGCTGTCGCCGGAGCCGCCCCCGCCGCCGCCGCCGCCCTTGGCGTCGGCCTCGCCGATCACGAGCGCCGCCGGTGCCGCCGCGACCGCGATGGTCGCGAGTCCCAAGAGCCGCAGGAACCGACGCCTCGAAGCCACGTTCGGCGAGCCATCGCCCTCGAGTTTGGAGTTGTCGCCGTCTGCCATTGCATTTCTCCTTGGTCTGCCCCGTAGGGCGGTTCACCTCGGCCAAGGAGGAAACTAGGGGGGCGGCGGCACCCGCATAATGCGCATTGGTCGTATCGATTGGTCCGAGAGTTTTGCGCCGTGTTTCGGACGTTGGTCTGGCGTCGCAGGCGTGCCGCCAGCACCGGGCAAGGGGCACGAACGACGTCCCGAGTCGGATGGCTCGTGTTCGTGCGGGTCAGCGGCTCCCGCCCAGCGGCGGCAGCCGCGCCGCGCCGCGCACGCCGCTCGCGGCGCCCCAGCGGGCCGGCACGACTCGAACCCGCGTCTCGCGCGCGAAGACGAAAGGCGCCATCCGACGCGGCAGTTCCTCATAGAGGTGCGCCATTTCGGACAGGCCGCCGCCAAGCACGATGACCTCCGGGTCGAGGATGTTGACGATCATCGCCAGACCGCGCGCGAGCCGAAAGGTGTGACGGTCGAGGGCGGCAATCGCCAGCCGGTTGCCGCCCCGGGCGGCCTGCGCGATGGCGCGGGCCTCGCAATGTTCGCCCGTCGCCCGGTAATGGTCGGCGGCAAGTCCCGGCCCGGACACCCAGGTTTCCATGCAGCCGCGCTGCCCGCACCAGCAGGCGGGGCCCGGAAATTCATCCTCGAGGACCCACGGCAAGGGCGTGTGGCCCCATTCACCAGCCGAGCCGCGCGGTCCGGACAGCAGTCGACCGCCAATCACGATGCCGCCCCCGCAACCGGTGCCGATGATGACGCCGAACGCCGAGCCGGCGCCCTTGGCGGCGCCGTCGTGGGCCTCGGAAAGGGCGAAGCAGTCGGCGTCGTTGGCGATGGCGACGGGGCGCGAGAGGCGTTCTTCGAGGTCGCGCTGGAGATGACGACCGTTGAGCCAGGTCGAGTTGGCGTTCTGGACGCGCCCGTCGGTTGGGGCGAGGGAGCCCGGAATACCGAGGCCGACGCTTCCAAGGGCACCGTCGGCACCCGCTTCGAGGTGGGCGAGCATTGCGGCGATGGCCGCGAGGGTCGCTTCGTAATCGTCGCGTGGCGTCGGAACCCGATGGCGGGCGATCTCGGTGTCGTCCGGGGCGAGGGCAACGCCCGCGATCTTCGTGCCGCCAAGATCGATGCCGTAGCGCACGTCGCGCCTCATTGCCCGAAGCTTTCCGCGGCACGCGCCGGATCGTCGGTCAGGAGGCGCCAGGCGATCGCAACACGCTCGGGTGCGAACTGGTGGGATCCGGCGAAGGCGAGCAGCAGGCTCTCGTCGGTGAGCAGGTACTCGAGTACGCCCGCCTTGAAGCCCGGCTCGCTTGCGGCCTGGCGCAATTCGCCCGGCGCGAGGCCGGTTGCCGAGAGGAAGCCCGCTAGGTGGCGATCGTCGCCCGCCAGGAAGGCGATGGCCGCGAGCGCGAGGAGTTCGGCATCGTCACGGTTCATTCGCGTCACGGCTGCCTTCGGCATCGATATCTCCTGCTAACATCTCGTTTTAATTGCGAGTTTAAGCGGATGGTTACGTTTGCGCGCGCATACTCCGGGCGCGGGTTCAGAAAACGTGCTCCGTTGAACGGAGCCGGGGGCATTGGTGTCATGACGCTGATTACGAGGATGCGGGAGCCGGGGGGCACTCCGCAAGGGCCGTCGACGACGACGAAGGTCGTGATGATCGTCGAGGACAACGAGCTCAACATGAAGCTCTTCAATGACCTCCTGGAAGCGCACGGTTACGTCACGCTGACGACCCGCGACGGTCTCAAGGCCCTCGATATCGCGCGCGCGCACCGTCCCGATCTCATCCTGATGGACATCCAGCTCCCCGAGGTCTCGGGGCTCGAGGTCACCAAGTGGCTCAAGGATGACGACGATCTCGCGAGCATCCCGGTGGTGGCCGTCACGGCGTTCGCCATGAAGGGCGACGAGGAGCGCATCCGGCAAGGCGGCTGTGAGGCCTACATCTCGAAGCCCATCTCCGTTCCATTGTTCCTCGAGACCGTGCGCCAATACGCGGGAGCCGCATAAGCCAGCTGGACCTTAAAACATGACCGCTCGTGTTCTCGTCGTCGATGATCTGGTGGCCAACGTCAAGCTGCTCGAGGCACGGCTCTCGGCGGAATACTTCGAGGTCGTGACCGCCATGAGCGGGCCGGAGGCGCTCGAAATCTGCGCGCGTGAGGCAATCGACGTCGTCCTGCTGGACGTGATGATGCCGGGCATGGATGGCTTCGAGGTTTGCCGGCGGCTGAAGTCGGCGCCAAGGACCTGCCACCTGCCGGTCGTCATGGTGACGGCGCTCGATCAGACCAGCGACAAGGTGCGCGGTCTCGAGGCGGGGGCCGACGACTTCCTGAGCAAGCCGGTGGACGAGATCGCGCTCATCACCCGGGTGCGCAATCTCGCGCGCGTCAAAATGCTCAACGACGAGATGATGATGCGCGCGGCGACGCGCCAGCGGCTCGGGCTCGACGCCGAGACCGGGCCAGATCTGGAGGCCGCCGGGCAGAGCGGGCGCGTGCTGCTCGTCGACGATCGCGAGGGCGCGGAGGAGCGGCTGCGGACACAGCTCGATCGGGGCCATACCCTCGCCTGCGAGTGCGATCCGGCGGCGGCTCTCGCACGGCTGCTCAACGAGCCGTTCGATCTCCTCATCGTCAGCCTCGGCCTGCGCGACGCCGATGGCCTTCGGCTCTGTTCGCAGGTGCGCTCCGTCGACGTCATCCGACACCTGCCGATCATCGTGCTCACCGAAAAGGGCGACGAGGCACGGTTGATGCGCGGCCTCGACATGGGCATCAACGACTATCTCTTGCGCCCGCTCGATACGGCCGAGATGAACGCGCGCGTCCGCTCGCAGCTGCGGCGCAAGTGCTTTTCGGATTTCCTGCGCAGCCGCCTCGAGGAACGCGTCGAGCAGGCCGTCATCGATCCGCTGACCGGTCTGCACAACCGGCGCTACATGGACACCCACATCAAGAGCCAGCTGAATGACGCTGTAAAGCGCGGCAAGCCGTTCTCCGTAATGCTCACCGACATAGACTACTTCAAGTCGGTCAACGATACGTTCGGGCACGACGTCGGCGATACCGTGCTGAAGGAGTTCGCGGCACGCCTGCGGCGCAACACGCGGGGCATCGATCTCGCCGCCCGGATCGGGGGCGAGGAGTTCGTCGTGCTGATGCCGGACACCGACGTCGATCGGGCCAGCCAGGTGGCGGAGCGGCTGCGCAATCGGATCGAGGTCGAGCCGTTCCGCATATCGCATGCCGGCGATGAGATCTGGGTGACGGCGAGCGTCGGTGTGGCCTGCCTCCAGAACGCCACCGATACGGCCGATGGCTTGCTGAAACGGGCCGATCTGGCGCTCTACGATGCCAAGCGGCGCGGGAGAAACATCGTTGCCGTCAAGGCGGCCTGAAGCCCGACGGCAACGGTTGGTCGCGCTCCACGCTTACGGCGGTATCGGCTTTGCGCGGGTCGTTGCGCCTTGCCTACCGGTTTCCCGCAAGTCCGTCGGACGACGGTTGAACGACGCCAAAAAGCAAACTTTGTCAACGAATTGCAACCCTGGGTGGGTGCGCGGCGGTGCCTATTGTATGGCGCATTCGTCGACAAATGACCTTGGACGGGTCGCAGATGCACCATGAAACGGCCGCTGATCAGGGCTTATCTCATAGGCGACGGAAGTTAGGGTTGATCAACGAGAGAGTGCCAATCGGGCTGCGACAGCCAACTTCGCTCTTGCAAGAGTTGTAGGTTCAGAACTAAAGATGGCTAAGGTGCATGCGGGCACCATTTGAATTGGAGAGCTTGCCCCGAGATCCCGGGTCCGCCGCATCTCCCGGGTAACAAGGGGCGAGAGCTGCACCGAATACGGCGTGAAGGCCTCCTTGAACGGCCGTGCTGGTGCAGATCCGAGCCGATACACCGAAGGCCCTCTTTGGTACGGCTTGGGCCGACAGGTCTCGTGGCTATATCGGTCACACCCCGCTGCCGGAGCTGCGGGACCTGTCGGACGCTCGGAGGAAAGCCGGGCGATGGCTGGTTCCGTGGCCACCGGTATCCAACCTATCGAACATGCTCTATCGTCCCAATTCAGCCGCCGCGAGCCATCAGGCTCTCTGCCGTGCTCGCCGACAGTGCATTCGCGCGAGGTGCTCTTGCGCGTGCGTCGCTCCGATTGCGGATCGATCGGAGCGCAAGCCGTTGGACTGAAGCCGCAGCGGAGTAGATTTGCCGAACGGGCCGTGTCTCGCAAGACGTGTCGGCCTCGGTTCGCGGTAGCCAGGTGCTGCACCAGCATTGCGCATACAACATTCGTCGCGGCGCCACATGCCGCGTGCCGAGCCCCCGAATACCATGCTCATCGCATTGCATCGCTCGAACAGGGCCGGTGGCGGGCTGTCGCACGACGTCTCGATCGAAGATCGCAAGGGGGGGCCGGCCTGCGCCTCTCGGAGGCCGCTGGCTACTTGATTTTGCCTTCCTTGAACTCGACGTGCGTCTTGGCCACCGGGTCGTATTTCCGCACGGTCATCTTTTCCGTCATCGTGCGGACGTTCTTCTTGGTGACGTAGAAATAGCCGGTTCCCGCCGTGCTGTTCAGCCGGATCTTCTGGGTGGTGGGCTTGGCCATCGTTGGAAATCCCTGGTTCGGACACGCGCCGCTCCGCCGGTCCACGGGGGCGGCGCGCAAATGCCGGTCGATGCGCGATAAACGCGCTGGGCGGGTGTTCTGTCAAGATCTAGCTGGCGTCGATGAGTTCGCGGCGGAAGCGGCCATTGCGCGAGTAATAGTAGGGGACGGGAGCCGCGCCGGCGCTTTCGGGCCGCAGATTGAGCCGCTCGGCGGCATCGGCCAGGACCGTGCGCGTCATGGCGTGAAGGTCGAGATCACGGGCCTCGTCGAACGTCACCCAGGCAACTTGCGTGAATTCGCCGTCGGTGATCTGCGAATTGGCCACGATCCATGAGGCATCGATCAGGAAGAAGCGGGTGTCGTAGCGCCGCGTGCGGCCCGGCGGGGTGATGGCGCGCGCAACGAAGCGAAGCCCAGCGAGCGAGGGGGCGACGCCTGCCGATAGAAATCGGTGCCAGCGTTCGTCGCTCGCATCGCGGTCCGAGACGGTGCCCGCCGCAAGGCCAACCGCGACGCCGGTCTCCTCGAAGGTCTCGCGGACCGCGGCAAGGGCCAGGGCACGCGCGCGCCGTTCGCTCGGCCGGCCCTTCATGTCGTGCAGCAGGCGCGGCACGTCAGTGGCCGGCACGTCGTCGACCGGGGCAATCCGCTGATCGCAGGACTCCACACGCCCTCCGGGAAAAACGTATTTGTTGGGAACGAAGGCCTGCCTCGGATTGCGGCGACCGAGCAGGACGCGGGGGACGCCATCGCTGCGATCGACGATGAGCAGGCTGGCCGCGTCGACCGGTTTCAGTGGCCTGCGCGCCGCGCCGGCCGCCTCCTCGACCTCGGTTGGGTGCTCAGCCATGGTTGTCCTTCAGCGTCAGCCTGTCGGTGTCCATATGGGGATCGCGTTCGGCGTCCACGCCGCCGAAGCCATGCATGCGGAGCGCCCATTGCAGCGCGACGAGGGCCCCCTTGACGGGTGGCAGAACGGCGAGTGCGAGCCCGAGTGTCAACGGCCCCCAGATCAGCGCGTGCAGCCAGAGCGGCGGGCCGAATGCGACCTCGACGGACAGGACCAGCCCGACGATGATGTGGCCGACGATGAAGATCGTGAAATAGGGCGGTGCATCGTCGGCACGGTGATGGTGGAGAGCCTCGCCGCATTTCGTGCAGTGGTCGGCGATGCGCAGGTAGCCGGCGAACATTCCCGGCCCGTGGCATGCCGGACAGCGACCCCGGGCGCCGTCGAGTATGGCGGGCAGAACCGCGCGCTCCGGCAGCACGGGATGGTTCGCGACGCCCTCGATCCTGACCACCATGCTCTGTCTCTCCTCTGGGCCGGCGCGTGGCCCTTCATGTGCCTGGCGCCCGGTATATCTGTCGGCCCGCCCATTCGCTCAACACTTGCCGCGCCGATCGAGCCGATGCAACCGGTCGGCGCGCATGGCCGCCCCCTATCTTGCGCGACGGCTGGAGCGTCCGGCGGGTGGGCGTGACCGCGTGCGGCCCGGGCGCTGACGACCCGCATGGCCGGCGCCGCGCCGCTTGCCGGTCAAGCCGCGCCCCGAGAAGGGCTTCGGTTCGCTCAGGATCTCGAAGCGCAGGGCACCGGCACTGGCGATCGCCTCGACGAGCTTGACCTCGACCGTATCACCGAGCCGATAGGCCAGATTCGAGCGGTCGCCGACAAGCGCCTGATGCTCCTCGTCGTGACGGTAGAAGTCGCCCATGAGGCTCGAGCCGGGCACGAAGCCGTCGGCGCCGGTTTCCGTCAGGCGCACGAAGAGGCCGCTGCGCGAGAGACCCGAAATGCGCGCCTGGAATGTGGCGCCGACCCGATCGGCGAGAAATGCGGCGATCAGCCGGTCCGCCGTTTCGCGCTCGGCGGCCATGGCACGGCGCTCGGTCTGCGAAGTCGTGGCGGCAATTTCGTCGAGCTGCTCGATCTCCTCGTCCGTCAAGCCGTCGCCGTCTGCCACGAGGCCGAGTGCGCGGATGAGGCCACGGTGCACGATGAGGTCCGCATAGCGGCGGATCGGCGAGGTGAAGTGCGCGTAGCGGGCGAGGTTGAGGCCGAAGTGACCGTAGTTGCGAGCGGAATATTCAGCCTGGCTCTGGGCCCGCAGCACGACCTCGTTGACCAGTTGCTCGACCTCGCGGCCGGCGACGGTGGCGAGAACGCGGTTGAAGTCCGAGGGGCGCAACTCGGCACCTTTCGGTAGCGAGATGTCGAGCGTTGCGAGGAAATCCTGCAGTGCGAGGAGCTTTTCCTTGGAAGGCGCATCGTGGGCCCGGTAGACGAGCGGCAGACGGCGGGCCTCGAGTGCCTCGGCGGCGGCGACGTTCGCCTGGATCATGAACTCCTCGATGAGGCGGTGCGCCTCGAGCCGCTCCGGTGTGACGACGGCGGCGACGCGGCCGTCCGGTCCGATCACGATGCGCCGTTCGGGAAGCGAGAGGTCGAGCGGCGCACGTTGGTCGCGTGCCCGGGCGATGGTGCGGTAGGCGGCCCAGAGCGGGCGCAGCACGGTTTCGAGCATCGGACCGGCGTGGCGCGCGGCAGGACCGCCGTCGATCGCGGCCTGGGCCTCGGCGTAGGCGAGCTTGGCGGCCGAGCGCATGAGGGCGCGCGTGAAGTGGTGGCTACGCTTGCGCCCGCGCGCATCGAACACCATGCGTACGGCAAGGCACGGGCGCAATTCGCCCTCGCGCAGCGAGCAGAGGTCGTTGGATATGAGTTCGGGGAGCATGGGCACGACCCGGTCCGGGAAATAGACCGAGTTGCCGCGCAGCAGTGCGGCGCGGTCGAGCCGCGAGCCGGGACGGACGTAAAAGGCGACGTCGGCGATGGCAACGACGACGATGTGCCCGTCGGGGTTGGCGGGGTCGGGGTCCGGCCCTGCCCAGACGGCGTCGTCATGATCGCGCGCGTCCGGCGGATCGATGGTGATCAGCGGCAGTGCGGTCAGATCCTCGCGGCCCTTGGGCGTGATCTTCGGCAGGCGCTCGAGTTCGGCGAACGCGGGGGCGGGAAAATCCTCCGGAATGCCGTGGGCGTGGATGGCGATGAGGCTGACCTGCTGCTGCGCCTCGGGGTTGCCGAGGGTCTCGGCGATCCGGGCACGTTCGTAGCCGCCGCGTGTGCGGGCGCCGATCGTGAAGCGCACGAGGTCGCCGTCGCTGGCCCCTGCGGTATCGCCACGTTCAACCGGCCACGTGCGGAGCTGCTTGCGGTCGACGGGCATGATCTCGCCACCGCGCGCGTTGGCGCGAAAGATGCCGAGGAGGCGCCGGTCGAGGCGCTGGAGACGCTTGATCGGGTGCGCGACATAGGACGGGGGCTCGGGCCCGTCGGTCGCTCCGGCTTCGTCGGGGCCGGCGGCCGCCTCGTCCGGCCCGAGATCGGCGTCATCATCCCCGTCGTCCACATCCTCGTCGTCGCTATCGCCCGGACCGTCGCCGTCGGTCTCGCTGCCGGCCCGTGCGATCGGCTCGAGGCGCGCCAGGACCCGGTCGCCGACACCTATCACCTCGGGCGCCGCACCCCGCGTGCTCCTGCCGCCGCGCCCCGAATCGGCCTCGACCAGGATGCGGGGGGCAGGGCCATCCTCTGGGGGCCATTCCGCCGGCACGGCGATCAGTTCGCCATCGCGGTCGCGGCCGATCACCTCGATTACGCCGACCGGCGCCAGCCTGCCCGGTCGGCGAAGGCGCCGCCGGTTGCCGGCGATGAGGCCGTCGCGCGCCATCTCGCGCAGCAATTCCTTCAAGGCGGTTCGCTTGTCGCCCGTGAGGCCGAAGGCGCGCGCGATCTCACGCTTGCCGACCTTGCCGGGAGCGCCCCGGATGTATTCGAGGATCGCATCGCGGCTCGGCAATTCGCCGGCCCGCGCTGGCTTGCCACCACCCTTGACTGTCGGACGCTTGGCCAATGGGGCTCCGTGCTCGTTGGATGGAGCGCCGGCCGGTGCTCCATCTCGGGACATGTGTCGTGCCCGCGCTCGGACCGTCGAGGGGGATCGTGGCCGGGACCGCGACCCACTCGACGACAGCCTAGGCGGGGTCCGCCGGATTTTTGGCGGCGCGTTTGGTCGCGGATTTGCCGCCGGCGGTCGATTTTCCGGCCGGGGCCTTGCCGGCGGTCGCCTTGCCGCCGCGCTTCGGTTTGGTGGCGGCGTTCGCATTCCCGCCATCGCCGGTTGTCCCGGTGGCATCGGCACCCTTGGTGTCGCTCTTGGCCGCCTTGCCACCCGCCTTCGCCGCCTTGGCGGGCTTCTTGGCGCCGCTCGAACCACTGGCGGTCTTGGCGGCGCGCTCGGCGATGAGGACGACGGCTTCCTCCATCGTGAGTGCGGCCGGGTCCTTGCCGCGCGGGATGGTCGCATTGACCTTGCCATGCCGCACATAGGGGCCGTAGCGACCGTTCATGATCTCGACCTTGCCGCCGTCGGCCGGATGCTCGCCGAGATCGCGCAGCGCCGCGGCCGAGCTTCCGCGCCTGCCGCCGGACGCCGCCTTTTCGGCCAGCAGTGTCACGGCACGGTTGAGGCCGACGGTGAAGACCTCCTCGGGGCTGTCGAGATTGGCGTATTTGCCCGCGCACTCGACGAAGGGGCCGTAGCGGCCGTAGCCGGCGACGATCGGCTGAGCGGTTTCCGGGTGCGGGCCGACGAGGCGCGGCAGCGAGAGGAGGGCGAGGGCGCGCTCGAGCGTGAGTTCACCCGCATCGGTGCCCTTCGGTATGGAGGCACGCTTGGGTCGCTCGCCGGTTTCGGGCTCGCCGAGCTGGATGTAGTGGCCGAACCGTCCGCTCCGCACGGTCACGTCGAGGCCCGTCTCGGGGTCCTGGCCGAGCAGGCGGTTGGCGCCCGCCTGGGCCTGGGTCGCCTCCTCGTCGCTCTGGCTGAACTGGCGGGTGAATCGGCAATCGGGATAGTTCGAGCAGCCGATGAACGCACCGAAGCGCCCGATCTTCAGGCTGAGGCGGCCGTCGTCACAGGTCGGGCACTTACGCGGATCACCGCCGTCGCTCTTTTCGGGAAAGACGTGCGGCCCGAGGATCTCGTTGAGCGCCTCGAGGACGTCGGTGACGCGCAGTTCGCGGGTGCCCTCGACGGTTGCCGTGAATTCGCTCCAGAACTCGCGCAGCACGTCCTTCCAGGCCAGCTTGTCGTCGGAGATGAGGTCGAGCTTTTCCTCGAGGCCGGCCGTGAAGTCGTACTCGACATAGCGCGTAAAGAAGCTCTTGAGGAACGCCGTCACCAGGCGCCCCTTGTCCTCCGGCACGAGGCGCTTCCTGTCGATGCGCACGTAGTCGCGATCGACGAGGGTCGCCATGGTCGAGGCATAGGTCGATGGCCGGCCGATGCCGAGTTCCTCCATCCGCTTGACCAGGGTCGCCTCGGTGTAGCGCGGTGGCGGCTGGGTGAAATGCTGGTCGGCCGAGATGACGTCGTCCTTCAGCGTCTCGCCCTTGGCGAGCGCCGGCAGGCGCCGGGCAGCTCCTTCGTCGCCGTCCGCTTCCTCGTCCGCCTTGCCCTTTTCGATCTGGCGCTGGCGGTCGTCGCGGCCTTCCTCATAGACCCTGAGGAAACCGTCGAACACGATGACCGAGCCGGTCGCGCGCAGTCCGTAGAGCTTGCCGTCACGTCCGGTGACGTCGATTCCGACCGTGGTCTGCTCGATGTCGGCGGGGGCCATCTGGCTGGCGATGGTGCGCTTCCAGATCAGTTCGTAGAGGGCGGCCTGGTCCTTTTCGAGGTAGCGCGCGACGTCCTGGGGCCTGCGGGAGGGGTCGGTCGGGCGGATCGCCTCGTGCGCCTCCTGGGCGTTCTTTGCCTTGGATTTGTACTCACGAGAAAAGGGAGTATAATTGCGGCCGTATTCGGCGGAGATGACGTCGCGAATCTGGCCGACCGCTTCCGGCACGATCTGCACGCCGTCGGTTCGCATGTAGGTGATGAGGCCGACCGGGGCATCGCCGCCGACGTCGACACCTTCATAGAGGCGCTGGGCGACACCCATGGTCTGCTTGGCGGAAAAGCCGAGCTTGCGGCTCGCGTCCATTTGCAGGGTCGATGTGGTGAAGGGTGGATAGGGGTTGCGCTTGGTCGCCTTGCGTTCGACGCTGGTGACCGTGAAGTTGCCGCGCTCGATGGCCGCCTTGATCGCGAGGGCGCTCGCCTCGTCCTTGATGTCCAGCTTCTTCAGAGTGGTGCCGGCGATGGCGGTGAGGCGGGCCTTGACCTCCTCACCCTTGGCCGTGCGCAGCAGCGCCTCGATGGTCCAGTATTCGTCGGTTCGGAATGCCTCGATCTCGGCTTCGCGGTCGCACACGAGGCGCAGCGCCACCGACTGCACACGGCCGGCCGAGCGCGAGCCCGGCAGCTTGCGCCAGAGCACGGGGCTCAAGGTGAAGCCGACGAGGTAGTCGAGCGCGCGCCGCGCCAGATAGGCCGAAACGAGGGGCGTGTCGATCTCGCGCGGGTGCTTCATGGCTTCCGTCACCGCCTGCTTGGTGACGGCGTTGAAGGCGACACGCTCGACAGGGATGCCCTTGAGCGCGCGGCGCTTCTCGAGAACCTCGAGGATGTGCCAGGAGATCGCCTCGCCCTCGCGGTCGGGGTCGGTGGCGAGGATCAGCTTGTCGGCGTCGCGCACGGCCTTGACGATTTCGGCGAGGATCTTGGTCGCCTTGGGATCGGCTTCCCACTCCATCGAGAAGTCGTTGTCGGGCAGCACCGAGCCGTCCTTGGCCGGCAGGTCGCGGACATGCCCGAAGGAGGCCAGCACCTTGTAGCCGGGTCCGAGGTATTTGTTGATCGACTTCGCCTTGGCGGCGGATTCCACAATCACAACCTGCATGCGTGCCTGCTCTGGAGTGCTGTCGCGTGAAACACGCGGATGGCCCGATCCGTTCGAACTGGGATGAAGTGGCGCCGCGCGCCTCGCCTCGCCCCGCGTCCGGCCTGCCTTGCCGACAGCCGACCGCGCGCCAACCCCCGAACCCTGCGTGTGGCGCGAGGGAACATGGGCAAGCGACCCGGCGCTGTCAAACTCTGTCGCTGATGGGCCTGTGTGTGATCGGGCGAAAGCGGGTTGAGTTGAGTGCAACTTATGCGTACAAATGATCTACAAGAGCTCAATTTATGCGAGCATAATCTATGGGCAACGGCGAACGGGGGCGCCAATGACGGGTGGAGCAGAGGCCGCAGACATGCGAGCGCGCCAGGATGCGTGCGAAGTCGAGGCGGAGGCAATGCCAATTCCATCGCGAGCGGATGCGCTCGCCTATCTGGCGGACATGATCCGTGAGCTCCATCACCTTGCCAAGCGGCATGGCGAGAGCGAGGTCGCAGCCCAGCTCCGCGAGGCCTACCTCCTGTCCGAGCGGATCCGCTCTGAGGAACGCTTGGAGGGATGACCACCTCCCGGTCCGGTTCAGTTGCGCAATGACACCGTCTGCAGGCCATGCCGCTCGATGCGCCCCGCAAGGTCGAGTTCGAGGAGTGCGGCGCGGACCTCGCGGATCGTGAGGCCGGTCTCGCGCGCTACAACATCGACCTCGATCGGCGCCATGGAGAGCGCCGCCTCGACCACTTCAGCGATTGCACGGTCGCCCACCTCTCCGGTCGCCTGTTGGTCCGGCGGTGCGTCCGCGCCAGAGGGCTCGCTCGACGGTGGTTGCTCGAGACCGAGCATCCAATCCTCTCCGGCGGTCGCAAAGCCCCGCAGGTCGGGCTGGCCGGCGCGCCCCGCGAGGATCGGGCGCAGCGCCTCGGCAACGTCGTCGGCGCAGGTGCAGATCGTGGCCCCCTCACGCAACAACGCGAGTGCCCCCTTGGCGCGCGGGTCGAGCGGATGGCCGGGCACCGCGAAGACCTCGCGGCCCTGCTCGGCGGCAAAGCGCGCGGTGATGAGCGAACCCGATCGGGCCGCCGCTTCGACCACGACGACTCCGGCCGAGAGTCCGGAGATGATGCGATTGCGACGGGGAAAGTCCTCGCTGCGTGGAACCGCTCCAGGTGCCCGCTCGCTGACGATGAAGCCCTCGCGTGCCAGCCGCGCGTGGAGGTCGGCATGTTCGGGCGGATAGATGTGATCGAGCCCTCCAGCGACGACCGCGATGGTGCCGGTCGGGAGGCTGGCCTCGTGGGCGGCGCCGTCGACCCCACGGGCGAGACCGGAGACCACGACGAAGCCCGCGGCACCGAGGTCGTGCGAAAGTGCGCGGGCCATGCTGCGTCCAGCCGCCGAGGCGTTGCGGGAGCCGACCACGGCAATGGTGGGGCGGGACGCGAGCTGCGCATCGCCGAGCCCGTAGACCATGGGCGGGGGAACCTCGAGCGCGGCAAGGCCAGGGGGATAATCGGGATCACCGAGAAAGAGCGGTCGCGAACCGATGGCGGCCGCGCGCTCCAGTTCCTCGAGGACCGCGTCGCGCGTTGGCGGTGAAAGGCGCCGGCCGGTGCGGGCGCCGAGGCCGGGCAATGCCTCGAGCGCGGCCGCGGCGCCACCGAACCGGTTGAGCAATTCCCGAAAGGTGACCGGGCCGATGCCCTCCGTGCGGATCAGCCGAAGCCAGGCGATCTTCTGCTCATCGCCGAGCCGTTGGCGGATCGGCATGGCAGCGGCATGGGTGCCAGCCGGGGCTGGCCGAGGCGACGGGGCGCTCGGGCGAGCGCGCTTCACGACCGCCCGCCGATGCGGCTTTCGGTGCCGGCAAGGAGGCGCTCGATGTTGGCGCGATGGCGGATGACGAGGAGCAGCGAGAGGAGGGTGCTCGCCACCGTCAACAGTGGTTGGCCGGCGAGCACATGGACGAGCACGGGGGCAAGCGCGGCCGAAACCAGGGCAGCGAGGGATGAATAACGCGTCGCGGCCGCGACAGCGAGCCAAAGTGCGCAAAAGCCGACGGCAGCGGGCCACGTCCAACCGAGCAGCACACCGATGAATGTCGCAACGCCCTTGCCGCCGCGAAACCCGAGCCAGACCGGAAAGCAGTGCCCAAGGAACGCCATGACACCGGCGACCGCCCCGGCGGCTCCGGCCATGTGATCAGCCGCGGCGGGCATGGGGCTTTGGGCTCCGTCGACGAGTGCAAGGGCGCCAAGGGCGAGGACCGGAGCGAGGAGCACGGCCAGCGTTCCCTTGGCGGCATCGAGCAGGAGCGTGGCGGCGGCCAAGCCCTTGCGCCCCGTGCGCAGGACGTTCGTTGCCCCGATGTTCCCGGAGCCGATCGCCCGGATGTCGCCGAGGCCGGCAAGGCGCGTCAGAACCAGGCCAAAGGGGATGGAGCCGGCGAGATAGGCCAGAATCGCAACGAGGCCGAGCTGGACGGAAAGCTCCATTGTGTCGCAAAGCCGCCGTTACTGGGAGGGACGATCCTGAGCAGGGTAGGGGTGGACTTGCCGGCCCGCAACAAAAGTCCGCATCACCCGACCCTTGAGAGGGGCGGCCTCGAAGGGCGAGTTTTTCGAGCGCGAGTGCAGGCGCTCGAGTTCGACCACCCAGGCGACTTCGGGGTCGACGACGACGACGTCGGCAGGCGCGCCGACGGCGAGCCGCCCCGCCTCGATGCCGAGCAGGTCGGCGGGGTTGCAGGTGAGGGCACGCAGTACCGCGAGGCGGTCGATCTTGCGTTCATCGGCAAGGCGCAAAGCCGCTGGCAAAAGGGTCTCGACGCCGATCGCGCCGGTCGCGGCCTCAGCGAACGGCCGGCGTTTGCCGTCGACGTCCTGCGGCAGGTGGGCCGAGACGATGACGTCGATGTCGCCGCTCGCGACGCCAGCAACGAGGGCATCGCGGTCGGCTGCACCGCGCAGGGGCGGTGAAAGCTTGAAATACGTCCGGTAGGAGCCGATGTCGCGATCGTCGAGCAGAAGGTGATTGATCGAAACGCCGCATGTGAGCCTGACGCCGCGCTGGCGGGCGGTGCGGATCGCCTCGAGCGACTGGGCCGAGGAGATTTGCGCGGCATGATAGCGCCCGCCGACGCTCTCGACGAGGCGCAGGTCGCGCTCGAGCAGCACGAGTTCGGCAACCGTCGGAATGCCGGGCAAGCCGAGCAGTGTGGCCACCTGACCCTCGTGCATGACGCCGTCCGCGGCAAGGTCCGGGTCCTCGACGTGATGCACCACGAGGCCGTCGAAGTCGCGGGTGTAGGCGAGCAGACGGGCCATCAGGCGGGCGTTGCCGAGGCTGCGCGGTCCGTCGGAAAAGGCCACCGCGCCGGCCGCGCGCAACAGGCCGATTTCGGCCATCTCCTCGCCCATCATGCCCTTGGTGAGGGCGGCGATCGGCAGCACGTTGACGCGGGCCGTGTCGCGGGCGCGGCGGAGAATGAAATCGACGAGGGCGACATCGTCGAGGTGGCGGTCGGTGTTCGGCAGGCAGGCGATCGTGGTAACGCCGCCGGCGCTCGCGGCGAGACTGACGGTGTTGAGCGTCTCGCGATGCTCCTCGCCGGGCTCGCCCGTATAGACCAGCATATCGACGAGGCCCGGCATCACGATGTTGTCGTTGCAGTCGACGACCTCGGCGCCAGCCGGGGCGTTGCGGCGCAGGTGCGCGCCGAGGTCGGCGATCCGGCCATCGCGGATCAGCAACCCGCCGGGTTCGTCGCGGCCACTGGCGGGATCGATCAGGCGGGCGTTGATGAGGACCTTCGGGCCCTCCGTCGCGGTGCCAACTTCGGGCGTCTCGTTCATGGTCGCCAGTCCAATCAATCGTTCGGCAGGTGACGGGCCAACGCCCGCAGCACGGCCATGCGTACGGCGACGCCCATCTCGACCTGTTCCTGGATGACGCTGCGCGGGTGATCGGCGACGGTCGATGCGATCTCGACGCCACGGTTCATCGGACCAGGGTGCATGATGAGCGCGTCCGGCTTGGCCCAGGAGAGCTTTTCGCGGTCGAGGCCGAAGAAGTGGAAGTATTCACGCGTGCTGGGCACGAAGGCGCCGGCCATGCGCTCGCGCTGGAGGCGCAGCATCATGACGACGTCGGCGCCCGCGAGCCCTTCGCGCATGCTCGTGAACACTCGGAGGCCGGGGCGCTCGAGCCCGTCGGGCAAGAGGGTGGAGGGGGCGACAAGGTGAACCTGCGCGCCCATGGTGAGGAGCAGGGCGATGTTCGAGCGGGCGACGCGGGAGTGACGGATGTCGCCGCAGATCGCCACCCTGAGCCCCTCCAAACGGTCCTTGTTGCGGCGGATGGTGTGGGCGTCCAGCAAGGCCTGGGTGGGGTGCTGGTGGGCACCGTCGCCAGCGTTGATGACGGAGCAGCCGACCTTCTGGGCGAGCAACTCGACGGCGCCGGCGGCATGGTGGCGCACGACCAGGATGTCGGGGCGCATGGCGTTGAGCGTTGCGGCAGTGTCGAGAAGCGTCTCGCCCTTGTTGATGGAAGAGGAGCCGATCGACATATTCATCACATCGGCGCCGAGCCGCTTGCCCGCGAGTTCGAAGGAACTCTGGGTGCGCGTCGAACTCTCGAAGAAGAGGTTGATCTGCGTGCGGCCGCGAAGCTCGTTGGTCTTCTTGTCGATCAGTCGGCCCTGGCGCGCCGCCGCGTCGGCCAATTCCAGGAGCATCGTGATATCATCACGGGTAAGACCCTCGGTCGTCAGCAGGTGACGATGGGGGTAGCCGATTTCGGTGGCGGTGTTCGCGGTGCTCATCAAAGTCGGTCTCTTAGGCCGATCGTGGGCGCGCGGCAAGCGGTCAGGCGGCTGGCGAACTGCTCCCCCTGTTGAGGAGATCCGATCGCCATGGGCGAGAACGAGCACAACCAGAGCCCGATCTACGCGGGCATCAACCTCTTCGAAAGCGATCGGGCGCTGAAGGAGGCGGTGGCGCGGGAGGGCGCGGAGCATCGTCTCGGTGAACTCACCGGGCTCGGCGCCAGCCTCGGGGCGCGCGAGACCCTGGAGGCGGGGCGGCTCGCCAACCGCCATCCGCCCGAACTCGTGACCCACGATGCCAAGGGCGAACGCGTCGACCGGGTCGAATTCCATCCGAGCTACCATGGGTTCATGGCGCAGAGCTTTGCTGCGGGGTTGCACTGCGGCTCCTGGGTCGCTGGTGGTGCCGGGGCCGAACCCGTCGTTCCCGGGCGCAATGGGGCCAACGTGGCGCGCGCGGCGGGGGCGGTCCTGGTCTGCCAGGTGGAGGCCGGCCACTACTGCCCGATCACGATGACGAATGCTGGCATCGCGACCTTGCGCCAAGAGCCGAACCTCATGGGCGAACTGGCGCCGCAACTCATGCGGCGCACCTACGACCGGGCCGACAAGCCGGTCGGGGCCAAGGCTTCGATCACCCTCGGCATGGCGTTGACGGAGCGCCAGGGCGGCAGTGACGTCAGGCGAAACCGGGCGCGCGCCGTCGCACTCGGGACCGGGGGTGGAAAGCGGCGCTATGCGATCAGCGGCGAGAAGTGGTTCGTTTCCGCGCCGATGGCCGACGCCCACGTCGTGCTCGCCCAGACGGAGACGGGACTCGGCACGTTCCTGGTGCCGCGCCGGCGCGAGGACGGGCGGCTCAACGGGTTCCGATTCCAACGTCTCAAGGACAAGCTCGGCAACCGCTCCAACGCGACCGCCGAGGTGATCTATGAGGAGGCCGAGGGCTATGGCGTCGGTGAGCCGGGGCGGGGCATCGCGACCATCATGGAAATGGTGACGCTGACCCGACTCGATTGCATTTCGGGCTCGACAGGTTTGATGCGGGCGGCGCTGTCACGGGCGCTGTTGCATGCCGGTCACCGCGCAGCGTTCGGCCGACGACTGGTCGAGCAGCCGCTCATGGCGCGCGTGCTCGCCGACATGGCACTGGACGTCGAGGCGGCGACCGCCCTCACCTTCCGGCTCGCGCACGCCTTCGACCGGCCGGACGATCCAGCCGAGCAGGCTTGGCGCAGGCTCATGACGCCGGTGACGAAGTATTGGGTGTGCAAGGTGGCGCCAGGCCTCGTCGCGGAGGCGATGGAGTGTCTCGGTGGCAACGGCTACGTCGAGGACGACGAACTCGCGCGGCTCTATCGCGAGGCGCCGGTCAATTCGATCTGGGAGGGCTCGGGCAACATCATGTGCCTCGACGTGCTGCGCGTGCTCCAGAAGGAGCCGGAGGCGGCGCAAATCGTCATCGAACTGCTCTCGGAGGCGGCCCGCGCCGAACCGCTCCTGGCCAAGGGGCTCGAACGCGTCGAGCACTACGTGCACCGCCCGCGCGAGATCGAGAGCGCGGCGCGGGCGTTCGTCGAAAGCCTCGCGGTTCTGGCGGCGGGGACCATCCTGGCGGCCGGTGCGCCGGGCTTCGTGGCGGAGGCGTTCGCGGCGAGCCGCCTCGCCGCGGCTTTCCGGCGCACCTATTCGAGCGATCTGCCGGCCGGCGCCGAGAAGGCTCTCATCGACCGGGCCATGCCGAATGTGGATGCGGCTCAGAGATAGCCCGCCAGTCGCATACCCGAAAGCGTGAGGTTGGTCGCGGCCGCCCCGCCGATGGACAGGAACGTCAGGATCATGCCGGCCACGCGCAACGAGAGCGGCTCCTTCGTGCGCGAGACACCGTTCGCGTGCAGGATGCGGCCGACCAGGAGCATGGCCCCCAGGAGATGGACCAGGACCAGTGGAGCGCCGCCCATCTCGGCAAAACCGATGAGGATCAGCCCGAGCGGTGCGTATTCCGAGAAATTCGCCTGCACGCGCATGAGGCGGCGCAATTTGTCGTCGCCACCATCGCCGATGGCGACGTGGAGGATGCGGCGCTGGGCGATGACGTTGCGGGCAAGCCAGATGCCGAGAATGGCCAGCAGGCTGGCATAGATGGCGGTGACGGTGACCATTCGTGAACTCCGATGCGGGGGGTGCGAGGACGGTTGCCTGGCGATATCACGGCCGATGTGGGCGGGCGATCGCGGTGGTGGTCTTTCCGAAGGGCCTGCAATTGCCAATGCCCCCCCTTCGATGCAAGGCCATTGGTCGTTGCCGGCGACGGGGCTAGTTTACTCGGCCGACGGGCTGGCGTTGCGACGACTACGCCGGGCCAGCCGTTCCCGATTGCCCGAGGACGCTTTCGCAGATGACCAAACCATCCAAGCTTGGCGCCCCGCGCATGGGCACGTTCGTGCCGCCCGCGATAACGATCCGGCCCGAGCAGGTGCTGCGCGTGCACGGCTACCGGGATCTCGAGAAGGTGCGCCCCGATGTCGTCGATGCCGCCCGCCAGCAGGTGGCTCGCGCCCGCGGCCTGCTGGATGCCGAGATCCATTATCGCCGCCTCGCGGTCGAAGAGCTCGACGGGGACGGTCTGAGGCTCGAGGGCGGCATCACGTTCGCGAGCGAAGCCTTCCGGCGCTATTGCGCGGGCTGCGACGAGGGGCTCGCCTTCGTGCTGACGACCGGCGATCGGCTCGATGAAATGGTTCGCGGGCACATCGACAATTTCGAGTTGATCGAGGCGCTCTTTCTGGAATCGTACGGCTGGCTCGCGGTCGAGGCGGTCACGCGCCTGTTCAGTAAGCACCTGCGCACCGAATTGGCTGCCGAGGGTTGTCGGATCGGCATGCGGATGGGGCCGGGCTACAGCTACAAGATCGGCGCGCGCACGATCTCCTGGCCACTCGAGCAGCAGCGGGAGCTGTTCAAGGCGTTCGAGGGCATGTCGATCCCGGTGACGCTCATGGAGAGCTGCGCAATGAAGCCGAAGCTTTCGCGCTCCGGTTTCTACGGGGTCTGGTGCGACAGCGACGATGATGCCGCGGTGCCCGGACGACAGGCGTCCGAGGTGGATGGCTGACGACGACGCCGTGCGGGAACTCCCGCGATGCGCTTCCTCGTTCAGATGCCAGTCGCAGTCACCTTTTGCATCGGTCCGATCAGGACGCCGGACCGCCCGTGCGCCCCTGGGCGCATTCGCCGAGGAACGGGTTGGTCCAGCCGACACCGGTGATGCGCGCCGCGTCCAACCGCTCGCCGGTCTTTTCGATCATGCGGGCCGCGAAATCGAGGCTGAGGCGCGCGAAGTGGCGGGCCGCCTCGACGTCGGCCAACTCGTAAGTGCCATCGAGGCAGCCGTTGGCCTGATGATTGGCGGCGAGCCGGCTGGTCACGGCGAGGGGATCGTCCTCGCGCCGCGCCCCGGGAGCGATCGGCACCGCTTCGATCGCCACGACCAGGTTGTGGCGTATGATCACGTGATAGACGCAATGGGGATGGTCGCTCATCGCTCGCTCAGTCTGCGGTGGTGGCCACGGCAATTGCCGAAGCAGTATGGCTTGTTGTCGGAGCGCTTGCAGCCACAGAGGTGGAACTCGGCGTCCATGAAGGCTTCGAAAGGCACCGGTTCGAAGCCAGTGCCGGCGTGCGAGCCGTCGCAATAGGGCTGGGTCCGCGAGAGGCCGCACGAGCACCAGAGATAGGTTTTGCCCTCCTCGACGCGGACGACATAGGGCCCGACCTGGGGCGACACCGGCAGGCGCCGGCCATCCGGCGCCCGTGCCACGGCACCCGGCCGACGTTCGGGCTCCGGCGTGGCGGCCCCGGTGGCTTCGGTGCCGGTTCCTCGAGGCTCGTCAGCGGCCATTGCCAGCCCCTGGTCTCGGCAGGCTCACCACCTTCGAGAGGTTCTCGAAGGGGTCGCTCTCGTGCGGGATCTTCATGGCCGCCACGAAAAACTCCTGGAAGCGCGGCTCGATGGCCGTCTCGATCTTCTCGACCTTGCGGACCACACCCTCGAGTTCCTCGCGCGCGCTCTTCGAGAGCAGCGCGATGCGGGCGCCCGTGCCGGCCGCGTTGCCGGCCGATGCAACCCGTGCGAGGTCGCAATCCGGCAGCATGCCGAGCACCATAGCGTATTTCACGTCGATGTAGGAGCCGAAGGCGCCGGCCAGGTAGATGCGGTCGACATGCTCGAGGCCCATGTGCTCCATCAGCAACTTGACGCCCGAATAGCAGGCCGCCTTGGCCAGCTGGATGGCCCGCACGTCGCCCGGCTGGACCTTGATGACGCGATCCTCGTTCTCGAAGAGCACATACTCGTAGTTGCGCCCCTTGGGCACGAAATTGGGGTGTGCGCTCACGTCGCGGCCGCGCGCCTGCATGCGTCCGCTCTCGTCGATGATGCCGGCCAGATACAACTCGGCGATGGCCTCGATGATGCCGGAGCCGCAGATGCCGGTGACGCCGGTGTCCTTGACGCCCTCGGCAAAGCCTTCCTCGTTCGACCAGAGTTCGCAGCCGATCACCCTGATGCGCGGCTCGAGCGTCTCGGGATCGATGCGCACGCGCTCGATGGCGCCGGGCGACGCGCGTTGACCGCTGGAGATCTGCGCCCCCTCGAAGGCCGGGCCCGTCGGACTGGAGCAGGCCAGGAGGCGCTTGCTGTTACCGAGCACGATCTCGGCATTGGTGCCGACATCTATCACCAGCATCGTCTCTTCGCTGCGGTGGGGCGCCTGGGCGAGAATGACGCCGGCGGTATCCGCGCCGACGTGCCCCGCGACGCAGGGCAGCATGTAGGCATAGGCACCCGGGTTGATGCCAAGGCCGATGTCCCGACTTTTGACCGACATGCCCCGGTCGGTGATGAGGGGGAACGGCTCCATGCCGAGCTGCGTGGGGTCGAGACCGATGACGAGGTGGTGCATGGTCGGGTTGCCGACGATGGTGGCCTCGACGATCTTGTCGGTCGCGATACCGGCCTCGGTGGCGACGTGGCGCACGAGCTGGGCGAGGGCCTGCTGGATGGCGGATGTGAGCTCGGGGGCCGCGTTCTCGTTCTGCTGGAGGTACGAGATGCGGCTCATCAGATCCTCGCCGAAGCGGATCTGCGGGTTCATGATGCCGGCGCTCGCCAGCACCTCGCCGGTGTCGAGGGCGCACAGGTGGCCAGCCACCGTGGTCGTGCCGACGTCGATCGCAAAGCCGTAGGCACGCTCCTTGTAACCGGGCCAGATGGCGATGAGTTCGCGCCCGCCGCGCACTGCGACCGTTACCTTCCAGTCGCCGCCGTAGGTCTCGCCCGAGCGCGCCGAGCTGGAGAGGCCCTGCAGGAACGCGTGGTCGATGGTGAGGTCCCGCAGGCCCCAGCTGGTCTCGAGCTGGCGCAGCAGACGGTCGAGGTCGCTCGCCTGGTCGGCCAGGCTCGGGCGGTCGAGTTCGAGATAGTAGAGGCGAACGACGGGGTCGATCACGAGATCGCGGATTTCGCTCGCCGATTTGCGCACCATCTGGCGGTGCATCTGACTGTCCTCGGGAACGTCGATGACGACATCGGCCACGAGGCATGCTTGGCAGCCGAGGCGGCGCTTGTCGTCGAGGCCCTTGATGCGGGCGTAGCGCTCCTCGGTCGGGCTCGGCGGGGTCAGGCTGTCCTGGCGCGAGGAAATGCGCAACTTGGCGAACTCGCCGTCGCTGACGGACACTTGGCAGCGCCCGCAGACGGCGCGCCCGCCACAGACAGAATCGAGATCGACCCCCAGCTTGCGGGCGGCCTGCAGCACCGTCGTGCCGCTCGCGAATTCCCCGCGCCGTCCGGACGGCATGAAAACGGCTTGCACCGTCGTGCCCTGGTTCTGAGCCATGACCCCCTCATGTTTCTTCACGTCGTCAAATCCCGATTGCCTAGCTCAACTATACGAAATCCCAACGCCTTGGAATCGCATGGCCCCCACCGATTTTTGCTCGGGTGGCGGTCCCGGGGGGCGGTGTGGCGTTGGTCGAGGGGGAATGGACGGATGGGTCGCTCCGTTACCTGCGGCCAGGCCCGGTGGTTTTCGCCGAAGACGAGGGACAGCCGCCGGGCGCGCGCCCGTCAGGGAGAACTCACAGCCGTTTCGAGAGATGCCCAGCGGCAATGTCGTCGTCGGCCTGGGCGCGCAGGAAGTCGAGGAAAACCCTGATGCGTCGGGACTGGCGCAATTCCTCGGGATAAACGAAGAGGACCTCGAAGGCCGGGCCGAGCTGGCCGGGCAGGACCTCGACGAGCATGTCGGAGCGCGAGGCCAGATAGTAGGGCAGCGCGGCGACGCCGAGGCCCGCTTCTGCGGCGCGGAAAATACCGTAGACCGAATTGATCGTGAGGGATGCCGGGCGTGGGTCGATCGCGATGCGGCCGACGCTGAGCAGCCAGTTCATTTCCCCGATCGGCTGGGGAGCATAATCGCCGTAGACGATGAGGGCGTGGTTGTCGAGGTCCTCGATGCGCTCGAGGGGGGCGGCGCGCTCGAGGTACTCGCGGGAGGCATAAATGCGGTAGCGCACGAAACCGAGCGGCGTCTGCACGAGGCTGTGCTCGGTCTGGCGGGTGAAGCGGATCGCGCAGTCCGCATCACGCATGGAAAGGTCGAGGTAGTTGTTGTCGGCAAGGTGCAGCGAAAGCGCGATCCGGGGGTGCTGGCGCTGGAAGTCGTTGATCCGCGGCGTCAGCCAGGCCGAACCGAAAGCAACCGTCGTGCTGACCTTCAGGGGCCCCTCCGGCAGGGACTTCTGCTCGTTGATCTTCGCGATGCTGAGGTCCAGCTCGCGGGCCATCTCGGTCGTGGTGGAATAGAGTTCCTCGCCGGCCTCCGTCAGCACGAGGCCGCTCCAGTGGCGGTTGAAGACCTGGCACTTGAGTTCCTCCTCGAGCACCGTGACCTGCCGGCTGATGGCCGACTGGCTGAGGCCCAGCCGGCGGCTCGCCTTAGAGAAGCTGCCTTCCTGGGCGACGATCAGGAACGTCTGCAGTCTGGTCCACTTCATCGCAGTGTCGATCCACCTGTCGAGGCGTCATGAATCACGTACGGGAGACACGGCGTTGCACCGGGTCCCCCGCCGATACTCCCCCATGACGGGCCCCCTTCGATATGGTGGCACCGCCGTTCCGCAGTTCGCTCGTTCGCGCGTCGATCGCCCCCCGCGCGGACGCTCGAGGCTCAGGCGGACTTCAGTTCGACCGCCTTGAAGCCGCCGAAGCCGTCCTCGACGATCCGGTAGCTCAATTGCTGGCCGGCCTCGAGCTTGGCCATGCCGGCTGCTTCGACGGCGGACTTGTGCACGAAAACGTCGACGCCGCTGGCGCTGTCCGTGATGTAGCCGCCGAAGGGGTTGCGCTTGGCATTGTAGGATTTGACGGCGCCGCTGCCGTCGCCCGGGCGCAGGCCCTTGGTCGCGGACTTGTCCATCTCAGGATTGTGGCTGTTCATCAGCTTGCTCCCTCGCTCGAAGCTGGTGGTCACATTCCGTTTCAACGGGCCTATAACATCCCGTCACGCTCGTGTCACATCCCGGCTGCTCTCCCCCGGCCGACTTTGTTCGGCGTGCGGGCCGATTTCGCGAACCGAACTCGGCCTCGTCGGAGTCTGCACTTGCTTGGCCGTGGCTTAATCGCGCCCCGGCGCTTTCGGGAAATCAGTGGTCGAGGGCGTCATGATGGCCCCCCTGGCTTGTCCCTGCATGAGGCCCCGCAGCGCCGTCTGCTTCTTCATGGCGAGCATCGTCTTCTGGGAATTCACCATCCGCCCGAGTGGCGTCGCGCAGGAATGAATGAGGCGCCAGACGGGAACGTAGGCGATGAAGGCACACGAGAGCAGGACATGGAAATACCAGAGTGCCGAATGGGCGCCCGCAGAGAGCGAGCCCAGTCCGATCGCGGCGAGGCCGACCGCGAAGGCCTCGCCGACGAACTCGGCCTGCGAGTAGATCGCCATCTCGGAATTGATGCGGACCCCCTCGAGCACGAAGCCGGTCAGAACCACGACGAAGAGGAAGAGAGCGGTCGGCGTGTCGGTGAATTTCTGCTCTGGCTTTCCGTTCACCATGACGCGGAAGATGAGCGCCAGGATGCAACCGATCAGAACCATGAGGCCGGTGAGGTCGTAGGCGAAGTCGAAGGCGGCGCGCAGCGGGTGGCCGGGCGTGCGCCAGACGTCGGCGAAACCGAACGCCGGCCAAGCTTCCCGGAAAACGACCGCAACGATCTCGACGGCGAACATGAGGCCGAAGCCCCAGAGGATGAGCTGATGGCGAACCCAGCGGAAGGGGCTGACCTTGAAGAGGGATTTGTGCACCACGACCTCCTCGATGAAGGTCGCGCGCATCGCCTCCGGCTGGAGGTTTCGGCGCTCCATCACGTGGCCGTAGCGCTGGAGGGTCGGCTCGTTGCGCTTGTAGATGATCCGGTAGAGGTTGACGTCGAGGTAGACGATCGCTGCCAGGATGGCGGGCCCGAAGACGATCCAGTGCCAGTCGAGGCGGCCGAGGATCGCTTCGTGCGTATAGTGCCCGGCAAGGGCGGAGACGGCGAAGACGTAGCACCAGCCGCCGGCCTGGAAGGCGTTGGTATAAGCCTCCCGAAGCGAGGGGCCATCGAAGGCGCGGGTCATGAAGTAGAGGCCCATCATGACGACCGCGGCGAGCAGGATCAGAGTGGCGATGAGAAAGAGGCCGTAGCCGACGGCGTCACCGATGATGCCGGCGAGGCCGCCGGCGAGAAGCGCGAATGCCACGATGGCATAGAGGTGCCCCGTCGAATCGCGTTCCGTCGCCGCGCGATCGGCACTCATCGCCATGGTGTTCTCCCATCAGTTCATCGTTTTGGAGATGTGCTCTCGTTCGATGTCCGCAGCCATCCTGGCATTCGTCCCCGGGGGACAGCAGCCGAACCGCCGAGCCCCCGGAGGTGTTTGGTCCGTCAGGCCATGGCGTCGGCTTTGGCCTGCTCGCGCACGCGGTCGATCTCGATCATCGCCTCGTGCAGCACCGGGTCGCCACCCTTCATATTGTGATAGACCGAAATCACGGCCTTGGCCTTCTCGACCGCAACCAGCGCATCGACCGCGTAGGCGTCGGCGCCGATCTTGTCGGCCCAGTTCTGGCTGATCGGTGCGCCGCCGACGAAGACCTTGACGTCCTCGCGCAGGCCCTCGGCCTTGATGCGCTTCAGCGTCTCCCATTGCATGTTCATGGTGGTGGTCAGCAGCGCCGAGAAGCCGACGATCTTGGGCTTGTGCTCGCGGATCGCGGCGATGAAGTCCTCCGGCGGCACCGTCACGCCGAGGTCGATCACCGTGAAGCCGGCGGCCTCCATCATCATGGCGACGATCTTCTTGCCGATGTCGTGCAGGTCGCCCTGGACCGTGCCAACCACGACGGTGCCGAGGTCGGCCGACTTTTCGGCGATGATTAGAGGCTTCAGGCGTCCGAGGGCGGCGTGCATGCACTTCGCCGACATCATCACCTCGGGCAGGAAGTACTCGTCCATCTTGAAGCGACGGCCGACTTCCGCGATGCCCGAGGCCATCGGACCGGCGATCAGCGTGCGGGCCGACACGTCGCACTCGAGGAGCGAGTTGATGAAGTTGACGGTTTCGGTGTGGCCGCCTTCGATGATGTTCCACTCGAGCTGGTGGAAGATCTCTTTTACGTTCGCCGGTGCGTCGCCCCAGCGGTCGGTCGCCCTGGACTCGTCGATATCGAACTGAAGATCTTCGATATCGTATTCCTTGTCCGTATCGATGTTGATGGGCATGCGGAAGTGCTCCTTGCTCGAATTCTCGATCCAGGTCTGGACTCGATCTCGCTACCGGGTGGAGGCGGCGCTCAGCGCGCCGCCGCTCTGACCCGCTTGGGCTTTGCGTCCCAGGGTTCGTATCCCTCGCCCGTGTCGGCGCCGGGAGGGGCCTGCTCGGGCAACGGATAGACGCCGTACTCACGGCACTCCTCGATCATCGCGAGGGTGTTCTCGACCGGAACGTCGTGCTCGAGACGGTGGGACGAGCTGAGCAGATAGCCGCCGCCGCGCGCGATCTCCCAGATGCGGGCGCGCACTTCGTTGCGAACGTCCTCGACGCTGCCCCAGGGCAGGGTCTCCTGCACGTCGATGCCGCCATAGAAGAACATCTCCTTGCCGAGGATGCGCTTCTTGGCGGCGGGACCCGAGTGGCGGGCCACCTTGGGCGGAAGGCTGTCGTAGCCATCCACGCCGCAGGAGATCAGGTGGCGCATATAGGGCTCGGAGATCGCGCCGCAGCTGTGGAACTGGATTTTCCCCTTGGGGTTCTTCTGCAGGTAGTACTTCTTGGTCTCGGAGATGGCGCGCATGTAGTGCGGCAGGAGCTGCTTCTCGAACATCGGCAGAGAGACGAAAGCCGTTTTCTCGCTGGCGAGGTCTTCCGGGCTCATTCGCAGCCAGTCGATGTATTCGCCGCACTGGTCGAGGAAGGCCTTGTTGGCCTCGATCTCGAGGTCCGTCAGCTTGGTCAGCAGCGCCTCGAGGAATTCCGGGCTCTCGATGAAGTCCGAAAAGATCTTGGCGTAGCCGACCATGTACTTGGCCTGTTCGAAGAGGCCGCCACGCCCGCCCTGGCCCATGAGGGCGAACGGCGTCTCGTCACGAACGAAGCGGCAGTATTCGCGCAGCGTCATGCCCGGGATCGGAGAGTCGTTCCAGCACGAGGGATCACGATGGTCGGGCCAGGGGAACGCGGCGAGTTCCTTGAGGCCTTCCTCGAGCGGCGCGCTCGTCGCATGGAACAACGGATAGCCGATCATCTCATAGTAGCCGCCACGCTCGTGCGGGGTCCACTTGCGGATCACGCCCCACTCGTCGACGTTGATCTCGACGCCCGACTCCGGCTCCGGAATGCCCATGTCGAATGGCACTTCGGAAAACGCGATCGGCCGGAACCCCGGCGAGCCGCCGGGAGGGCCCATCGAGATGCGGACGAAATCGACGTCGAGCTTTTCGGCGAGATCGAGTTCGAAGGCGACGTCCGTGGTCCAGGTCGTCGAACCCGTGCGGTAGTTCCTCGGATCCTCGTTGTAGGGCATGCCGAGGCCACGGCGCAGCGCCTGATAGCCCTCGACGGTGCCCCACAACCCGACCGGTACCTTGTCCGGCTCCACCAGGTGCATCGCATCGATGACGCGCTTGCGCTGGGGGGAAATCGCCTTGCCGACGATTGCAGCCATGTCGCTTCTCCAGATTTGTGACCGGGCTCAGGTCGCGGACAGCAGGGACGGGCCCGAGCATTTGCCGATTGCAGTCAGATTAATCGTTCGATCTCATCACGTCGACGGCCATGGTCCTTTTGCTGCATGCAAATAGGGCATAGCCCTCGTCGCGTGTTGGTAAGGGCAGCGGGGCTCCAACCTCGTTGCACGTCGGGCGGCACGGCCATGGAGAGCGGCGATGCCTCACCGGTCGGCCATGGCCTTGGCTTTCGGGGGGGCGGGTCCACTGCCGGCCTGGTGCGATCGGAGCGAAGCCCCCTCGAAACCCTGCGGCAATGGCGTGCGCCTCCATCCCAGCGTCACGTTACGCATTGCGCCGGCGGCCCGATCCGGAACGCGGCTTTCTGGGCCATGCGTGCCGAGGTCGAAAGGGCCAGCCGGCGCCATCGCTCGTCGTTCGTGCCGGTGGCGCGGGTGGCCAGGCTCGTGCCCGCCCACCCGCGCTCCGACAGCGGCTCACCAGGGGGCGAATTCCTCGAACTTGCCACCCTTGTAGACCACCCAGGACATGTCCTTGACGATGAAGTGCTCAGGCGCGTTGCCTTCGCCGATCGTCACGTTCGGCACGACACTGCCGGTCCAGTCGTCGATACCCTCGAGCGTCTTGATGAGGTTCTCGCGGGTGATGGGCGTGTTCGACTCGCTCATGCGCTTGATGGCCTCGGTGAAGACCTGGGCACCTGCGAAGCCCCAGAGGTGGATCGCGTCCGGGGTCTCGGCCGGGTAGTACTTGAGCAGGATTTCCTTGGCCTGCTGGATCTGCGGCGCGGGCGAATCGAAGTCGCGGAAGATGGTCGCGAAATAAACGCCCTCGACGGCGTCGTCACCGGCCAGTTCCGGCACCTTCGGGCTCTTGCCGAAGAACACGTTCACGACCGGCACGTTCCAGCCGAGCTTCTTGCGCTCGGTGTAGAACTTGGCGGCCGGCTCAGGTGCGCACGAGCAGATCACGGCTTCGGCGCCGGAGGCCTGCATCTTGATCACCTGGGAGGAAACGTCGACCTCCTTGGGCTCGTAGCCCTCGGCGGCGACCAGCTCGATGCCATGCTCGGCCAGGACGGAGTTGATGCCGTCGAGGTGGGTCTTGCCGGACGGATCGTTCTGGTAGAGCAGCGCGACCTTCTTGGCCTTGAAGACTTCCTTGGCGAAGCGAACCAGCTGCTGACCTTCGGTGAAGTAGCTCGGATAGAGCGGGAAGACGTAGGGGCTCTGGATCTCGAGGTTCTTGGCCGCACCGGTGCCGGCACCGATGAGGGGGATCTTCTGCTCGGCGATGTAGTCGATGACGGCCGAGGTCGGGGCCGAGCCGAGCGGGGCGACGATGGCGAAGCACTCGTCACGCTCGACGAAGCGCTTCACGATGGAGGTCGTGCGGGCCGGCTCGTAGCGGTCGTCGACCATGCGGAAATCGATGAGACGACCATTGATGCCGCCCTGCTCGTTGATGTGGCGGAACCAGGCCTCGGCGCCCTTGCCCATGCGGAAGTAGCTGGACACCTTGCCGGTCATCGGCTGGTACGAGCAGGCGAGGATCGAATCGTCGGTCACGCCCGGCGCATTCTCGGCGAGCGCGACGCTCGCGGGGGCGAGCGCGGCCGCCGCCGCCAGGACCGAAAGTCGCAAGTATCTCATTCTTTTCCTCCCACTGGTGAATGGGCCGTTTCGGCCCCCACGCTTTCGTCCCGTCCCGCGACCTCAATGGGCTGTGCCGAGGTACGAGTCGAAAGTCTCCTTGCTGTTGCGCAACATCTCGGCCTCGCCGGACAGCACGATGTTGCCAACCTGCATGACATATCCAAAGCTTGCCGACTTCAAGGCAATCCGCATGTTCTGCTCGACGATCAGCATCGTCATGCGGGTCTCGGCATTGAGGTTGCGAAGCGTCTCGAAGATGTTGGCGACGATGATTGGCGCCAGTCCGAGCGAAGGCTCGTCGAGAAGCAGGATGCGCGGGCGCGCCATCAGGCCGCGGCCGATGGCGAGCATCTGCTGTTCGCCTCCAGACAGAGAGCCACCGAGTTGGGACGATCGCTCCTTGAGGCGTGGAAAAAGCTCGTAGATGCGCTCGAAGTCGCTCGCGATGCCGGCGCGATCGGAGCGGGCGTAGCTTCCCATGAGGAGGTTTTCGTAGACGGTCAGGTCCTTGAAAACCTTGCGTCCCTCGGGCACCTGCACGATGCCGCGGTTGACGACCTCGTTCGGCGAGAGGCCGACGATGGACTTGCCATCCAGCTTGATGTCGCCGCTCGTCGGGCGCACGACGCCCGAGATGGTCTTCAGCGTCGTCGATTTTCCCGCACCGTTGGCGCCGAGCAGCGTGACGATGGAGCCTTCCGCCACGTCGAGGGAGATGCCGCGCAGTGCCTTGACCGGTCCGTAGCCGGCATGGACGTTCTCGATCCGGAGCAATGCCATCAGTCGTCCTCCTGACCGAGATAGGCGGTGATCACGTCCGGGTTCGAGCGGATCTCGGCGGGGGTGCCCTCGGCGAGATTCGATCCGAAATTGATCACGTAGATGTAATCGCAGATGCTCATCACCATCGACATGTCGTGCTCGACGAGGAGGACGGTAATGCCATGCTCGCGGTTGATGCTCCGCACCGTCTCCTGGATTTCCTCGGTCTCCTCGTCGTTGCAGCCCGCAACAGGTTCGTCGAGGAGGAGAAGCTCGGGACGCGGGGCGAGCGCGCGAGCCAGTTCGACGCGCTTCTGGAAGCCATAGGGCAGCGTGCCGACGGGGCTGTCGAGTTCGCTCGTCAGGTGGAACATGACAGCGAGTTCCTCGGCACGGGCGTGCAGTTCGGCCTCCTTCTTGCGGCTGTTGCCGAGCCAGAACATGGAAGCGAGCGGGTTGCCGATATGGACGTGCGACCCGATCAGAATGTTGTCCAGCGTCGTCTGCGCCTTGAACAGGTTGATGTTCTGGAAGGTGCGGGCCATGCCCAGGCTGATCATGTCGTGCGGCCGTTTGCGGTTGACGTTCCTGCCGCGCATGAAGACGTCGCCGCTGCTCTGCTGCTGAAACCGCGTCAGCACGTTGAAAAGTGTGGTCTTGCCGGCGCCGTTCGGGCCGATGAGCCCGATGATCTTGCCCTCGGGAACCTCGAGGCTGATCTCGTTGCAGGCTTTGACGCCGCCGAAATTGACCGTGACGTTGCGGCAGCTGAGGATCGGCTCGGTCATCGTGCGGCCTCACTGGTGGTGCCGGCGCCCGCACTGGGAGCCTTGCTGAAGGATTTTCCGGCCGCCTCCATCACCTGGCGTTCACGATAGCGGCGGAGCGGGCGGCCGAGCAGTTCGGCGACGCCCGCCGGGGCGAACATGAGAACGAGGATCAGCACGACGCCTTTCAGGATGGAGGAGAAATCGGCGAGGGTCTCGAAGAAGAAGGGAACCATCACCACGAAGATGCCACCAATGTAGGGACCGGCAAGCATCGCCGAGCCGCCGACGATCGCGGCCACGAGGATGTCGACCGAGTACCAGATGTCACCGTAGACCTCGGCGGAGATATAATTGACGATGTGGGCATTGAGCACGCCCGCAAGGCCGGTGATCGCGGCGCTGATCGTGAAGGCGATGATGCGGTAGTTGACACGGTTGACGCCGCTCGCCTCGGCCGCCTTCTCGGAATCCCGAAGGGCCATGAAAGCGCGGCCAACACCGCTGTTGACGATCGCATAGGTGAATAGCGTCGTCAGCGCCAGCACGCCGAGGGACACGTAGTAGAAGCCGAAATCGCCGATCTTTGAGCCGAAGAAGTAATTGGCGCTGAGGGAGATGCCGTCGCGGCCCTCGAAGATCGGCACGTTGTTGACGACTGTGCCGACGAAGAAAGCAAAGCCCAGCGTGCCGATCGCCATGAAGGCGCCGGATAGGCGGAGAAAAATCGCGCCGAGCAGGAAGCCGATGAAGGCCGACATGATCGCGCCGGCAACGAGACCGACGGCGAGGTCGACGGCGAAATACTTCGTCAGCAAGGCGGAGGTGTAGGCGCCGACGGCGAGGAATCCGCCGTGACCGACCGAGACCAGCCCCGTGTAGCCGGTCAGGATCGAGATGCCGATCGCGGCCACGATGTAGATGATCACGAGGCTCGCCTGCGATGCCATCCAGCCTTTGAAGAAGGGGAGCATCGGCACGATGATGCAAATGGCGAAGAAGGCCATGTAGAGCAACAGATCGTGTCGCCGAAACGTCGCCTGGAGCCGCTTGACGGCCTGGCGGCGGGCGGCGGGCGCGAGCCTTTCGCCGTCGGCCGCGCCGGTCGTGGTCTTCAACATTGCCATCCCCCGATGCTGGCGTGCCGGCCTGCCGAACCGAAGCTAGCGGCCATGGTGGAACCCCTGGAGCCCCCGGTGCCGCGCGCATGCGGCACCGGCGATGTGACGACTGGCAAGACCTCGCTCATATCTCGCGCCTCTTCTGGATGCCGATGAGGCCTTGCGGGCGGAAGGCGAGCAGCACGACGATCATCGCGAAGGCGGTCGCGGTCTTGAAGTGCGAACCGAGATAACCGCCCGCCAGGTTCTCGGCGACGCCGATCATGAGGGCGCCGAGAACCGCGCCGGGGATCGAATAGAGGCCACCGAAAACCGCGGCGACATAGCCCTTCACCAGGACGTCGTCCATCATCTGCGGAGAGACATAGAGGATCGGGGCGATGAGGACGCCGACGAAGCCCGCCAGGAGGCCGGCGAGGGCCCAGGTGAGCATGACGATGCGGCGAACCGGAATGCCCATCAGCTGGGCGGTGTCCGGATCGTCCGTCACGGCGCGCATGGCGATGCCCTGGCGCGTGTGCTTGAGGAAAATATAGATGGCGATGCCGATGGCGAGGGCCCAGGCGACGTTGAAGAGGTGCCCCTTGCTGATGACCGCGCCCATGATGTCGACGGGCGTCGGATCGAAGGTGACCGGAAATGCCTTGGTGTCACGGCCCCAGATCCAGCCCGCGAGACCGTGCAGGATGTAGTAGACGCCGAGCGTGGCGGTAAAGAGCGTCAGCCAGTCGGAATCCGCGATCGGGCGCATGACGAACCGCTCGACGATGATGCCGAGCAACATGCAGCAGGCGACCACGAGCGCGATGGTGGCGTAATAGTTGAGCCCCCAATCCTTGAGGAAGACGACCCCGAGGAAGGCGCCGATCATGGCGAAGTCGCCCTGGGCAAGGTTTATGGTTCGCGTATTGCGGAAGACGACGACCACGGCTATCGCGGTGAGGGCATAGAGACTGCCCGTCGCAAGGCCGCTCAGGATCTGTTGTCCGAGCACAGTTAACCTCCCGATATTCGTGCCGCGGATCTTCTGCGGATTGGTTTCCGCGGTCCGCTGGCATCAATGCCATGGTCCCAATAAGTCGAACCCGAGGGCGTACGCTACTCGCCCTGCCGGTCGTCGTATGCATGCCGTGTCCGCAGCGGCCCTCCCGGTTCCTGGCCGGGTCCGCGCCGAGGTTGCGGCACTCTAACTCAAATCACTCCTCTGCCAACGTATTTTGCCCTCCGATCCATTGCGGCAAACGCATAGCCCCCGTGTCTCGGAGTCACGCAGCCGAAACCCGATCGTCCGCGGCGCGCGACACACCCATTTTTGTTCCTTCCACTCCGGTCAGGGCCAGCGGGAACATCGAGAACCGCGTGGCATGCTTCCTGTCGATCTCGCGGAGGTAAATTTCTTCCTGATTGCGGCGGGCGACGAGCAGCGGGTCCCGCAACGGCAATCCGGAGAGGCACTGGTTGACGGCCCAGGCGAAGGGTTCGATCCCGGCGCGCCGAAGGTCGGCCTGGAGGGCCGCGGCCTCGTGCACGGGAGTGGCCTCGGCGAGTGTGCAGAGAATCACGCGCGTGTAAGCGGGATCGCGCAGGCGCGGAAGCAGTTCGGCGACGGCCTCCTCGGAGCGCTTGGACTGGCGCGCGTATTCGCGGCTGAAGGATTGTGCCGCGTCGAGCAGAAGGATGGTGTGGCCGGTCGGTGCCGTGTCGAGCACGACGAAGCCGTCGCGGGCCCGGGCAACGGTTGCCGCGAAGGCCTGGAAGACGGCGATCTCCTCGGTGCAAGGGGAGGCCAAGTCCTCCTCGAGGAGCGCGCGGGCGTCGGCATCGAGATCCTTGCCCGTCGTCGCCATCACCTCCTCACGGTATCGCGCGACCTCGGCGGAGGGATCGATGCGGCCGACCGAAATGCGGTCGGCGACCTCGGGCGAGACCGCCAATTCTGAGCCTGCCGGGTCGGTCGTCGAGAGGTGGACGGCATGGCCGCGGGCGGCGAGGTCGGCGGCGATACGGCGCGCCATGGTGGTCTTGCCGACGCCGCCCTTGCCCATGGTCAGGACGATCCCGTGACCGTCCGCGGCGATGCCGTCGACGAGGTCACTCCAGGAAGCGGCGTGAGGAAGGGAGGCGACGTCGAGTTCCGCGCCGGGGGCCTGCTGCGAAGCGGTGGAGCGCCCCGAGGGACGATCGAAGAAACCGCGCAGCGCGTCGAGACCGATCAACTGGCGCGGCTTCAATGGAACCGTCGTGCGATCGAGGTCGGCGAGCTCTGCCGGCATCGCATCGAGGGCCGCGCGCCCCTCGCTCTCGAGGGCGATCGCTATCGGATCGTCACGGGTGCTCGCGGTGAAGACCGCATTGACGACGAGTTTCTGGTTGCGGATGCCGATGGCGGCGAGTTCCCGGCTGGCCCGGGCGGCCTCCTCTAGGGGGGCGCGAGCCGGCCTGCTGACCAGGACGAGGGTCGTGCGGGCGGCATCGGAGAGGGCGGCCACGGCGCGCTCGTAGAGCTGCTTTTGGGCGACCAGACCCTGGAGGGGGCCGAGGCAGGAGGTGCCGGCCTTGGAGGCGTCCATGAAACCGGTCCAGGCGGCGGGCAGGGAGAGGAGGCGCAGGGTGTGACCGGTCGGAGCGGTGTCGAAGACGACGTGGTCGAAGCGGGCCGTCAGGTCCGGCGTTCCGATCAGGCGGGCGAATTCGTCGAAGGCCGCTATCTCGACCGTGCAGGCGCCGGAGAGTTGTTCCTCGATGCTGGCGACGATCGCCTCCGGCAGCACGCCCCGATAGGGGCCGACGACCCGCTCGCGGTATTCGCGGGCAGCCGATTCGGGATCGATATTGAGGGCAAAGAGACCGGGCACTTCGGGGATCTCGAAGGGCGTACCGGGAATCTCTTGGCCCAGAACCTCGTCGACGTTGGAGGCCGGGTCGGTGCTGACGAGGAGAACTTTGGCACCGCGCGCGGCCAGGGCGACGGCGGTTGCGCATGAAGCAGAGGTTTTCCCGACGCCGCCCTTGCCGGTGAAGAAGAGATACGTGGTCGGCCGATCGAGAATTCCCATCCTACCCTTCCAACCTCCTGACTGGTCACCCGCAGGACCGGGGGAACGCATGTTTTGGTGGCACGAGCAATTCGCCATTCCGTGCACGGCGCATCGGCTGGGCGGCGCCACGCGACAACCCCGATCCTGGCCGGCACGCGAGGAGCCGGCGGACCGGTCGGCGAAAGGGGGCGAAATGACCGCTCCCTTCCGCCCCTTTCGCGCACCGCCGTCGGGCGAAGCGCCGACACCGGACCACTCGCCGGTCAACTGTCCTGATCGCCGATGCGATCGAGATCACGAGCAGCAGGACGACTGCTTGCTCGACGAAGCGCCGCAGCAACCGGTGCTGGCCGCGGCCGGCTTGCTGGAAGTCCCGAGGCGCCGCGCCATTTCGTCGCCGCTCGGATAAGCGCCCTTCGAGACGACGACGTCGTCGATCAGCACGATCGGCAGGCATTCCATGCCTTCGCGCTCGAGAAGTGGGCGCACCACCTGGCTGGTCGCGAACGCGGCGGGCTCGTGGCCGAGGTTGAAGCGCTTGACGGTCACGCCGTTGCGGCTCGCGGCCTCGAGATTGGCCGCGAACTGCACGAGGGAGGCGTCGGCATCGGGGCCGCAAACGCCGCTCGAGCAGCACATCGGGGGATCGTAAACCGCTATCGTTGTCATGAGCATCCTCCTGCCCGTTTCGAGATCTTGCGGCGCAGCGCCGCATTGCTGGCAGCCGGAACGCAGTCCACTCCCTGACGGCTGCAGCAATTCTCAAGCATGTAGCATACTATGTCGTTGAGACGACCGATGTCGGCCGTATAGATCACGTTTCTCCCCTTGCGATGGCGGCTCACCAGCCCGGCGTTGGCAAGGCAATTGAGGTGGAAGGCGAGGGTCTGCGACGCCACGCCGAGATGCTCGCCGATCGCGCCAGCGGGGACGCCACCGGTCCCGCATTCGACCAGATAGCGCATGATGTCGACGCGGGTTTCCTGCGCGAGCGCTCCGAACATCGCTATGAGGGCGGGCTTCTCCATAACTCCAATGTTATCGAGCAATCGAGGGCAAGTAAACGGCCGCAATGGGTGGGGCTTTGCGTCAATTCGTGGGGAGGGGACGAAAAAACGAAACAGAGTTCGGCGATGTGTGGCCGACCGAAAGCGGACGATGGGAACAGGCGTCCGATGGGGCTCCGGCAATACTGAAAATCGGGTCCCGGCGGCATGGTCGCGCCGGAACCCGTATCGGCCTTCGCATGGTGCCGCGCCGGCAGCCGGGAACGTCGGCCGCCGGGCTCGCACCCGAATTATTCGGCCGGCGTGAAACGATTGTGACCGTCCACGACCACGCCGGGGAAGCCCTGCATACCCTGCCCGAGCTTGACCGCCACCTTTTCGCGGTTCTTCCTTGCGAGTTCCGCCATGGAGCCGGACTGGATGGCGCCGGTCGGGCAAACCTCCTCGCAGGCCCTCGGCATGTCGAGCGGGCGCTCGAGGCCGGGAGTCTGGCAGAAATTGCATTTCTGCATCTTTCCGGCCATGGCGGTAAGCTGCGGAGCATTGAAGGGGCAGGCCCAGGTGCAGAAGCCGCAGCCGATGCACTTGTTCTGATCCACGACCACGATGCCGTCGTCGACGCGCTTGGTGATGGCGCCGACCGGGCAGGCGTTGCGGCAGGGTGCGTCACCGCAATGCATGCAGGCCATCGAGACGTTCATCGCCTTGACGTCGGGGAAGCTGCCCGACTCGAGCTTGACCACCTCGCGCCAGCGCGGCCCGATCTCCACCTCGTTCCAGGTCTTGCAGGCGATCTCGCAGGCGTGACACTTCACGCACAGCGTATGATCGAAATAAAATCCGTGCTGCATGTGAATTGTCTCCCTATCTGGCCGCCGAAACCCGGACCTTGCATTCGTTGTAGCAATTCGCGCCGGTCACCGGATTGGTGTGGCTGTCCATGAGGTTGTTGGAGTGGGCGCCCTTGCCCTTGGCGACGGAGCCCATCGCCCAGTGGCCGAAGCCGTGGCCGTGGCGCACTGAAACGCAACCCGGCACGAGGCCCTCGACGACCTTGGCCCTGATTTTGACCTTGTCCTTCGGGCTTTCGAGCCAGATCATCTGTCCGTCCGTGATGCCGTAGCGGGCCGCGTCGCTCGAATTGATCTCCACCCAGTTCTCTCCGCAAATCTCCATGAGATAGGGATTGTTCTGCGTGACGATGTTGCAGTGCATCGAAAGCTTGGAGTGCGTCAGCTGGAGTGGATAGGCCTCGTCCGGCATCACCGAGCGCTCGCGCCATTCGGGATAGGGATTGTGCCCGGCATCGGCGTAGGCGTGTGAGTAGATCTCGATCTTGCCGCTCTTGGTGCCGACGCCGTTCTTGACCTTGTCGAAGGCGATCGTGGGGGATGCCCAGAAACCCTTCTGCTTGATCTCCTCGACGCTCATCGGCACGTTGGCCATCATCACCTCGGCCCAATCCTCCCACTTCTCGTAGGGGAAATGCTCGGCCCAGCCCATCTTGGCGGCGATGCCCTTGACGATCTCGTAGGGGGCCTTGGATTCCCCGACGGCCGGCACCACGGGCTGGCAGAGGACGACCTCGGGCCCGAGCCACATGCCCTGGCGCAACTCCGCCTGCTCGTAGAACGAGGTCTCGGGCAGGACGATGTCGCACTCCTGGGCGGTCTCGCTCATGTAGAGTTCGCAGGCGACCGCCAGCTCGAGGTTGCGGAACATCTCGAGCATGCGCTCGCGGTTGGGGTCGCTCATCACCGGGTTGGTGGCATGAACGAAGAGCCCCTTCACCGGATACGGGTTGCCGTTGATAACCGCCTCCGGCAGGCGCGCGTTCGGCAGGTCGGGCGCGAGCGGATAGCCCATGGCGACGTGCAGCGCCGGATTGCCGGCCTTGCCCTTGGCGGCGTCGGGAATGACGACCGGATTGCCGAGGGGGGCCCAATCCTTGAGGTGGATGTTGCCGGGTTTGTCGACCTCGCCGACGAGGGCATCGAGGATGTAGCAGGCGCGGCCGGCGTCGTTGCCGTTGGTGTAGTAGCCCGACCCCTTGAAAATCGCGGACATGGCCGGCTTGGTGGTTGCGAACTCGTGTGCGATGCGGCGGATCGTCTCGGCTGGAATGCCGGTCAGTTCAGCGGCCCACTCCGGGGTGTAACCCTTTTCGGCCAAGTGATCGCGGAAGCCCGCGAAGCCTTCGCAATGCTTCTGGACGAACTGCTTGTCGTAGAGGTTGTCGTCGATGATGACCTTGCACATGGCGAGGGCCATGGCGGCGTCGGTGCCCGGGCGGATCGGGATCCACTCGTCGGCCTTCTGCGCGGTTTCCGTGAAGTTGGGGTCGACCACGACGAGCTTGCAGCCCTTCTTCTTGGCGGCGAGCAGGGCCCGGCTTTCCCAGAGGCCCTGGTTGGCGCCGAGCATGTTCATGCCCCAGAGAATGACGTACTTCGAGTTGGCGAAGTCGTGCATCGGAAAGACGTGGCCAAAGACCGTGAGGCACGCCGAGCGCCGGTCCATCTCACAGCCCGAGGTGTGGGCGTACATGTTGGGCGAGCCGTAAAGCTCACCCAGCAGATGGCGGTAGAACTGGGTGTTCGGATCGTGATGGCAGGTGAGGGCGACGGCCTCGGGGCCCCACTTCTCGCGGATCATCGTCAGCTTGTCGGCGATGAATGAGAACGCTTCGTCCCACGATATGCGCTTGAATTCCGGCGCGCTGCCCTTGGGACTGGTGCGCAGCATCGGGAACTTGAGGCGGTCGGGGTCCTGCGTCACCCACCAGCTGGCCATGCCCTTGGCGCAGCGCGAGCCGATGTTGTTCGGAGATTCGGGGTTGCCCTTGTGGTAGACGATCTTGCCGTCCTTGACGAAGACCTCGGTCGGGCACTGCCAAGGGCACGTGTAGCAAAAGCTCTTTATGACCTTGGCGCCCTTGATCTCGGCGATCCTTTCCCCGAGATCGCGCTCTTGATACGTCATTCGAGAAATCTCCTCCCAATGGGCACGTTCCGCCTGGCCAGCGGCGCAATCCGGCGCTGCTCCCGCCCCGAACACGATTCTGGAAGGGGGGATGGCGAGCGTCGGTGTGCTCGACGCCAAACGCGGCAAGCCGTTCGCTGTGCCGCGCCCCACGTCCGTCGAGATCCACGATCCTACTTTATGGCAAGGAGGGCGCTTGTCACTAGGGGGCGGAGCGGCGACACACGGCGTGCCGACCACCCGTGCAGGAGTCCGCTCCGGTTGGGTGGGCTCCGATGAAACTCGTTGAAATCGTTGTCGTTTTTTGTCCGTCGGCGATCGGATGCTCGGCCGATTAACGGTGAGGAATTCGAATTCTCACCGTGGGGGGATGCGCGAATGGACCATCGCTTTTTTGCAATACCCCTAACGACTTGTGCAGTCATCAGGCGGCTTGCAAGACTTGCCACCTGAAAGGGTAGGCTGGCGCGAGGCGTTCAGAGGGCTCGCGCACGGGGTGCGTCGTGGGGGAGCGCCGGCTGCTCGACCAGCGCTGCCCCGCTCCATGGCCGGGTCAGGCGGCCTTGGACTTGCCGCGCATTTCGGCGCGCGAAACGGTCTGGCCGTGACCGCAGTTTTCGCAGATCACGATCGCGCCGACGACGTTGTCCGGACCGAGGTCACCGCCGACGTTCTTGGCGGGGGAGGCATAGCCTTCCCAGATCCGGATCGTGACGTCCTTGTTGCCGCATTTCTCGCAGGCGGCCCCGGCGCCGTAGCGCGCAACGAAATCCGGCTTCTCGCTCGATTGCAGGTCGCGGCTCATGGCATTTCACTCCTCGTTGATCCGGCGACGCCACGCCCGGCCCGCCGCTGCTGTTGCAACTCTCTCATGTCGCCGCCTCACTTGGCAGTGGTAGCGTCACGGTGGCGTTCCGTGATGTAGGTGCTGAGGGCGTCAACGGCGCGTTCGGGATCGCGATCGGCGATGCCTTCGACGACCGTCGCCACCATCTTCATATGCGCGCCGATGATTTCGTTCCAGCCACCCGAGCGCGAGGCGATGAAGAACCAGACCCTCAGGTGGTGGTTGAACGTGCGCGGGATGACATCGCGCAGGAACTCGTTCTCCGCGGCTTGGGCAAGGGAGACGTAGAAGGCGCGGTCGAGTTCGACATAGAGATCGATGGCACCGGCGCTGGCGGCCTCACGCATCCGCTGGGCGATGTCGCGCAATTCGGCGATGTCGCCGTTGCCGGCTCGCAGCGCGGCCAGGCGCGCCGCTTCCAGCTCGACCAGGGCGCGGAATTCGTAGATGTGCTTGACCGTGGTCGCGTTGAGATCTGCAACGAACATGCCGCGGTTGCGATGGTGAACGACGAGGCCCTCGCCGACCAGCCGGTGCAGCGCCTCGCGGATCGGCGTGCGGCCGATGCCGAGTTCCTCGATGAGCTGGCGCTCGTTGATGATCTGGCCGGGTGCAAGGTCGAGCCGCGTGATCATCTTGACGAGGCGCTGGTAGGCACGCTCGCCGAGGGAGCGGGGCTCCGGAGCCGGAAAGACCGCGACGTTGGCCATCAGCTCACCGCCTCTCGTGAGCTCAGGGCTGCCAACTCGCGCTCGATCGAGCCGCGGTCGAGATCCTGGCCGATGAAGACGAGGTAATGGCGTTCGCGCGGCTCGCTCGGCGTGATCTCGAGGTTGCCCATCGCGTATTGGAGGAGGTGACTGGCGCCGGCGTTGCGCACGAAGCCCTTCGCCCGCCATAGCCGCTCCGGCATGCGCCCCATCAGGGCGACGAGCGCGGCGCGGTCGATTTCGCCCGGCATGTCGATCACGAACGACTCGCCCGGAGCATGGCGATGGGCGTGATGCCCGTGCCCATGGTGATCGTGGTCGTGGTCGTGGTCGTGATCGTGGTGGTGGTGGCTCGGATCATCGCAGTGGGCGTCGCGGCAGTCGTACCCGTCGACCAGCACGTTGCCGAAGTATTCGGCCGCGACGCGGCTTTCCGGGCCCTGCATGATTTCGTCGATGTCGATGTTACCGCGCTCGGCATAGCGGATCACGGCGTCGGGGTTGAGTTCGCGGAGCTGGCGCGTGACGTTCTCGAGGGTGGCTGTGTCGACGAGATCGATTTTATTGACGACGAGCAGGTCGGCGCAGGCGATCTGCGCGCAATAGAAATCGCCGAGCAGTTCTCGAACCTTGAGGAACTTGGAGCCGTCGACCACGGTCGTCATCGGTCCAAAGCGAGTTCGCTCGAGGATCGGCTCGTCGACGAGGCTGTCCAGCATCTCGTCGGGCGAGGCAACGCCGGTCGCCTCGACCACGATGTGCTCGGCACCCTTTGCGGCGAGTTCGTCGATGGCGAGGATGAGGCTGCCCTTCAGCGTGCAGCAGAGGCAGCCGGAGTTCAGCTCGATCATGTCGATGCTGGCGCCACGCAGGATGTCGCCGTCGACGCCCACGTCGCCGAATTCGTTCACGACGAGCGCGAGCTTCGATTTGCCGCCCCATTCCTTCAGGATCCGACTGGCCAGTGTCGTCTTGCCGGAGCCGAGAAATCCGAACAGCAGGTCGATCCTCATGTCAGCCTCCAACCGCCACGATCTTGGGTGCCGCCGGCACGGCGCGCGCGGGCTCGCCGAATTGCATGCCGTCGACGAAGATATCCTGGAACTCGGGACGTGCGGCGAGGGCCACGTGCTCGATGCGTCCGGCCAATTCCCAGGCGCGGTCACGTTCGGCCTCGCTCAGCAGAGCCATCTGCGCGCCGAGCGCGGCGGCGTTGCCGACGTAGGTGATGCGCTCGACGGGGAGCTCGGGAAGCAGACGGATCTTTACGGAGCTGGCGATGTCGATGTAGTTGCCGAAACCGCCGCAGAGCATCAACTCGACGAAGTCGTCGTTCGGAAGTTCCATCACCTCTTGGAGCATGACGACGCCGGAGTAGATGGCGCTCTTGGCGAGCTGGAGCTGGCGCACGTCGGCCTGGGTCAACGTGACTGCCTCGCCTTTGCCCGAGCTTTCCGCCCAGGCGAGGACGAATTCGACGCCGTTCGGGCCGTCGACGATGCGCTTGCCGACGGCGGCCGGCAGGTTGTCGCGCTGGCGCAGGCGCAGCCGGCCGGTGCGGTCCATAACCCCGGCATCGATCATCTTGGCGCAGGCATCGATCAGCCCCGAGCCGCAGATGCCGATGGGCTGCGAGCCGCCGATGACATTGCAGCTGACGTCCTCGTCGATCTCGACGCGCTCGATGGCCCCGGCGGCGCCGCGCATGCCGTGGCGGATCTGAGCCCCCTCGAAGGCTGGGCCGGCGGGTGCCGAGCAGGCCATGAGGCGGTCCTTGGAGCCCATCACCACCTCGCCGTTGGTGCCGATGTCGACGAGGGCGCGGACCACCTCACTTTCATAGATCCGGGTGGCCAGGACGCAGGCCATGGTGTCGGCGCCGACGAAGCCGGCAACGATCGGCAGCGTACAGACCATGGCGTTCGGGATGCCCTTCAGCGGCAACTCGCGGGCCGGATAGGCGAGTGGATCGCGAACCACCGGCGCATAGGGAGCGAGCCCGACATAGGAGACGTCGATGCCAAAGAGGATGTGGTGCATGCAGGTGTTGCCGACGACCACGATCTTGTAGACGTGGTCGATCGATACGTTCGCGCGCTCGCAGGCTTCCTTGACGAAATCCGTTATCGCATTCAGCACCTTGGCGCGCAGCGTCTGGAGCTTCTTGTCGTTGAACTGGGCAAAGGCGATGCGGCTCATGAGGTCGCCGCCGTAGGGGGCCTGGGGATTGACGCCGCCGACGGTCGCCAACTCCTCGCCGGTCGCCAGGTCCATGAGGCTGCCGACGATGCTGGTGGTGCCGATGTCGAAGGCCATGCCGTAGGCCTGCGCCGTCGTGTCGCCCGGCTCGATGTCGATGACGCGGTTGTTGAAGGTCGTGACGGTGATCTTGCCGCTTTCCTTGCGCAAGGCCATCGGCAGCTTGCGCAGGACGTCGAGCGGCATCTCGCGCGCGACGCCCTCGCCGAGCGCGAGCCAAACCTCCTCGTGGTCCGAGGACTGATGGTGTTCACTGGTTGGGGCCTTGGCCGTCACGAGACGCTTGACCACGCCCGAGGCGATCTCGAGGGCGGCATCGTCCGACATCTTGGCGGCGGCCATGATCTGGTGGCCGGCCTCGACCCGCGGGGGTAGGGCGACCACCTTGACGTCGTCGATCAGCTTGGTCTGGCAGGCGAGGCGGAAGCGCTCGCGAACCGCCTCGGGCCCCAGCTGGATGTTGTCCTGGACGGTCGGGGGCGGAACCTGACCCTCGAGCACTTGGACGCGGCAGCTACGGCAGCGGCCGCGTCCACCGCACGTCGCGACGATCTCGACACCACAAGCATGGGCGGCATCGAGGATGGTGGCCCCGGGCAGGCAGCTCGCGCGGCGCGAGGGCTCGCCTGCTTCGGGGCTCTTGAATTCGACGTCGACGTGCGTGCTCATGATCTCAGGCCCACGCTTCGCGGTTTTGCTCGACCATCAGGCGGCGGGCGAGCTTGACCGCCTCCATGGCGTCACGCCCCCAGCCGTTGGCGCCGCACTCGTCGGCCCACTCCTGGGACGTCGGCGCGCCACCGATCAGGATACCGACCTTGTTGCGGTGGCCGGCCTTCTCGAACTCGTCGATCGTCACCTTCTGGTAGTAGACGGTCGTCGAGAGCAGCGCCGAGAAGCCGACGAGGTCGGCCTTCTCGTTCATCGCGGTTTCGATGAACTTGTCGGGATGAACGTCGGTGCCGAGGTTTATGACCCGGAAGCCCGCGTTCTCCAGCATGATGGTGACGATCGACTGGCCGATGTCGTGCATGTCGCCGAGCACGGTGCCCATGACGAAAGTGCCGAGTGGCTTTTCCGCCTTGGCTGCGAGCAGCGGGCGGATGAGCGCGAGGCCGGCCTTCATGGCGCGGGCCGTGATGAGCATCTCCGGAATGAAGATGATCTGGGCCGAGAAGCGGTCGCCTTGAACGTTGAAGCCGGGAAAGAGGCCATCGTCCAGGATCACCTTGGCATCGATGCCAGCGTCGATCGCCTCGCGCACGCGCTTGTCGGCGTACTTGTGGTCGCCGCTCTCGACGGCCTCCCAGAGCGTCTGCCACTCCCAGCCCGCGGGCACGCGGCTTTCCCAGTCCTTCGGCGGGACGATTTGTGGTTCGTCGGTCATGTCACTTCCTTGCTTTCGATCTCACTTGGTATCGCCGGGGGCCGCGCTCAGTTGAGCGGGTACTTCCCATACGTGCCGAAGTCGCGCTGGGCTTCCAGCATCGTGTAGATGTTCTGGATCGGAACGTCGGCGAGGATGTAGTGCGAGGGCGAGAAGATGTAGCCGCTGCCGACGGCGAGGTTCTTCATGCACTCGAGCACGCCCTTGCGTACGTCCTCGACCTGGCCACGGGGCAGCAGGCGCTGCACGTCGAAGCCGCCGATGAGGGCGATGTCGCCGCCGAACTTCTTCTTGATGCCGACCTGGTCCTTGAGGCCGCCGGTCGGCTGCATGAGGCCGGCGAGATCGAAACCGAGTTCCACCATGTCCGGGAGCACCGGAGAATAATCTCCGCACGAATGCGACTTGATGAAGAGTTCCGAGTTCGTCTTGCGGAACTCCTTCAGCATGTAGTCGAGCCGCGGCTTGGCAAGCTCACGCCACTGCTTGGGCGAGATCATCATCGACTGCTGGGCGCCGATGTCGTCACCGATGCGGATCATATCGACCCCCATCTTAATGGCGTTCTTGCCGAGTTCGGTATAGTAGTGCGTCAGGCCGTCGAGCACGCCCTCGATCAGCTCCGGCTCGTCGAACAGGTAGAGGAAGAAATTCTGCGTGCCCATGATGTGGGCGTAGGCCGCCTCGATCAGCGACGACGAAAGATCGACGATGATGAAGTAGTCCTTGCCGTACTGCTCGACGAGGCTCGCGATCGGGGCGAGGATGTCCTTGTCGTTCGGGTCCGGCCACGTGTAGGCCTTCAACTCGTCCATGTTCTTGACGGGGTGGACCTTGGGGAAGTTCTCCGGCACGACCTTGGCGGGTCCCCAAAACTCCTGCGTCTTGGAGAAAATTTCCTGCTCTTCCTTGGTGCGCCCCTCGAGGCCGGACTTGCCGTAGCCGACGCCGAAGTGGTTGAACCAAGTCTCGCCGATCTCGATGTGACGGTGCGAGAAGTCGGCGTTGATGCCGATCTGGTAGATGATGGCGTCGTTGCCCAGCCTCAGCTCGAGCTCCGGATTGTGCTTGCGACCGGTCGCGGCGTTCGTGATGCCGTAGACGCGGGCCAGCTTCTCCTTGGCTTCGTGCTTCATGCGATAGAGGAGTGGCACCCTATCGATCGGCTCGCGACGAAGCGCACGGATGAAGCGTTCGCGCGGGAGTAGCTCTTTCATCCCAGATCCCTTCTGCATATTCAGAATATATTTTGCGTATACGCCGGCACGGTGGCGCACGCAAGCCGCGTCAGGGCACTGTTCCCCGTCGCCGCTGGCGCTCCCCCCTTGCGCCCGTTGCAAGGGGTCGCTCCGGGGATTCTCAGGTCCGGGTCGAAGTTCGTGCGCACCGTGATCGGCTCTGGAAGGACCGACCGGCGTTCACGACCTCACCGTCGCGCGCGAGCGGCTGGGCCGGTCGCTATGCCGGCCCGAAGGCAATCCTTGGCCGTCTGACGATGCTGCGCGCAGCGGCAGGGCGGGAGCGGGCAGTCGGGCCTTCAGCGCCGGCTGCCACCTGGCCGGCCGGTCAGCTGCCCTTCTTCATCTCCTGGGAGATTCGGATGCCCTCGCTCTTGTAGTGCTCGTAGCGCGCCTCGATCTCTGCGGCGAGTGATTTGGCGGCCTCCTCGGGCGTGCCGGGGCGCTCGATCGCCGGCTCCTTGCGCCATTCCATCAGGTAGTCGTCGGTGCCATCGAGGCCGCGGCGCATCGCGACCATGTCGATCAGTTCCTGGAAGCGTTCGGAAAGCTGGATCTTGTGGGTGCCGCTGGAGTCCTTTGCCTCGACAACCGACGGCACTTCCTGCCAGCACAGAACCACGCACTTCGCCATTGTTGGGTCTCCTCCAGCCTCGGTCGGTATCGCTTCGTCGCCATATAGAGGCTGCGCCACGGCAAAGAAAGGTGCGCGAAATGTCGCCTCCCCTCAGCGACGAGATCATTGCCGCGACGGTTGCCGGCCACGGCGAGCTGGTGCCGGAGGTGGTGTTGCGGTTGGCCGCACACGATGAGGCGTTCGAGACATTCAGGGCGCGCGCAGGGCGTGCCGGCGTGGGGGTGCCCTATTGGGCGCGGGCCTGGCCCGGGGGGCAGGCGCTGGCGCGGCTGGTTCTCGACCGACCGGAGCTGGTCGCCGGCCGGACGGTGGTCGATGTCGGGGCGGGCAGCGGGCTGGCGGCGATCGCGGCGTGCCTGGCGGGAGCCGATGACGTGACGGCGGTCGATCGCGACCCGTTCGCCGGGCTGGCTTGCGACATCAACGCGGCGGCAAACGGCGTCAGCCTCACCCGGCGAACCGCGGACCTCTGCGATCTGGACGTGGCGGCGGGCAGCGTGCTGCTGGCGGGTGACCTCTGGTATGATCGGCTCGAGGCGCTGCGCGTCACGGCGTGGTTGCGCCATCGGGCGCGGAGCGGCGTCGTGGTGCTCTGCGGCGACTGCCGGCGGAGCCACTTCCCGCGCGAGAGCATGGTGGCACTCGCCAGCTACGAGATCGCGGGCGACGAGGCCTTCGAGCGTGGTGGCCGGATCGCTTGCGGCGTCTGGTCGATGAGCTGAGGCCACCGAGTGGATGCATACCCCCGTTGCCGACCGGACGGCCGGAAAGCGGCCAGCGTGTCGGGCCGGCCAGTTGACAGTCGTGGGGTGAAAGGAAACTCTGTCGGCGCTGTCGCGTCGGATGCCGGGCGTGGTGGGTTCGCCCACCAGCGTTCGCGCGTCCGGTCCCTGGCTCCGCGACAAAGGCTTCAATTGACCCGCTCGAAGAGCCCAGCAGACCAGAGTTGGAGAGATCGCATGGTCGCGTGGAAACGCTTTCCCGTCCCCGAGTACGCCTACGAGCAGTTCAGGGATATGAGCTACACGGCGCCCAGCCTGATCGATGCGGGTGCCGTCAAGGCCCTCGCCGATCGGGCCAAGGGGGGCGACGCGGCCGCCTGTGGGGGGCACGCGACGTCGATGGGATCGGACATCGCGTCCAAGCTCGGCTTTTCGGGTGAGCACGTCCATGCCATCGCCTGCGTGGTGCCGGCCGGCGGCGCGCACCTCCTCGCTCGCTCGCACGCCTGGCGGATCCAGCGCGCCGTTCTGCTCGAGGGTGGAGACGCCCGCAAGCCGCTCGCCGATTGGCGCACGCCGCGTCCGATGAATACCCGCCTCGGGCCCGACAACGGTATCGAGATCCCCGGCGGCTGCCACCTCCTGCTGCTCGGCCACAAGTTCGCCGATGGCTGGATCGCGAGCCGCACGATCGTGCAGAACGGTCTCGACACAGGAAATGGTCGCAAGGGCTTTCGCGTGCTCGCGAACTCCGACGACGAGATCGACGATTTCCACGACATGTCGCTCACGTTCGATTGGAAGGTGTGAGGCATGGCAGAAGGGAGTTGGCACAAGGTCGCCGATCTCGATGAGATCGGCGAAAACGAATGTCGCACGGTCAAGGCCGGTGGCAAGCTCGTTGCTCTGGCACGCACGGGCGACGGATATCATGCCCTAGACAACCGCTGTCTGCACGTCGGCGGACCGCTTGGTCAGGGCGCGATCGAGGACGGTTACATCGTCTGTCCCTGGCACGGTCGTGAGTACGATCTCAAGACCGGTGTCTGCCCCAATATCGACGAGCGCATAGCGGTCTACGCCGTGGAAACGCGTGGCGACGGTATTTATGTCTTGATATCCGAGGGGTGATTCCCCTACGCCTGGGGCGCCGGGCGGTCGGGATTTCGGTGCCGTCGGACCTGCAAATGGCGACAATCGCCGCGGCGGCGTCCGCTCTCGGAGGCGGCGGCGCGCGCGTCAGAGGGGAAAAAGATGGCGGATGATAAATCGACGTCTCGGGGAGCCGGCGCGGCTGCGGGCATCGGGCGCCGCAGTTTCCTCAAGGCCGGTGCGTTCGGGCTGGCGGCCGGGCTCGGTGCCGCCGCCGCGCGACCGGGCGCAGCCGCGAACCCGACGTTTCCGGTGACCGAGATCGCGGCGATCGCCGATCTCGAGGTCGGCGCGGAGGTGGTTTTCGAATATCCGGACGAGAACTCGCCCGCCGTGCTCCTGAGGCTCGCGGGGCCCGCCGAAGGCGGTGTCGGTCCCAACGAGAGTATCGTCGCCTATTCGCTGCTCTGCACTCACAAGGGCTGCCCCGTGCAGTTCCTCGCAGATCGCCAGATGCTGATCTGTCCCTGTCATTTCTCGAGCTTCGATGCCGCCAAGTCCGGGCGTATCGTCATCGGTCAGGCAACCGAAGCGCTGCCGCAGATCAGCCTCAAGGTCCAGGACGGCAAAGTCCAGGCCGTCGGTGTCAAAGGGCTGATCTACGGGCGCCACACCAATATCCTCTAGGAGAAGGTGAAGCCGATGTCCTCGAGCCGTATTCCTCCGCGCGACGCCGAGGTCTACGCGACGGCATGCCAGTTCTGCATCGTCGGTTGCGGTTATAAGGTCTACAAATGGCCGGCCGGCCGCGATGGCGGAACGGCCCCGGGCGACAATGCTTTCGGCGTGGACCTCGCGGAGCAGCAACCGGCCGACGGTGTGTGGGTTTCGCCGTCGATGCACAACGTCATCACCGAGCGGGACGGCAACCGCTATTCGGTCGCGATCGTCGCCGACAAGGAATGCGTCGTCAACGCGGGCCTCGCCTCGGTGCGCGGAGGCTCACTCGCCTCGACGCTCTATACCGCAGACGGTCCGACGCGCTCGCGCCTGACCACGCCGCTGATCCGCGAGGGCGACACGCATCAGGTGATCGGCTGGACGGAAGCCGTGGCGCTCGGCGCGCGCGTGATCAAGGCGTGCATCGACCGCTGGGGTCCGGATTCGGTCGGCATGAAGTTCTTCGACCATGGCGGCGGCGGTGGCGGCTTCGAGAACAACTGGGCCATCGGGCGCTTCTTCTTCGACGGTGTCGGCACGCGCACGGCCGCCATTCACAATCGTCCTGCCTACAACTCGGAAGTCCACGCGGCCGGTGATGCGGGTGTCGCGCCGCTGACCAACGGCTATCTGGACGCCGAGCTGGCCGATACGATCCTCATCGTGGGCGCCAACCCTTACGAGGCGCAGACGAATTATTTCCTCAACCACATGATGAGGAACCTCTCTGGCGAATCGGTGCCGCTGAAGCGCTCCTCGTTCGGGGATGCGGACGCCGAGGCCGGGCGCATGATCATCGTCGATCCGCGCCGCACGATCTCCGTCGCGAGCGCCGAGATCGTCGGGGGAGCCGAACAGGTCCTGCACCTCAGGCTCGAGCCTGGAACGGACATCTGGCTGCTCAACGCGATCGGCCGCGTCATCGCCGAGCGCCGTTGGCACGATTCGACCTTCATCGGCGCGCACTGCGAGGTGCAGACGTTCGAAGCCTACCAGCGTAACAGCCTCATGGTGGATCGGCCGATCGCCGACGTGCTGGCGGAGGCGGTGCGCATCACGGGCGTTGCCGAGGCCGACATCGTCAAGGCAGCCGAATGGATCGCAAAGCCACGCAAGGCGGGCCGGCGGGCGCGCGCTCTGCTGCACTATGAAAAGGGCCTCATCTGGGGGCTGAAGAACTACGAGAATATCGCCGCCATCGTCGATCTCGCGCTGCTCACGGGCAACGTCGGGCGGCCAGGGACGGGCGTCTCGCGCCTCGGCGGGCACCAGGAAGCCTATGTGCGGCCGCCTTATCCGGGAAGCCGGCCGGCGCTGAACGTCGACGAAGCCGTGCGCCGCGGCGATGCCAAGGTGTTCTGGATCGGCGGCTGCAATCCGGTGCTGACGACACTGCGGGCAGAAGCCATGGAGGGCGCGCTCAAGGAGCGGGGCAAACCCGTCGCCGATGCGCTGGCCGCGACCCGGGGGCTCGATGTCGACCAGCGCGCCGAGGCGGTGGTCGAGGCGCTCAAGAACGGCGGCACGCTCGTCCTCGTTCAGGACATCTACATGACCGCGTCGGCGAACCATGCGCATCTCGTGCTGCCGGCCGCCCAGTGGGGGGAGATGAATCTCACCTCGATCAACGGTGAGCGCCGTCTGCGGCTGCACCAGCGCTTCATGGATCCGCCCGGTGAGGCGATGGCCGACTGGCGGATCCTGGCGACCTTCGCCCGCGAATTGCGGCAACTCTACCTCACGGAGGGTGACACCGCGCTCGCCAACCGGTTCCGCGACTTCGACTGGGAGACGGACGAGGCGGTCTTCATCGACGCGCGCCATACCTTCAAGGGCGACGGCAGTGACCCGATGGAGGGATATGCCGGCGTCGATTATGCCATGCTTCGAGACCTCGGCACCAACGGGCTGCAGACCCCGACACGGGTCATCGACGGTCAAGTCGTCGGCAGTGTGCGCATGCACGAGCACGGCCGCTTCTCGACGCCATCGGGAAAGGCGCGCTTCATACCTGCGTCGCCGCCTTGGGAGGGATATGCCGCAAAGGTCGCCAAGCAGCGCGAGCGCTATCGCTTCTGGATCAACAACGGGCGCTCGAACCACCTCTGGCAGACGATGTACCACCACCGCCATCTGCCATTCTACAACGAGCGCTCGCCGCTGCCGTACGTCGAAATGCATCCAGAGGATGCGAGCGAACTCGGGATCACGGCCGGCGATCTCATCGAGCTGGCCAACGACATGGGGAACGTACAGGCCCTCGCCTATCCGACCGACGCGGTCAAACGGGGGCACGCGTTCATGGTGTTCGGTCAGCCGCGCGGGGCGGCGGGCGATCTCATCAGCGACCACGTGGACCCGGCGACGACGATCCCCTACTACAAGGGGGTGTGGGCGGACATTCGCCGCGTCGGGCGGATCCCCGAACTGATCAAGACCGTTTCCTTCCTTCCTCAGAACGTGGCCGGATGAGAATGCGCGCAAGGCTCGAAACCGGCCTGTTCATGCTCGTTGCGTTGGCTGGCGTCATTGCCGGCGCGGCCATGCTCGCCGTCCCCGACCCCCACGGCGCCGCGTTCGGGCAGAGCGCGATCCGCCAGATCGAACCCGGCGCCAAGCTTGCCGGCGCCAACCTCATCAACGCAAATCTCGCGGGGCGCAATCTCGAGGGGGTCGATCTCAGGGGCGCCAACCTGACGGGGGCGAACCTTGCCGGCGCCAACCTGCGTAACGCGGATCTGCGCGAAGCCCGGCTGCGGCGGGCAACGGCGCTCGGGGCGAATTTCTCCGGCGCCAACCTCGGCAATGCCGATCTGACGCTGGCCAACCTGGTGGGGGCGGACCTCACCGGCGCAATCATGCTGCTTGCCGACCTGTCGGGCGCGACCATGCGGGGCGTGAAGGCCGAGGGGGTCCTGCTCGGCGGAGCGGTCATGCGCAAGGTGGACGCACGCAACGCCAACTTCACGAAGGCCTGGCTGGCTGGTGCCGAGATCAGCCAGGCCGACCTCAGTGGCGCGATCCTCGTTGGCGCGGGGGCCGGTTCGCCGGAGCCGGGCCAGGATCGACCGCGACCGGCCCGGTTCAAGGGGACGCGGTTCGTCGGCGCCGATCTTTCGCAGGCCAATCTCATCGGCTGCGACATGCGTGAGGCGATCCTCGATGGTGCCCGCCTCGTCGGTGCCCGGCTCAATCATGTCGATCTCACCCGAGGCCATGCCAAGGGTGCCGACTTCAGCCAGAGCAACCTCTCACTCGCCCGCCTCTATGCCGCGAGGCTCGATGGCGCGCGCTTCGGGGAGGCGGATTTGACACTGGCACTGCTCGCGGGTGCAAGCCTCGAGGGGGCCGATCTGCGCAAGAGCCGGCTCAGGCAGACGGACATGAGTGCCGCGCGGCTCGCTGGCGCGCAATTCGACGCGAGCGCCTCCGAGCATATCCTCATCGCGCGGGCACGCGACGTGCCACCGCAACTCGAGAGCCAGAAATGAATCAGAGAACCGAAACGTCTGCCGAAAGCCGCGTCGAGGCCCCGGCACCCGCCCTTCCGCCGCTCGCCGGGGCGATCACCGGCGAGTTCATCGGCACCTTCATTCTCGTCTTCTTCGGGGTCGGCTCGGTCATGGCGGCGGTCGCGACCGGCGCGCAGATGGGCCTCTGGCAGGTGGCGGTGGTCTGGTTCATCGGCGTCAGTCTCGCCATCTACATCACGGCCGGGCTCTCGGGGGCACACATCAACCCGGCGATCACGCTGGCGGCCTCGGTCTACGACAGGTTTCCGCTCCGCCGCGTTCCACTCTACTGGCTGGCGCAGCTTGCCGGCGCGATGGTCGCCGCGCTCGTGCTCTATGCGATGTTCGCCGAGGCGATCGTCGAGTTCGAGGCGCGGCGCGGGCTGCTGCGCGGTGGACCATCGAGCGAGCTTTCGGCGATGGTGTTCGGGGAATATTTTCCCAATCCCGCCGTCTATGGAACCGCCGAGGACGCCTGGCGCATCGTTTCTCTCGAGAGGGCGTTCCTGGCGGAGATGGTCGGCACGGCGATGCTGGCGTTCGTCGTCTTCTCGCTGACCAGTTCGCACAATCCCTCTCGCCCGCCGGACGGAGCGATCGCGGTGGTCATCGGGCTCTGCGTCGCGGCCATCATCTCGGTCGTGGCCCCATTGACACAGGCCGGTCTCAACCCGGCCCGCGATCTCGGGCCGCGCATCGTCAGCTATTTCCTCGGCTGGGGGACGATTGCCATTCCGGGTCCGCGTGGGGGCTGGCTGAGCGTCTACGTCGCCGCGCCGCTGCTCGGCGCGCTGATCGGGGCGGGACTGCAGCGCTTCGTCGTCTGGCTGCGCACGCGCTCCTGAGGGGCGTGGGCTCGGGGCCGTGAACTCTGGAACGGGTATTCGAACCAGAGGGCCGGCCGCCTCAACCGTGCTGCCGGCGTTTCGCGCCCCGCGAACGCGTTATGGGGCGGCCCGAAGCCTTGCGCGATCTCGCCCGGGTTGGCGGTGACGGTATCTCCAGCGTTGGCGCCGGATCGAAGTTGCTGACCTCGACGGCAAGGCGCGCGACGGCTGCCGCAAGCGGTGCGGTGGATCGCCGCGGGAAGGCGACGAAGTATTCGAGCGCTGCGATCGTCGGCGTCGTTTCGACGATGTGAAGGCGACCGGAGCCGACCATCTCCCGGGTCTGCAGAACCGACAGATAGCTGATGCCGAGGCCGGCCAGGACCATCTGGGTCACCACGCTGAGGCTGTTGCAGACGTCGATGCGGCGCAACTGCGCGCTGCCGCGCGCGAACCACTCCTCGAGCAGCTTGTGGAGGTTGGAGCGGTTCGAAAGCGTGATGATCGGCCAGGCGGCGAGGTCCTTCGGCGTGATGGGGCCGGCGGGCACGCCCAGCGACGGGCTCGCCATCCAGGCAAAGGGGGCGCTGCCGACGGAGTGGAGTTCAAGACTGCTGTCGGCGATCGGCCCCGGCAGGATCGCGACATCGAGGCCGCCGGCGGCGAGCTTTTCGCTCAACGACAGCGTGAGGTCGACGTCGAGCTCGATGCGGACCTTGGGATACGTCTCGTTGAGGCGTGAGACGAGCGCGTTGAGCCAGGTGACGGCGACCAATTCAGCAACGCCGATCCGGATGCGACCAGCGATCAGGCGGGGATCGGAGAGGTCATAGCGGATGCGGCCGACGTGGCGGATGAGTTCCTCGGCCTCGAGGAAGAGCGATTCCCCGCTCGGGGTCAGCGCGATGCCGCGGCTGTCGCGCTCGAAGACCCGTGCGCCGAGCAGATGCTCGAGCTGGCGGATGCGGGCGGAGATCGCGGGCTGGGTCGCATTGAGATGGCGGGCCGCGGCCGAGAAGCCACCGAGGCGGGCCACCCAATAGAACGTCTCGAGCTGGATGAGCGTGAACATGATAAATCCTCGTTATGAGGCTCGATAGAAATTTGTCGTTTGTCAATATGTGCCGGGATGTCATATCGTCGAGGCTCGAGCCAGGAGCGCCCCGTCAGAGGGCAGCGTGATCGAGGGTGGAGGGCGAACGTCCGGAATGGCGAACAGCGCCGAAAAATTGTCGTCGCCTCCTGCGATCCGGGACGTCAATGCCTGCCGCGGGCTCGACCTTTCCTATGAGGACATCCGGCGCCGTTACGTGGTCGAGACGCCGAGGGAATACAATCTCGCGACCGACACGGTGACACGGCGGGCCAAGGGCCGTGACGGGGGGCAGATCGCCCTCGTCGTCGACCGGCCGGACCGGGCCAGCGCCCGATACACTTTCGCCGAACTCGACCTCCTCTCGGACCGATTCGCGCAATTTCTTTCCTTGCGTGGCGTGCGACGGGGCGATGTCGTGATCGTCTATGCGGGCCAGGGGCTCGCCGCGGCCGTGGCACCGCTCGCCATCTACAAGCTCGGGGCGATCAGCGCGCCACTCTCCCTTCTCTATGGCCCGCGCACGATCGAGCATGTGATAGGCGACAGCGGCGCGAAAGTGATGGTGAGCGAGGCGGACGCTCTCGAGGGGCTCGAGGCCGGCGGCGTCGGACTGCAACAGATTTCGACGCTCGTGGTCGACGGGCAATCGGGTCGGGCGACGCACAGGTTCGAGGAGACCATCGCGGACGGGATCGAGCGCCGTGCGCCGGAGACGACGCGCGCCGAGGACCCGGCGCTCCTGCTTTATACCTCCGGGTCCACGGGGCTGCCGAAAGGCATCCTGCACGCGCACCGGTTCCTCACCGGATATTTCTCCTCCGTGTCGCTCTTTTACGAACTCGACATGGCCAGCCCCGGCATGCGCCTCTGGACGCCGTCCGACTGGTCGTGGATCGCCGGCATCGTCAACGTGATGCTGACGGGCTGGCATTTCGGGCACACGGTCGTGGCGGGGCAGGGCCGGTTCACACCGGAGTGGGCCTTCGACTTCCTCGAGCGAAACCGGGTGACGCACTGCTTCCTGACGCCGACGGCGCTGAAGCGTATGGCGCAAATGGACGAGCCGCGACGTCGCTGGCCGGAGCTGGCGCTGCGGGCCATAGGCACGGGCGGCGAGCCGCTGCCGAGCGCGGTGCTGGATTGGTTCGCCCGCGAGCTGGACCTGCCGGTCAACGAGTTCTACGGCCTCACCGAGGTCAACCACCTCGTCGGCAACAGCAGCGGCCTCTTTCCCGTGCGGCCCGGCTCCATGGGCAAGGCCTATCCCGGCCATCGCATCGAGATGCTGGACGAGGCGGGCCGGCCGGTCGCCGACGGCACGCTTGGAGAGATCGCCGCGCACGAGAGCGATCCGACGCTCTTTCTGGGCTATTGGGGTCAGCCCGAGCGAACCGCCGCGATGCGGACCGGGGAATGGGTGCGTACGGGTGATTTCGGCGTTCGCGACGAGGACGGCTACTTCTGGTATCACGGGCGCAACGACGACCTCATAAAGAGCGCGGGCTACCGGATCGGGCCGGCCGAGGTCGAGGACTGCCTCGTGCGCCATCCGGACGTCGCCGAGGCGGCGGTCATCGGGCGAGCGGACAGTGAGCGCGGGCAGGTGGTGGTCGCGTATGTCCGGTGCCGCGAGGGGATCGTCGGGGACGCGCGGTTGCGCGAAGCCCTGCAACGCCACGTCAAGACCGAACTTGCGGTCTACAAGTACCCGCGCGACATTGTGTTCGTCGACGGGTTTCCGACCACGTCGACCGGTAAGATCAGTCGCAAGGAGCTGAGGCTTCTCGAAGAATCCAAGCCCGCCGCTGGTGGGTGAGGAGGAGCCGCCGGCGCGTTGCCGGCGATTGTCAACAACAACAAGAACAAACCGAACAATCAGGAGGAATGAATGAGGAAACTGCGATTGCTGGCCTCGACGCTCGCCGCCGGTCTGGTGGTGGCGGGGCTCGCGACCTCGGCGTGGGCGAAGACGACGCTGCGGCTCAACTCCCAATGGCCGGCCACGACGGCCGGCTCCAAGGTGGACCAGTGGTTCGCCGACGAAATCGCCAAGCGCACGAACGGTGAGATCGAAATCAAGATCTTCTGGTCGGAGGCACTCGGCAAGGCCAAGGAAAATCTCGGCCTGATGAGCAGCGGCGCCATCGAGATGGCGGCGATGTCGGCGGGCTACTTCCCGACCGAGCTGCCGTTGCACGCGGCGCCGAACTCGATCCCGATGGCGGTCGAGACGGTGGAGCAGGCCAGCACGCTGATGACGCGGCTGGCCGCCGAAGTGCCGGGCTTCCGCGAGGAAGGGCAGGCGAACGGCGTGCGCGCGCTCTTTTTCCACCATCTGAACCCGTACCTGCTCGTCTCCAAGGAGCCGATCACGACGGTGGCGCAGATGGAAGGCAAGAAGATGCGCACGTGGGGCACCGACATGCCGCGCATGGTCGAGGCCGCAAAGGGTGTGCCGGTGACGCTCTCGCTGCCGGAAATCTACGAGTCGCTCAGCCGCGGCGTCGTGGATACCGCTCCCTTCTCCGTCGACCTCGTGATGAACTACAAGATCTTCGAGGTGGCCAAGCACGTCAGCGAAGTCACGCTCTGGCTTGGGCCGAGCTGGGGTGTCTGGATCTCTGAGCAGGCCTGGCAGAAGCTGACGCCCGAGCAGCAGAAGGTCTTCGAGGAAGTGGCCAACGAGGCGCGCGTGCGCGACATGGAGGCAACGCTCGCCGCCGAGAAGACGGCGCGTGAGGCGCTCGCCGCACAGGGTGTCACCTTCCACGAGTTCCCCGCCGAGGAGAAGAAGAAGTGGAAGGCCGCACTGCCGGACTTCTTTGCCGACCTGATCGCCAAGCTGGCGGCCAAGGGCAAGGCGGCCGATGCCGAGCAGGCGGTCGCGATCTGGCGTGAGGTGGTTCCGGCCAACTGACGCGACAGAGGAAAGAGGCTCCGGGCAACGGCCGTCGGCCCTGCCCGGAGCTTGGCGCCGAGAGGGGCCGGAATGGGTCCTTCGAGCGGGCTTAGCCAGCGCGCCGGCCCCGATCAGCGAACGAGGGAGGCAGACGCGTGGGACTGACCAGGCTGCTCCGGCCTATCAATGCGGCTGCCGCGATCGTCGCGGGGCTCTGCATTCTCGCCATGACCATCATCGGGGCGGCCGACGTGTTCGGCATTTTCGTCCTGAAGCGTCCCATCCCCGGGGCCTTCGAATTCACCGAAATCCTCATGGTCGCAAGCATCTTCCTTGCGCTCGCGATGGCGCAGGCGAACCGCCAGCACGTCAGCGTCGAAGTGCTGCAGAAGGTGCTGCCGGCCGGAATCAAGCGGCTCTCCTGGCGCTTGAATTGTCTCCTCACGCTGGCGTTCTTCGTGCTGATGTCGTGGATCGCCTGGAAGGTCGCCGCCAACAGCTTCATGATCGGGGAGTTCAGCTCCGGTCTCATCCAGGTGCCGGTCTGGCCTGCGCGGGTGGCGCTCGCGGTCGGAACGACGCTGATCAGCCTGCAGGCGCTCGCCGGCCTTCTCGAGCCGGATGAGGCGATCGCCCCGACCATCGCCAAGGAAAGCTGACGCGGCATGGATGCGAACACCATCGCATATCTCTCCATCGGGGCGCTGTTCGTCTTCCTGCTGGCCGGCGTGCCGGTCGGTATCGCGCTGGGCGTGGTCGGTGTCGCGGGGATGTATTTCGCCGTCGGCGAGGCCTTCGTGCTCGGCCAGGTGGCGTCGCTGCCCTATTCGGTCACCAGCAACTATGCCTATGCGGTGCTGCCGCTGTTCGTGCTGATGGGCATCCTGGCGGAAAAGGCGGGCATCACCGAGGAGGTCTTTCGCGCGGCGGACGTCTGGCTGCGCCGGGTTCGCGGCGGGCTCTATCAGGCCGTCATCGTCGGCTCGGCGGTTTTTGCCGCCATTTCGGGCTCGACGATGGTCAATGCCGTCGTGTTCACGCGGATCGCCTATCCCGAAATGCTCAAGATGGGCTACTCGCGCAGCCTCTCGATCGGCTCGATCGCCGCCTCGGGCAGCTTTGCGGCGATGATCCCGCCCTCCATCACCATGGTGATCTATGCGATCATCACGGAGCAGTCGGTCGGCCGGCTGCTGATCGCCGGCATCGTTCCGGGTATCCTGACGGCGATCGTCTACATGATCGGGATCGCGGTCATCGTACGGATCAATCCCTCCGTCGCCCCGCTCGCGGGCGTGCGGACGAGCTGGCGCGACCGCTTCCTGGCGCTGCGATGGCTCTGGGGCATCGCATTCCTCGTCACGCTGGTGCTCGGGGGGATCTATGCCGGCGTGTTTCCGCCCTCGGCCGCGGGCGCGGTCGGTGCCGCGGGGGCGCTGCTCTTCGCCATGCTGCGGCTCGGGCAGCGTTTCTTTCCATCGCTCTTGCCGGCGCTGCGCGATGCGGCGTCGATCAGCTGCGTCATCTTCCTCATCCTCATCGGGGGGCTGCTGTTCTCGCGCATGCTGGTGGTCTCGGGCGTCATCGACGAACTGGTGACGCTGATCACGACGTTCGCGAGCACGCCGCTTCGCTTTCTGATCCTGGTCAGCGTGCTCTACCTCGTGCTCGGGTGTTTCCTCGACACGACGTCGATGATGGTGGTGACGCTGCCATTCGTCTTTCCGGTCGTCCAGCAACTCGGGATCGATCCGATCTGGTTCGGTATCGTGCTGGTCAAGCTGATCGAGATTTCGGTGATCACGCCGCCGGTCGGGCTCAATCTCTTCGCCGTGATGGGGGCGGTCGATTCGGGAACGAATTTCGGTCACGTGGTGAGGGGCGTTCTGCCGTTCATCGCGCTGGAACTGATCGTTCTGGCGCTCCTCATCATGTATCCCGAGCTATCACTTTGGCTGCCGCAACAAATGATGAGCAATTGAGCCATGGGTATGCAGGTTCAGGGTTCCGATAATAATGCTCTCTCGCGCGCGGGCTTTCGGGTGGACGCCGGGCGCGGTACAGCGCGGATCGAAATTCCGGCGCACGCCAACATCGCGGCCGACACCGTCGGCAAGCATGCCGCCGGGCCACGGCGGGACCACCTCGCCCTCGTGATCGACAACGACGACGGCGGCCCGATCGAGCGCTGGACGTATGGTCAGCTCGACGAGGCCGCAGGGCGGCTCGCGCGTGGTCTCGCCCGGCTCGGTGTCACGCGCGGCCAGCCGGTCGCCGTTCACACCGGCCAGAGTGTCGAGACCGCGATCGCGCATCTCGCCATCTACCGGCTCGGGGCCGTCGTCGTAACCCTCTCGGAACTCTATGGTCCCGAAACGGTGCGTCACGCGCTCGGTGATTGCGGCGCGCGGTTCGTCATCACGCGGGCCGAGACGTGGGCGCCCAATGCCGAGGTCGCGGCGGGGCTCGCGCAGCCGCTGCGGGCGATATGGTGTGGCACGGTGCCGATCGCGGGAGGAATATCTCTGGCGGACGTCATGGCGGGGGACGGTCCGGTGCCATCGCCCGTCGCGACCCGCGCGGACGAGCCGGCCCTGCTCATGTACACCTCCGGCTCCACGGGGCTGCCCAAGGGTCTGTTGCACGGCCACCGCATCCTGCACGCCTACATGCCGACCATTTCCCTCTTCTTCAACCTTGAACTCGACGAGGAGGGGCTGGTCTTCTGGACGCCGGCCGACTGGGCCTGGGTCGGGGGGCTGCTCGACCTGCTGCTGCCGGCCTGGTGGTGCGGCCATACGGTCATCGCCAGCAGGCACCGCTACGAGGCGGAATGGGCGTTCTCGTTCATGGACCGGCACGCGGTCACACACGCGTTCATCACGCCGACCGGCCTAAAACGACTGGCGGAGGTCGCGGACCCGCGCCAGCGCCACGCGCTGAAGGTGCGGACCATATGCACAGGGGGCGAAAGCCTTCCTGGCGAGATCGTGCGCTGGTGCAACGAAGCGCTCGGAGCGGTGTGCAACGAGTTCTATGGTCTGACCGAGTTCAACCATCTGGTCGGCAACTGCGCGGCGCTCTATCCGGCGCGGCAGGGCTCGATGGGCAAGGCTTATCCGGGGCACGGCACGACGCTGGTCGACGAGGAGGGCAACGAGGTCGGGCCCGGTCAGACGGGGGAAATCGTCGCGCCGGTCGACGATCCGACGCTGTTCCTCGGCTACTGGGGGCAGCCGGGCATTCCGGAAGGGTTGAGGCTGGGGCGCTGGCTTCGGACCCGCGACCTCGCGCGGCGCGACGAGGATGGTTACTACTGGTATCAGGGCCGGGGCGACGATCTCATCAAGAGCGCGGGCTATCGGATCGGCCCGGCGGAAGTGGAGGATTGCCTTGTGCGTCATCCGGCGGTGGCGGAGGCCGCGGTGGTGGCGAGCCCCGATGCCGAGCGTGGCGCCGTGGTCAAGGCGTTCGTGCGCCTCGTGGCCGGGGCAAGAGCGGGCGAGGCGCTGACGCGGGAACTGCAAGAGCACGTCAAGCGGAACCTCGCGGCATACAAATATCCGCGCCGGATCGAATACGTGGATTCCTTTCCCCTCACGAGTTCGGGCAAGATCCGCCGCGGAGAGCTTCGGCGCCTCGAGTACGAGGGGCAGGCAGGGGGCGGCAAGGCACCGACGGCATGATGCTCGACGTCGTCGTCCTCGGCAGCGCGATGACGCCATTCCGCCGGAGTGCCGACGGGTCCAGCGCGCGCGACTGGGTGAGGGCGGTGGCCAGGTCCGCGCTCGATGATGCCGGGCTGACGATGGCGGCGATCGACGCGGTGGTGGTGGCGAGCGAAAGCGACCATCTTTCCCTCCAGCTCTCGGCCGGCGCGCTGATGAACGACGAGATCGGCGGTGTGCCGCGGCCGGTGATGCGGATCGAAGCGGGCGGGGCGAGCGGCGCGATGGCCGTGCGGGCCGGCGTCATGCACATCGCCTCGGGGCTCGCCGACCGTGTGCTGGTGGTCGGGTTCGAGCACGCCGCCTCGCACCTTTCCGGGGCGGATGTGCGGTTCCTCTACGGGCTCTCGTTCGACGCGGACCTCGAGGGGTTCGCGGGGGCGGATGCGACCAGCCTCTATGCCCTCTCGGCTGGAGCCTTCCTCGAGAGAAGCGGGCTCGATGAGCGAGATCTGGCGAGCGTTTCGGTCAAGAATCACGGCAACGCGCGCTTCAACCCCGATGCCCACAAGCCGATGGCGATCACCATCGACGACGTGCTCGCCTCGCCGCCGGTCGCGGCCCCCTACAAGCGGCTCGACTGCAGCCTCATCAGCGACGGGGCGGCGGCGGTGGTGCTGGCGTGTGGCGCGACCTCGCCAACAGGTGTGCGCCCGCGCGTCGCCATCACCGCGTCGGGCGCGGCCAGCGATCACGTGCGGCTCGGGGATCGCGCCGACATCGCGCAGTTCGCGGGCAAGGCGGCAGCAGCAGCCGCCGCCTACCGCATGGCGGGCATCGCGGATCCGGGCGCGCAGATCGATATCGTGGAATGCTATGACGCATATACCGGTGCCGAATTGCAGGGCCTCGTCGCACTCGGACTCGCCGAGGAGGCGGGCCTTGCCGCCGACATCGCGGCGGGGCGCTTCGAGCGCGGCGGGCCGCTGCCGGTCAACCTCTCCGGCGGCCTCATCGGCCAGGGCGGCGCACCGGGAGCGGTCGGCATCGCGCAAGTGCACACGCTGACCCGATTGCTGCAGGGGCGCTATCATGATGGCCTGCAGCCGGCCCGGCGCTTGCGGCGCGGGATCGCCGATGCGCACGGCGGGGTGGCGACGGTGAATGTCGTGCATGTCCTCGAGTGTATCGACTGAGGGCGAAGGAAAGGACGACGATGTCGGCGGGCCGGACATGCGAGATTTCCATCGCCATGCATTACAGCCACCCGCTCGGCGCGCTCGGCCCCTATTTCGAGGGCCTCGAACGGGGCATTGCGATGGCCAGCCGGTGTGCGGCCTGCGGCAGGGTCTGGTTCGCGCCGCGCCTCGTTTGCACCTGTGGAAGCGAAGCCGGGGTGTGGATTACCCTCTCCGGTCTCGGGCGCATCACCGCGCTCACGTCGGCTTCACCGACCCTGCCGATCAGCGGGCGAACGGGGAACTGGCAAATCGGTCTCATCGCCATGGACGGCGCGCACAACGTCGTCCTCGGGCGGATCGAGGCGGAGATGGAACCGCTCGTCGTCGGCGATGCCGTGCGCCTTTTGCGCGACGACGGACCGCTCGCCCATCCGGTGCAGGCGGCGATCTTCCGGACCGTTCGCTGAAGATTGCGGGCGCGGGGAGCGATCCGCGCGCGGCCGGACCGGTCTGGTGATCCCAAGGTCGTTGCCGCATCTCTCGGCATGGGCAATGCGTCTGGCGCACGTCCTCGCTGGTGTACCTGGCGTCGCGGCACCTATATTGGTGATTGTCCGAAAGGCGCGAGGGAGGCGAGATCATGTACGGGCCCAATGCTGCACTCTACGTCGATTGGCGCCAGTCGCTGAAATCGGATCCACCTTACGCGCTCTATTTCTTCAAGAATCGTCAGTACATCCGCTGGGACGTCGACAACGAGCGGCTCTATGAAGGCTATCCGCGCGAGATCTCCCAGGGCTGGCCGGGGTTGATGGAGGCGGTGCCGGGCGGTGTGCTCGAGGGGGCGATCCACGTGCCCGAATGGGGCAATCGCGCGTTCTTCTTCTTCAAAGGGGAAAAGCGCGTCGTCGCCTGGGACATCGGAAAGAACCGGATCGTCGAGGAGGCGCTCGAGCTTTCGACGGTGCTGCCCAGCCGGCTGATCGAGGACGGCCATTTCACCCCTCTCTTCGTCGACTATGGCGATGCCCGCCGCATCTACGCGTTCCGTGGCGACGAGTACACGCGCTGGACGGTGGAGGGAGCGAATTTCCCGGCCGCCGAGGATCGCGGCTATCCGCGCAAGATCGGGGACGGGTGGACCGGCGGTCTGGTCATTGCCCCGACGTGCGCGGTAAGCGTCAATTGGACGCGGCGCAGCGCGGCGCTCAACAACCGCAAGAATTATTTCTTTCTCGGCGATCTCTACGTTCGCTGGGACGTCAAGACGCACAGCCGCAACTACAAGCTCGACGTGCCGTCCGGCTGGAAAGGGTGGCCCGACTTCGAGTGAGGGGCCTTGCGGCGTCAGGCGGCAGCGATCGGGCGCCGTTCTGCTTGCGGTTCATTGGGCAGCCGGTGTTTCCTCCGGGTCGTCCTGGTCGCGCCCCGACAAGAGGCCCTTGGTGGCCACCGGTGTCGAGGTCGGGGTCACCTGCACGACGCCGGCCTGGCGGGTGCGCTGGCGCACCGGACCGAGTAGAATGCGCACCAGCGAAAAGATCAAAACGGACGCGAAGGCGGCTGCGTGGAACTGCATGAAGGCTTGGGTTCCGGCCATTTCCATGACGGTTCCGGCTGCCAGAGGTCCCGCCGTCGAGCCGATTCCATAGATCAGGAAGAGCTTGCTCGAGGCGGACAGCGTCTGTTCGCGCGGGATCTGATCGTTGGCGTGGGCGAGGGCAATCGAGCGGGTCGGGATGGCGAGGGTGCCGTAGAGCGCAAAGAGCGCGATCAGCCACCAAACGTCGGTCAGCGCCAGCGAGGCCGCCAAGGCGGCCAGCGCCGCAAGACCGCTCACCACCAACAACAGCGCGCGCCGGTCGACCAGGTCCGAGAGCTGGCCGAGAGGATATTGCAGGAGCGTGACCCCGAGGGTCGGCAGTGCCATCATCAACGAAATCAGCGCCACCGAGAGACCGAGCGCCGAACCGTAGACCGCACCGAGACCGAAGAACGCGCTCTGGGCGATGCCGTTGACGAACATCGTCGCGGCCGCCAGCGGCGAGGCGCGCACGACGGTCGCGAGGGAAAGCGGCTTGGCGAGTGCGACGCTCGGCGCCTCGACGCGGATGAGTGTGATCGGCACGAGCGCGAAGGACAGGATCACGGAGGCGACGATGAAACGGGTGAGGCCGGAAGTGTCGTCGATCGCGAGCAGGAACTGACCGAGCCCCATCATGCTGTAGGTAACGACCATGTAGACGGCGAGGACGCGGCCACGGTTGGCATTGCTCGTGGCGGCGTTGAGCCAGGCTTCGCAAATGATGTAGAGCCCGGCGGTGCAGACACCGGTGAGGACGCGCAGGGCGAACCACCAGTTCGGGTCCGCGATCAGCGGCACCAGCAACGCCGCCGACGAGGCGATCGAAGCATAGGCCGCAAAGACGCGAATGTAGCCGACACGGTCGACCAGTGAGAGCGTCAGCCAGGAGCCGATGAGCAACCCGACCGGGTAGCCCGTCGCGACGTAGCCAATCTCGAGACTGGTGAAATTGGCGCGCACGGCGCTGACGCCGATCAGCGAGCCCTGGAGACCGGTGGCGAGCGCGAGCAGGGCAATGCAAAGCAGCAGAACCGCGATGCTGACGGTGCCGGATGTCGCCTGCGTCGTGGCGGCCGTGGCGTCGCTGCCCTGCATTCGGATGCTCCGCACCATGCGAACGGTCGCCGCGATGTCGCCCGAGGCCGCGCGGGCCTCAGCCGGATGGTGTGTGGCCAGAGGCCGGCGAGGCGACTATTGTCGCGCGAGTCGATGAAGATCGCGAGGCACTCTAGCATGCCCAAGCACTCGATTCGCGAGATGCTGCGTGAGCGCGGTTGGCTTCTCGCCGACGGCGCCACCGGCACGAACTACTTCCGCATGGGTCTCAAATCGGGCACGCCGCCGGAAATCTGGAACGACGAGCATCCGGACAGGGTTATCGACCTGCATCGCCGGTTCATCGCCGCCGGCGCCGATCTCGTGCTGACGAACTCGTTCGGGGGAACGGCGAACCGGCTGCGGCTGCATGGCGACGGGCACCGCGTGCGCGAGGTCAACGCCAAGGCAGCGGCGCACGCCCGCTCGGCGGCCGACGCGGCAGGGCGGCCGGTGCTGGTTGCCGGCAGCATGGGGCCGACGGGCGATCTCTATCAGCCGATCGGGGACCTCACGGTCGAGGCCGGAACGGCCGCTTACGCAGAGCAGGCCGAAGGTCTGGCGGAAGGCGGCGCCGATGTCCTCTGGATCGAAACGATCTCGTCCGAAGAGGAACTGACAGCGGCGGTTTCGGGCGCGGCTCGCACCGACCTTCCGATCGTCGCGACCATGAGCTTCGATACCAAGGGGCGCACGATGATGGGCATTTCGCCGGTCGCTTTCGCCAAGATCGCGCAAGGGATCGGCCACGATCTCGTCGCCATCGGCGCCAACTGCGGTACCGGTGCCTCCGAACTCGTCTGCAACGTCGCAGCCATGGCCCGGGAGAGCGGACCGCTCTCAGTGGTCGCCAAGGGCAACTGCGGGCTGCCGCAAATGAGTGACGCGGGGGAGATCGTCTATTCGGGTACGCCGGAGCTGATGGCGGACTACGCCCGGCTCGCGCGCGACAGCGGCGCGACCATCATCGGGGGCTGCTGTGGCACGAGCCCCGAGCATCTGGCTGCGATGCGCGAGGCGCTCGAGAGACACGTTCCAGGCACGCCGCCGAGCGTCGATGAAATCGAACGGCGGCTCGGCGCGGTCTCCGAATACGCGCGCAAGACCACCTGAGCCCGGCGGCTGGCACGCGCCAGCCGCCGCGGTCTCAGCGCTGGGGAGCGATGGCGATGGAGGACAGGTCCTTGGCCGGATCGAGCGCTGGACCACCGCGCTCCTTGCGCTCGGAATAGCGGTCGGTCAGCAACTCGACGCGCGGGCGCACGAGGATCGTGAAGCGCACCAGTTCCTCCATGACGTCGACGATGCGATCGTAGTAGTTCGATGCGCGCATTCGGCCGGCTTCGTCGAACTCCTGGAAGGCCATAGGCACGCTCGACTGGTTGGGGATGGTGACCATGCGCATCCAGCGGCCGAGCACACGCAACGTGTTGACGGCGTTGAAGGACTGCGAACCGCCACTGACCTGCATGACCGCCAGCGTGCGCCCCTGGGTGGGGCGCATGCCGCCGCGGCTCAGCGGCAGGTGATCGATCTGCGTCTTCATGACGCCGGTGATCTGGCCATGGCGTTCGGGGCTGCACCAGACATGGCCTTCCGACCACATGGACAGCTCCAGCAACTCGTGCACCGCCGGGTGGTCGTCGCCGGTGATCTGATCGGGAAGCGGCAGTGTCGAGGGATCGAAAATGCGGGGTTCGGCGCCGAACAGCGTCAGGAGCCGGGCGCATTCCTCGACCACGAGGCGGGAAAAGGAGCGCGGCCGCAGCGAGCCATAGAGGAGGAGAATGCGTGGCTTGTGACCGAGCGGGTCGGAAAGCCCCTCGTTGGGCAGGCGCTGCATGTAGCGCCGATCGAGTGCGGGCAGGTGATCAATGGCGTCGACGTGGCGTATGGGCATCGTTCTGGTCTCGTCTCCATATCAGGGCGGTTGTCAGCATCGCGATGAGGCCGAGGCCGGCCGTGAGAACGAGGGCGCGGTCTGCGCCCAGGTCGATTACCAGACCGAGCACGAACGGACTTGCGGCCTGGGCGATACGTGCGGGCATCATCAAGAGATTGAGCCGAAGGCCGTAGTTGCTGGCACCGAAGAGTGTCAGAGGCAAGGTGCCGCGCGCGACCGTGAACAGGCCGTTGCCGATGCCGTGCAGGATGGTGAACAGCGGCGCAGCAACGCCCGCCAAGAGCGTCAGCAGCAGTGCCCCGAGGGGGTGGAGCGAAGCGGCGAAACTGGCGAGCAGCGCCGGATGGACGCGTGCGAACAATGCGTATTCGGTGAGGCGTGCAGCGGACTGGGCGATGCCGACGAGGCCGGCGGCGGCGATGGCCGAGGCGTGATCCAGGCCCTGAGCCTCGAGCAGGCGTGGCATGTGCACGGCCATGCCGGTGCTGATGAACCATTCGAGGCAGAAATAGAACGCAACGAGCATGACGGCGAAGCGCGAGATTTTCGGGGCCGTGCGCGCTGCTTCTGTCGCCGGCCCCGGTTCCGCCAGTTGCTCGGGTGCATCGGCTTGCCCGGCACCGGTCGATACGGCTGGTCTGGCGCGCGGGATCGATAGGAAATTGATCGGAAGGGCAATGGCCAAGTGGATCGCTGCCCATGCAACACAGGCGCCGCGCCAGCCCCAGGCAACCTCGAAGAGCGAGGTGAGCGGCCAACCGATGGTGCTCGCCAGGCCGCCGAGGAGCGTGATCATGGTGATCGCGCGCCGTGCGGTGAGTGGCCGATGGGCGGTGATGGTGGCGAACGCCGCCTCGTAGAGCCCAAAGGCCATGGCGATGCCGAGCACGAGCCAGGCCGCGATGACACCGACAAGGCTGTCGACCAAGGCGAGCACCGAGAGCCCGGCGGCGAACATCAGGTTCGAGGCGAGCAGGACCGCGCGGCCGCCGTCGCGGTCGACCAGGCGGCCGGCGAGCGGGCCGGCGACGGCCGAGACCAGGATGGCGAGCGAGAGGGCCGCGAAGATCCAGGCCGGCGTCGTGCCGACGGCTTCGGCCAGCGGATCGGCGATGATGGCAAGAAGATAGTACGAAGATGCCCAGGCGATGGTCTGGGTGATGCCGAGCCCCGTCACCAACCAGGGGGTTGCCCGATCGCCTGATGCCGGTTGCACGTCGTGCATGCTCCCTGGTGCCGAGACCGGCCTTGGAAAGCCGGTCCGGCGGGTCGTTTCGTTCCCCGGTCCGGTGGCGACCGGTCACCCCGCACGATGCGATCCGATACGGAAATCCCGAGCTGCGAATTCGGATAATTCCACTCGTGCCACCGGCTCCTTGGGCCATCGGGCCCCCTCAACTACTGCCTCGGGGCTCCGGGGCCAAGCGTCTTGCAGTGCGCGCAAGCCCCCCATCATCCAGCGGCAGTGCGAATGCCCCCGACGGCCATGGACTTCGCGGACTGGCGGATACAGAACGGAGGCTACGAGCCAACGCGACCATGTTAGGAATGGGCCATGTCCGACAAGCAGCTGATCGTCATCGGGGAAAACATCAACACGACGCGCCGTATCCGCGCCGACAGTCCGAAAATCAAGAAGCGCGGCGACCAATACGTGTGGGTGTACACCGATCTCGACGGCAGCGAGGGTGCCTTCGACATCACCGAGGTGTTCCCGAAGGATCCGGCCCTGCAGAAGACCGGTCGCATCGGCCACATCGGGCACGCCGTCAAGACGCGCGACATGAAGTTCCTCACCTGGGCCATCATGTCGCAGGTGAACGCGGGCTCGCACATCATCGACCTGTGCTGCGACGAGCTGTCGGTCTACCCGGAAGAGCGCAAGGAGCACATGCGCTGGCTGGTGAAGGCGGCGCAGTCGATCTGCGGCACGGTGCCGTTCGCGATCGACTCCTCCGACCCCGAGACCATCAAGGCTGGTCTCGAGGTCTACGATCGCTCCGCCGGCCGCCCGGCGATCAACTCGGTCTCGCTCGAAGCCGGTCGCGATGTCCTCATCCACCTCGCCAAGGAACAGAACTGCATCATCTTCGGCAACGGTTCGGGTGCGAACGGCATGCCGCAGAACGCCGCCGAGCGCGTCGAATTCCTGACCAAGCTTATGGGGATGATGGATGCGGTCGGCATCCCGCACGACGACATCTACCTCGATCCGCTGGTGTTCCCGGTCGGCGCGGGGCCGCAGTTCGGCAAGGACTTCCTCGACGCGGTCAAGACCCTGCGTGAGCGCTTCCCGGAAGTGCATATCTTCGGCGGCCTCTCCAACGTCTCGTTCGGTCTGCCGAACCGCAAGCAGCTCAACGACGCCTTCATCATCCTGTCGATCATCGCGGGCTGTGATTCGATCATGATCGATCCGCTGATGAACGATCCCAAGGAATACATCGAGTTCAAGTATGCGGCCGAGGTGATGACCGCACAGGACGAGTATGCCCTGCGCTACCTCGCCCACGTGCGCGCCGAGGCCAAGAAGGCCAAGGCGGCGGCAGCCGCCGCCTGAACGGAGCCGATTGCCCGCGCAAGCGTTGCGAGGGCATAAGCAGATTGTGACCCGGGCTGGGTCGAGGGGGGTCGATCCGCGTCGCGCGGATGCGGACCTCCCCTGTCCCGCGACGGGTTCAGGTCAGAAGCGAATAGAAAGCCCCCGTCATGTCCAGCGCAGCAGCACCCCTTTCGCCCGAGGCTGCCAAGCAGGCGATCGTTGCCTTCGCCAAAGGGTTCACCAGCGAAACGACGCCCGCATCCGCCGCCAAGATCCCGGATTTCCGGGAGCATCTCGAGCCGGGGTCCGTCGTCTACATCACCTTCCTTCCGGGTTCCGACTATCTCGACACGGTCAAGCTCGCGGTGCGACTGCGGGGCGAGGGCATGAAGCCCGTGCCGCACTTCGCGGCGCGCAGCGTCACCAGCAAGGACATGCTCGAGGACTATCTCAAGCGCGTCTCGGGCGAAGCCGGCGTCGACCGGGTGCTGTGCATCGGCGGGGCCGTCGCAAAGCCGCTCGGGGAGTATTCCGACTCCATGCAGATGCTGGGTACGGGACTTTTCGACAAGTACGGCATCAAGACGATCGGCGTTGCCGGTCATCCGGAAGGCTCGCCGGACTTTCCTGAAGAAGAGCACTTGAAGGCGATCGCCTGGAAGAACGCCTTCGCGGAGCGCACGGGTGCGCACCTCCATATCGTGACGCAGTTCGTGTTCGAGGCCGAGCCGGTCATCGCATGGGACAAGCGGCTCAACGCTTCGGGCAACAAGATGCCGATCCACATCGGCGTGCCCGGCATCGCGACGGTCAAGACGCTGCTGAACTACGCGATCGCTTGCGGCGTCGGCAACTCGATCAACTTCATCCGCCGGCAGGCGGCCAACGTCACGCGCCTGCTGCGCCCGCAGGCCCCGGACAAGCTGCTGCTCGATCTGGCGACGTACGCGGCGACCGATCCGGGCTGCAACGTCAAGGGCATGCACTATTATCCGCTGGGCGGACTGCGCAAGACGGCGATCTATGCGCGCTGCGTCGCCGACGGGCGGTTCAAGATGGAGAAGGACGGCTTCACGGTCGATGCCGACCTCAGCTGACCGGCTCGCCCCTGCCGAGTGTCATCGAGCCGCCGCACGACTGTGCGGCGGCTCTTTCGTTTCCGGCGCCGCTTGCGCAGACCTCATTGCGGGGTGAGCAGCCAGAGGATCACGGGCAAGGTCACCGCGGAGGCCAGCACCTGCGCGGTGATGAGGCTCGCCATCAGCGGTGCGTCACCCCCCATTCGGCGGGCCAGGATGTAGGCGTTGACAGCGGTCGGAACGGCGGCCGACAGCACACCGATGGTCAGCGCAAGGCCATCGACACCGGCAAGCGTGAGCATGACCCACATGATGGCCGGGTGCACGACGAGGCGCAGGGCGCAGCCGAGCACGAGACGCCCGGTTCCGCCACCCTCCAGGGGCCGCAAGCCCGCCCCGACCGCCAGCAACGATATGCCGAGCGCGCCGCTCGCCAGGAAATCGACGACCTCGCGCGCCGGCCGCGGCAGCCCGATGCCCGTCAGGTTCAGGATGCCACCGGCCACGACCGACAGGATCAGTGGGTTGAGTGCCACCTGTCGCACGCCGGACGCCAGGTTGGGGCTCGTCTGGCCACTGCCGAAGCGCACGAGAACCGCGATCGTCATGGCGTTGAGGAGCGGGATGAGGGCGAGAATGACGATGGCGATGAGGGTGATGCCGTCCGGGCCGTAGAGTGCCGTCACGATGGCGAGGCCGAAGAAGGCGTGCCAGCGCACGACGCCCTGAAAGAGGCTGGTGAAGGAAGGGTCGGAAACTGCAAGGCGCTGCCGCAGGAGAGGTCGCGCCAGCAGCATGAGTCCGGCGCTCACCAGGACGCCGGACATGGTGCCGATGACGAGGGGCCAGACGTCGAGGCCGGTGAACTGCGCGTTGGCGACGGTGCGCACGAAGAGGGCCGGAAAAAGCACGTAGAAGCAGAGGATATCGACTCCGCTCCACATCTCCTCGCTCAGTACGCGTGCACGATAGAGCGCATAGCCGAGCGCGATGGTGAGGAAAATCGGCGCTATCGCAGCGATGGTCGCCAGCATGGCGGGATCCGTAATCTGGGGGCGGGCAACGGTCGGCGGGCCGATGTCGGAGAGGTGGGGCGGGGGGTGTTCGCGGGCGACCGAGGAGCGAACTGCAAGAAGGCTTTGCGGTCGAGGTTCGCAGGCCTCGGCTGACGAGAATTGGCCGGATCTAGTTAGACGGCGGCCCTCGATATTGCAAACGGTCGGTCCGGCGGCACGCGGTCGGCTTCAGTTCAGCCCGGGATAGAGCTGGCGGGGCAGCCAGAGTGAGATCTCGGGAACATACGTGATGATGGCGAGGCAGAGGATGGCGATCGCCAGCCAAGGCAGCACGGCGTGCACGACCGTAAGGTAAGGCTTGTCGAAGGTGGCGCTCGCAACGAACAGGTTGAGGCCGAAGGGCGGGGTGACGTTGCCGATGTCGACATTGACGGTCATGACGATGCCGAGGTGGGTCGGGCTGACGCCCGCCGCGGTCATGGTGCCGAGGATGATCGGCACGAGGATCAGGATATTCGAGAAGACGTCGATGAACATGCCCGTGAGCAAGGCGAGCCCGTTCACGAATGCGAGGAGCAACTCGGGCTCCTGCGTGAGGCCGGCCATCGGGGAGGCGATCCGAGCCGCGGTGCCGGAGACGGTCATCAGCCAGGAAAACGCACTCGCCGCGGCGACGAGGATCAGGATCCGCGCGGAGTTGAGGCTGGCCTCGACGGTCACCTCCCATAGGCCGGTGAGGTCGAGTTCACGGTAGACGACGAGGCAGACGAAGCCGGCGTAGACGACGGAAACGGCGGCCGCTTCCGTTGCCGTGAAGATGCCGCCGTAGATGCCGCCCAGAATGATCGCCGGCAGACCCAGACCCCAGAACACATCGCGCAGGGCCGACCAGACCTCGCAGAGCGTGGCGCGTGGGGTGCGGGGCACACCGTTGGCCACCGCCCAGCCGACGCAATACGTGCAGTAGGCGACGGTGAAGACCAGCCCCGCGCCAATGCCCGACATGAAGAGCGCGCCGATCGAGACGTTGGCCACGGCACCGTAGATGATCATGGCGTTGCTCGGCGGGATGATCATGCCGATGAGGGCCGAGCAGGTGACCGCGCCGAGCGCGAAACGGGACGTGTAGCCGGCCGCGAGCAGGGCCGGATAAAGCGTGGAGCCGACTGCGACGATGGTGGAGGCGCTGGAGCCGGTGATCGAGCCGAAGATCATGCAGGTGAGCACGACGGTCATGCCGAGCCCGCCGGGAAGGTGACCGACCAGGGTCTGGACGAAACGGATGAGGCGGCGTGAAAGGCCGCCGCGACTCATGATCGTGGCGGCGTAGAAGAAGAACGGGATGGCGAGGAGGGGAAAGCTTTCGAGGCCGGCAAAAACGCGTTGCGGCAGGATCGAGAGAGGAATGGGGGAGGTGAGGGCGAAGACGAGGAATGTGGTGCCGGTCAGTACGATGAAGATCGGAATGGAAAGTGCGAGACCGGCCAGAAGGAGGCCGAAGATCAGCAGCGTTGTCATCGCGCCCCCCTGCATCGGCCCCCGCCGGGCCGGTCATCGAGCATGCGGCCTTGCGGCCTACTCCTGTGGCCCCGAAACCGTTTCGACCTCCTCGTCGAAGATGACGCCGAAGAGCAGCTGGACCGTGCGCACGAACATGAGAGTCGTGCCGACCGGCATGGCAAGGTAGGTCAGCCACATCGGCGCCTCCATCGACGGGGTCGTCTGCCCGGAGGCGAAAACGCGCAGCGTGTGGAGTGCGCTGTAGTAGATGAAGATGGCGAAGAACCCGAGATTGATCAGGAGGATCCAGGCCAGGAGCACGCGGCGGACCGCCGGTGACAGCATCTTCGGGACGAGATCGATGGCAAGGTGCCCGCGCATGCGCACGACGACGCTCGCGCCGATGAAGACGATCCAGATCACGAGGTACACCGATAGCTCCTCGGCCCAGGAGATGGGGGCCAGAAAAGCATATCGCAGGATGACATTGACGAAGAGGAGGAGGCTGGCGAATGCCATCGCCGTGCCGATGAAGACGATCTCCGCATAGGAGAGGGTGGTGTCGATCCACCCTCCCCACGTCCTGAGCATCTTGACCACGATCGCTGCCCGCTGTTCGCCTCGTCCTGTGCCTCGCCGGTCCGCGGGTCGCTCAGCGACGGTGGCTCACTGGGAACCGGCGGCCGCGACCGCCTCCTTGATGCGGGTCAGCGTTTCGCCGCCATACTGCTTGGCGTACCACTCGTGGACGGTCTGGGAGGTCGTCTCGAAGGCTTGGCGTTGCGCGGCGTCGAGCTCGATGATCTGGACGCCGGCCTTGCGGAAGATCTCGAGGTTTTTGGCCTCGGCCTCGACGATAACGGTGCGCTGGTAGTCGCGGGCCTCGGTCGCGGCGTCGGCGAGGATCTTGCGCAGGTCCTCGGCGAGCCCGTCGAGCAGGGGCTTGTTGACCATGAAGGCATAGGCGAGGAAGCCATGGTCCGACAGGGTCATGTGGGGTTGCACCTCGTAAAAGCGCATCGAGGCTATGGTTGCGATGGGGTTCTCCTGGCCATCGACGACCTTCTGCTGAAGGGCCGTGTAGAGTTCCTTGAAGCTGATCTGGGCGGGGGTCGCGCCGAACGCCTTGAACTGCTCCTGGATCACCGGAGCGGGCATGGTGCGGATTTTGTGGCCCTGGTAATCCTGCGGAGTGCGGATGGGAAAGTGGCCGGTGAACTGCTTGAAGCCGCTTTCCCAGAAGGCCAACCCGGCAATGTTGACTTTGGCGAGCGGGGCGAGGATCTCACCGCCGATCGGGCCATCGATGACCTTGTAGGCAACTTGGCGGCTCGGGAAGAGGAACGGCAGATCGAGGACGCTCACGCTCGGGGCCAGGGGGGCGATCCAGGCGGTCGGCAGAACAGCCGCCTCCAGCGCGCCGGCCTGGACCTGCTCGACCATCTGCGTGCCGCTGCCGAGGACACTCGCCGGGAAGATCTGAACCGTCAGCCGGCCGCCAGACCGGCTTTCGACCAGTTCCTTCCACTTCAGAGCCGCGGCGTGGTGGGGGCTGCTTTCGGGCTGATCGTGACCCAGCTTGATCAAGGTCTGGGCGCGGGCGGCGTCGGGCATGCCGAAGAGGGCGCCTGCCATTACCAGTGCCGAAGCGGCGGCCGTCAGGCCGCGCCAAACCGACGCGCCGAGGCGCGCACGGACCCGTCGTGACGATGCTCTACCCGCGATACTCGAGGACGCATTGGGCATGGGGCTCTTCCCTTGTTCGATGGGCAGTCTCGATCGATGTCGGCTGTCACGGTGCCGTCCGTGGCGATGCCGTGGCGACGGGGTGCCATCTTACTGTTGTTAGGCAGACCGGCAATAGGCAGCGGATGGGGCGGGTGCCCGCGTGTTGGCGCTCGAGTGCGCTTCCGACAGCCGCACTGAGCGGCAAGCCTCGCAGCCGGGTGTGCAGCCGGTTCGATCGAGCCAAGCATTTTCGCTGCAAACACAGATGCTTGTTGCAAAACTGTCGCATCCGGCGGTAGATCGCGCCGCGACCTCGTGGTGCGAAATTTCATGCCTGAATCGTCGCCAAAAAGGCTTGCATTGATCTGTCAAGACCTATAACTACGTCATTTCGAGGTCCCTCCGTGGCGGTGGGGTCTCTATGTGCGTGGACCGGGCAAGCATATCTGATAATCGACATCGGCAGGCGACCTGGAAGGGCGACTCGGCCCTGGCGGTCGCTCGCGGCATTTGCCGCAGCGTAAGCGCTCCGGGAAGAGCGCGCGATGGAGGCCGGCGCGATGCGTCGGCGTCGGTCGCCCGGCTCGATCGGCAGATGGCGGGACGCACGTGGCAATTAGGGGTGTAGCTCAGTTGGTAGAGCGGCGGTCTCCAAAACCGCAGGTCGGGGGTTCGAGACCCTCCGCCCCTGCCAGCCCGATCGAACGTACATAGGCCCATGCGTGGCCGCCTTTTCTTGCCTCGGGCGTTCCGGGGACGGCTGCGGCGGCGAGCCCTGGCGTGACGAGTGTGCGGCGACAGTGCCGTGCCTCGTAGGTGGGGCGGGCGCATCTGCGGTGTGCCGGGTCGCGGCGTGCCGAGGCTGGGTTGGTGGCGGTTGACGAGCAATTGAGAGGGCAGTTCGCCCTCGATCGAGGCACGATGGCAAATCCATTCGAATTCGCTCAGCAGGTGCGCAGGGAGGTGGCCAAGGTCACCTGGCCGACGCGCCGCGAAACGATGGTGACCACGGTGATGGTGGTGATCCTGTCGATCATCGCCGCGATCTTCTTCCTTCTGGCTGATCAGGTCATCAGCTGGGTGGTCGGCCTTCTGATCAACGCCGGGCGCTGATCTGGGGGGCAACCGGTGGCGGGACCTGGATGGTCCAGCGAGCCAACCTACGGTGGCAAACGAGAATGACGAAACGTTGGTACATCGTGCACGCCTACTCGAATTTCGAGCGCAAGGTGGCCGAGGCGATCGAAGAGCGGGCGCGGGCCGCCGGCCTCGAGGACAGCTTCGAGCAGATCCTCGTGCCGATGGAGGAGGTGGTGGAGATGCGCCGCGGCCGCAAGGTGCCGACGGAGAGGCGCTTCTTTCCCGGGTATGTCCTCGTCAAGATGGAGATGTCGGACGAGGCGTATCACCTCATCAAGAACACGCCGAAAGTGACCGGCTTCCTCGGTAACGACAAGAAGCCGGTGCCGATCAGCGACCGCGAGGCCGAGCGCATCCTCAATCAGGTTCAGGAAGGGGTCGAGCGGCCCCGTCCGTCGATCAGTTTCGAGATCGGCGAGAGTGTGCGGGTCTCCGATGGGCCGTTCGCCTCGTTCAGCGGGCTGGTCGAGGAGGTCGATGAAGTGCGGGCACGGCTCAAGGTGGCGGTGTCGATTTTCGGCCGGGCAACCCCGGTCGAACTCGAGTTCGGTCAGGTCGAAAAGGTCTAGACCGGGTTCGGGTGGCCGGCGTCCGTCACGGACACCGGTTCGGGCGGATCGTGCGGTCCGTTCGGATTGTGGGAGGCAAGGGCGGTCGCCAGCCGTCGGAGCTGCACCACGAACTCCAGCGCAAGGGGCACTCGAGCCCCGAGAGGAGCAAAATGGCAAAGAAGATCACAGGCTACATCAAGCTGCAGGTGCCGGCGGCCAAGGCCAATCCGTCGCCGCCGATCGGTCCCGCGCTCGGTCAGCGCGGTGTCAACATCATGGAATTCTGCAAGGCCTTCAACGCGGCAACGCAGGAGATGGAGGTCGGCTCGCCGGTTCCCGTGGTGATCACGGTCTACCAGGACAAGTCGTTCACCTTCGAGATGAAGACGCCTCCCGCCTCTTATTTCCTCAAGAAGGCGGCCAAGCTGCCGAAGGGCAGCCAGACGCCCGGTCGCGGCGCTGGCGGCACCGTGACGATGGATCAGGTGCGCGAGATCGCCAAGGCGAAGATGAAGGATCTGAACACGAACGACCTCGAGCAGGCGGCGCGCATCATCGCCGGCTCGGCGCGCTCGATGGGCATCGAGGTGCAGGGGTAATCGCCATGGCCAAGTCAGGAAAACGCATTCGCGCACTGCGCGAGAACGTGGATCGCTCCAAGCTCTACACGATCGAGGAGGCGGTGCGGCTCGCCAAGGTCAACGCCAACTCGAAGTTCGACGAGACGCTGGAGGTCGCCATCAATCTCGGCGTCGACCCGCGTCACGCGGACCAGATGGTGCGTGGTGTCTGCAATCTGCCGAATGGCTCGGGGCGCACCGTGCGCGTTGCGGTGTTCGCGCGTGACGCCAAGGCGGCCGAGGCACAGGCAGCGGGCGCCGACGTGGTCGGCGCCGAGGACCTCGTGGCGCAGGTGCAAGGTGGCAACATCAATTTCGATCGCTGCATCGCCACGCCCGACATGATGCCGCTGGTCGGCCGGCTCGGCAAGGTGCTCGGCCCGCGCGGCATGATGCCGAACCCGAAAGTCGGCACCGTGACGCCGAACGTCGGGGAAGCGGTGCGCGCGGCCAAAGGCGGCGCCGTGGAGTTCCGCGCCGAAAAGGAAGGCATCGTGCATGCCGGTTTCGGCAAGGCGAGCTTCAACGAGAAGGCGCTGGTCGAAAACCTCGCGGCATTCGCCGATGCCGTCGTCAAAGCCAAGCCGAGCGGCGCGAAAGGCACGTACGTGCAGCGCGTGTCGGTGAAGTCGACGATGGGGCCGGGCGTCAAGGTCGACCCGCAGTCGCTGATCGCCTCGGCCAAGGCCTGAGGCGCGGCGACGTGACCCAGCGGGCGGCAACTGCCGCTCGCGACACGAGTTCCGGGTTCGCCCGGTAAGACGGGCCGGAGGCGCAAACGCCTCGGGCCGAACCTGTCCGAGATTGCAGGTGCCGGTGACCTCGTTGCCGGCCTAAGCCCAGATTTCGCTGGGGCCCGCATGAGATGGGAAGCCGACCATTTCGCACCGGCTCGCTGGTGCGCGACGGAAGGAACCAGCTGGAGGCACCGTGCCGCACGTGGCGGGGCGCGTCTCCTCGAGACAGGCTGAGAGCGCCGTCAGGGCTTTCGGCCAAGGCCGATCGCCATCTGGCGGCATGGTGCAGCGGGGGCGGGGCAACCTGCCCTCACTCTGGGAGAACGCAAGTGGAAAGAGCAGAAAAGCAGGAGCTCGTCTCCTCGCTCCACGACACGTTCCGCAATAGCGGCGTGATCGTGGTGGCCCACTACACCGGTCTCACCGTCGCCGAGATGAGCACGCTTCGCAATCAGATGCGCGAGGCGGGCGGCAAGGTCAAGGTGGCCAAGAACCGGCTGGCCAAGCTCGCGCTTGCCGGTACCGACGCCGAAGGCATCGGCGATCTGCTGAAGGGCCAGACCTGTCTGGCCTACTCGGCGGATCCGGTGGCGGCACCGAAGATCGCGGTCGAGTTCGCAAAGAAGAACGAGAAGCTCGTGATCCTCGGCGCGGCCATGGGCAAGACCGTGCTCAACGCCGATGGCGTCAAGGCACTGGCCTCCATGCCTTCGCTCGACGAGCTGCGCGGCAAGCTGGTCGGCCTCCTTCAGGCCCCGGCCGGCAAACTCGCACGCATCGTCCAGGCGCCGGGCGGGCAGCTTGCCCGGGTGCTGCAGGCCAAGGCCGACAAGGACGCCGCCTGAGCCCCTCGGCCGCCGCCGAACGAGGTGGCGGCACACGCGACGAACAACTGGTTCAAACCGTCTAGAGAATGAGGAACGAAAATGTCGAAGCTTGAAAAGATCGTCGACGAACTCTCCGCGCTCACCGTGCTGGAGGCCGCCGAGCTGGCCAAGATGCTCGAGGACAAATGGGGCGTTTCGGCCGCCGCGCCGGTCGCCATCGCCGCTGTCGCGGGTGCCGCGGGCGGGGCCGCCGAGCCGGTCGAGGAGAAGACCGAGTTCGACGTGATCCTGGTCAACGCCGGCGAAAAGAAGATCAACGTGATCAAGGAAGTCCGCGCGGTCACCAACCTCGGCTTGAAAGAGGCCAAGGAACTGGTCGAGGCCGGCGGCAAGGCGGTCAAGGAAGGGATCTCCAAGGCCGAGGCCGAGGATCTCAAGAAGAAGCTCGAGGAGGCTGGCGCCACCGTCGAGCTGCGCTGAGCAGTGCTTTCGCGGGGCCTGATGGCCCCGCGATCCCGCCGCCGGGAGCCTCGGCGGCAGGCGGTTTTCCACGAGGTGCCGGGTCGGCGCCTCGCGGCGAGCCGCCCGAACCAGTGGCTCGAATTGTCCGAGACCGTGCCGTGCCGATGGGACCGTCATCCCGCCGGCGGTACGATGCAGCAGACCGGCCGGGGCACGCCACCAGCCCCCGAAGGTCGGCCCAACGACGAGGAACTCACATGGCTGAGACGTTCATCGGTCAGAAGCGCATCCGCAAGAAATTCGGCAACCTCCACGAGGCCGCGACGATGCCGAATCTGATCGAGGTCCAGAAGCGCTCCTATGACGAGTTCCTGATGGCGGAAGAGCCGGTGGGCGGGCGCGAGAACAACGGGCTCGAGGCGGTCTTTCGCTCGGTGTTCCCGATCTCGGACTTTTCCGGCCGGGCCATGCTCGAGTTCGTGCGCTACGAATTCGAGCCGCCCAAGTACGACATCGAGGAGTGCCAGCAGCGTGGGCTCACGTTCGCTGCCCCGCTCAAGGTGGCGATCCGGCTCATCGTGTTCGAGATCAACGAGGAGACGGGCGCAAGCTCGGTCAAGGATATCAAGGAGCAGGAAGTCTACATGGGCGACATGCCCTTCATGACTCCCAACGGCACCTTCATCGTCAACGGCACCGAACGCGTCATCGTTTCGCAGATGCACCGCTCGCCGGGCGTCTTCTTCGACCACGATCGTGGCCGCACGCACTCGTCCGGCAAACTGCTGTTCGCCGCCCGCATCATCCCCTACCGCGGCTCGTGGCTCGATTTCGAGTTCGACGCCAAGGACCTCGTTTTCGTGCGCATCGACCGGCGGCGCAAGCTTCCGGCGACGACGCTGTTGCATGCCCTCGGGCTCGACGACGAGGAGATCCTCTCGTCGTTCTACGACACCATCGACATCGATCGCGGCAAGGCGGGCTGGAAGCTTCCTTTCGTGGCCGAGCGCTGGCGCGGCGCCACGCCCGGTGCCGACCTCGTCGATGCCAAGACGGGCGAGGTGGTCTTCGAATCCGGAAAGAAAATCACGGCTCGCACGGCCAAGAAGGCTGTCGACGCCGGGTTGACGAGCCTCCTGGTGCGCGACGAGGACCTGATCGGGCGCTTCCTTGCCGAAGACCATGTCAACATGGAGACCGGTGAGATCTACGGCGAGGCCGGCGACGAGATCGACGAGGCCATTCTCGCGAAACTGAGCGAGGCCGCGATCAAGACCGTTCGCGTGCTCGACATCGACCACGTCACCAAGGGCGCGTTCATCCGCAACACGCTTGCCGCGGACAAGTGCCGCGACATGGACAGCGCGCTCATCGACATCTACCGCGTCATGCGTCCGGGTGAGCCGCCGACGCCGGAGGCCGCGCAGGCGCTCTTCAAGGGGCTGTTCTTCGATCCAGAGCGTTACGACCTTTCGGCCGTCGGCCGGGTGAAGATGAACATGCGGCTCGACCTCGATGCCGACGACAGCGTGCGCGTCCTGCGCAAGGAGGATATCCTTGCGGTGATCCGCACGCTCGTCGACCTGCGCGACGGAAAGGGGGAGATCGACGACATCGACCACCTCGGAAACCGGCGCGTGCGGTCGGTCGGCGAACTGCTCGAGAACCAGTACCGCATCGGTCTGCTGCGCATGGAGCGGGCGATCAAGGAGCGGATGGGCTCGGTCGACATCGACACCGTGATGCCGCAGGACCTCATCAACGCCAAGCCGGCGGCGGCGGCGGTGCGGGAGTTCTTCGGTTCCTCGCAGCTCAGCCAGTTCATGGATCAGACCAATCCGCTCTCCGAGATCACCCACAAGCGACGGCTCTCGGCGCTCGGGCCCGGCGGTCTGACACGCGAGCGCGCGGGCTTCGAGGTGCGCGACGTGCACCCGACCCACTATGGCCGCATCTGCCCGATCGAGACGCCCGAGGGACCGAATATCGGACTCATCAACTCGCTCGCGACCTATGCCCAGGTCAACAAGTACGGCTTCATCGAGAGCCCGTACAGGGTCGTCAAGGACGGCCTCGTGACCAAGGAGGTGCGCTATCTCTCCGCGATGGAGGAAATGCGTAGCGCCGTCGCGCAGGCGAGCGCCGAGGTCGATGGCAAGGGACGCCTGCTCGGCGAACTCGTCACCGTGCGGCTCAACGGCGACGTCATACCGGTGCCGCCGGAGCGGGTCGACTTCATCGACGTCTCGCCCAAGCAGCTGGTTTCGGTGGCCGCCGCGCTCATTCCGTTCCTCGAGAACGACGACGCCAACCGGGCGCTGATGGGCTCGAACATGCAGCGGCAGGCGGTGCCGCTTCTGCGAGCCGAGGCGCCACTGGTCGGCACGGGGATGGAATCCGTGGTCGCCCGCGATTCGGGTGCCGCGATCGCGGCGCGCCGCACCGGCGTCATCGACCAGGTGGACGCGACCCGTATCGTCGTGCGCGCGACCGAGGAGACGGATCCCTCCAAGCCCGGCGTCGACATCCACAACTTGCGCAAGTTCCAGCGTTCGAACCAGGACACCTGCATCAACCAGCGGCCGTTGGTGAAGGTGGGCGACGCGGTGCTCGCCGGCGACATCATCGCCGACGGCCCGTCCACCGACCTCGGTGATCTCGCGCTCGGCAAGAACGTGCTCGTCGCGTTCATGCCGTGGATGGGATACAATTTCGAGGACAGCATCCTCATCTCCGAGCGCATCGTGCGCGACGACGTCTTCACCTCGATCCACATCGAGGAATTCGAGGTGATGGCCCGTGACACCAAGCTCGGGCCGGAGGAAATCACGCGCGACATCCCGAACGTCTCGGAAGAGGCGCTGAAGAACCTCGACGAGGCGGGCATCGTCTACATCGGCGCGGAAGTGAAGCCGGGCGACATCCTGGTCGGCAAGATCACGCCGAAGGGCGAGAGCCCGATGACGCCGGAGGAAAAACTGCTGCGCGCGATCTTCGGCGAGAAGGCGTCCGACGTTCGTGACACCTCCCTCAAGCTACCCCCCGGGGTGGCTGGAACGGTGGTGGAGGTTCGCGTTTTCAACCGCCATGGCATCGACAAGGACGAACGCGCCATGTCGATCGAGCGCGAGGAGATCGAGCGTCTCGCCAAGGACCGTGACGACGAGATGCAGATCCTCGATCGCAACGTCTACGGCCGTCTCGCCGAGACGCTGGTCGGTCAGGAAGTGGCCAAGGGCCCGAAGGGTGCGCGCAAGGGGAGCATCGTCGATCAGACGATCCTCGACGACATTCCGCGCAGCCAGTGGTGGGAGATCGCACTCGCCGACGAGGCGGCAATGGCCGCGGTCGAGGCGATCCGTCGCCAGTACGAAAGCGCCAAGAAGGGGCTCGAGCGGCGCTTCGTCGACAAGGTCGACAAGCTGCAGCGCGGCGACGAGATGCCGCCCGGCGTCATGAAAATGGTCAAGGTCTTCGTCGCCGTGAAGCGCAAGCTGCAGCCGGGCGACAAGATGGCCGGCCGCCATGGCAACAAGGGCGTCATCAGCCATATCGTGCCGGTCGAGGACATGCCGTTCCTGGCGGACGGCACGGCGGTCGACATCGTGCTCAATCCGCTCGGCGTGCCGAGCCGTATGAACGTCGGGCAGATCCTCGAGACGCATCTCGGGTGGGCCTGCGCCGGGCTCGGACGGCAGATCCAGCAGGTGCTCAACGAGGTGGCGGACAATGCCGCGCGTATGAAGGACCTCAAGGCGCTGCTGGCGGGCATCTACGAGGGCGACGACTCGATCGGTCAGATGAGCGACGAGGCGATCATCGAGCTGGCCGGCAATCTCGAGCGCGGGGTGCCAGTGGCAACGCCGGTGTTCGATGGCGCGCGCGAGCCTGACATCGTCACGATGCTCGAGCGGGCGGGCTTCGATGCCTCCGGGCAGATGAAGCTCTTCGACGGGCGCACGGGTGAGCCGTTCGATCGCAATGTCACGGTCGGCTACAAGTACCTGCTCAAGCTGCACCATCTCGTCGACGACAAGATCCACGCCCGGTCGATCGGACCTTACTCGCTGGTCACCCAGCAGCCGCTCGGCGGCAAGGCTCAGTTCGGCGGCCAGCGCTTCGGCGAGATGGAGGTGTGGGCGCTCGAGGCCTATGGCGCGGCCTATACGCTGCAGGAGATGCTGACGGTCAAATCGGACGACGTTGCCGGCCGCACCAAGGTCTACGAGGCCATCGTGCGTGGCGAGGATGCGTTCGAAGCCGGCATTCCCGAGAGCTTCAACGTGCTCGTCAAGGAAATGCGGGCGCTCGGGCTCAACGTCGAGTTGATCGACAGCGCGGAACAGGCACGCAAGGACGCCATTCCCGTGAACGCGCCCCAACTGCCGAACGCAGCCGAATAGTCGAGACGACACGGGGGGCGGAGCCTCGGCCTTCGGGCCGCCCGCCCCGCCACACCGCCGGACGGGCCGCCAAGCCTTCGCAGTGCCAGGCGACCCAATGAGATCAACCGATGCCGCCCCTCGCGTGGCGCATCATCGAGGAGACGAGCGGATGAACCACGATATCGCCAACCCGTTCAACCCGCAAATCCAGACCCAGAGCTTCGATCGCATCAAGATCTCGCTGGCCAGCCCGGAGCAGATCCAGTCGTGGTCATTCGGTGAAATCAAGAAGCCGGAGACGATCAACTACCGCACGTTCAAGCCTGAGCGGGACGGCCTGTTCTGCGCCCGCATTTTCGGTCCCGTCAAGGACTACGAGTGCCTGTGCGGCAAGTACAAGCGCATGAAATACAAGGGCGTCATCTGCGAGAAGTGCGGTGTCGAGGTGACGCTCGCAAAGGTGCGCCGCGAGCGGATGGGGCACATCGAGCTGGCCGCGCCGGTCGCGCACATCTGGTTCCTGAAGTCGCTGCCGAGCCGCATCGGGCTGCTTCTGGACATGGCGCTGAAGGACCTCGAGCGCGTCCTCTATTTCGAGAAGTACATTGTGATCGAGCCCGGGCTCGACACCGATCTCGATCCGAACCAGCTGCTGACCGAGGAAGAGTATCACGAGGCGCAGGAGCGCTTCGGCGAGGATGCCTTCACCGCCATGATCGGGGCCGAGGCGATCCGCGAGATGCTGATGCGGCTCGACCTCAAGCGCGAGAGCGAGCAACTGCGCCAGGAGATCGCCGAGGCGACGACCGAGCTCAAACCCAAGAAGCTCGGCAAGCGGCTCAAGGTCGTCGAAGCCTTCATCGAGTCCGGGAACCGCCCGGAATGGATGGTGCTGACGCACATTCCGGTCATTCCGCCGGAACTGCGTCCGCTCGTGCCGCTCGACGGTGGGCGTTTCGCCACCTCCGACCTCAACGACCTCTACCGCCGGGTGATCAACCGGAACAACCGGTTGAAGCGCCTGATGGAGCTTCGGGCGCCGGACATCATCATCCGCAACGAGAAGCGGATGCTGCAGGAATCGGTGGACGCGCTGTTCGACAACGGTCGGCGCGGGCGCGTGATCACCGGCGCCAACAAGCGGCCGCTCAAGTCGCTCTCCGACATGCTCAAGGGCAAGCAGGGCCGGTTCCGCCAGAACCTGCTCGGCAAGCGCGTCGATTATTCCGGCCGTTCGGTGATCGTGGTCGGGCCGGAACTCAAGCTGCACCAGTGCGGCCTGCCCAAGAAGATGGCGCTCGAGCTGTTCAAGCCGTTCATCTATTCGCGGCTCGACGCCAAGGGCTATGCGGCCACCGTCAAGCAGGCCAAGAAACTCGTCGAGAAGGAAAAGCCAGAGGTCTGGGACATCCTCGACGAGGTGATCCGCGAGCATCCGGTGCTGCT